>DATBKS010000039.1:0-3545 GCA_036555755.1 Thermoleophilaceae bacterium
ATCGATGTGCGCAGCAGCCCCGGGGCGGACTGCTCGACCAGCGTACGCCCCACCTCGGTGGAGCCCGTGAACGTGAGCTTGCGCAGCCGGGAATCGCCGATGATCGGCTTCGACACCTCGCTCGACGACGACGAGGTGATCACGTTCAGCACGCCGGCGGGCAGCCCGACCTCCTCGAGGATCTTCGCCAGCGCGAGCATCGAGAACGGCGTCTGCTGCGCCGGCTTGATCACCATCGTGCAGCCGGCCGCGATCGCCGGGCCGATCTTCCTGGTCCCCATCGCCATCGGGAAGTTCCACGGCGTGATCGCGTAGCACGGCCCCACCGGCTGCTGGAGCGTGATCAAGCGGCCCTGGCCGTTCGGCGCCGTCGCAAAGCGCCCCTCGATCCGCACCGCCTCCTCGGCGAACCAGCGGAAGAACTCACCCGCATAGGCGATCTCCGCCTTGCTCTCCGCCAGCGGCTTGCCCATCTCGAGCGTCATCAGCAGCGCCAGATCGTCGGCGCGCTCGGTCAGCTTCTCCCACGCCCGGCGCAGGATCTCCCCGCGCTCGCGCGGCGGATGCGCCGCCCACTCCGCCTGCACCGCGACGCACGCATCCAGCGCCGCGACGGCGTCCTCGGCCGTCCCGTCCGCGACCGAGCCGATCGCCTCCCCGGTCGAGGGATCCTCCACGTCCAGCGTCGCGCCGCCCGACGCGTCGCGCCACTCCCCGCCGATGAACAGCTGGGTCGGGACGCTGTCGACGACGGTCTTCTCTTTGTCGGCTGTGATGGTCATGCGGCCACTGTCTCCGTTCCGAGTTCCTCTGAGATGGACACGTCGATCGAGTAGTCGATCGGCACCACGATCAGCGACGGGACGTCGAGCCCGAGCGCGTGGCGCAGGTGGCGGCCGAAGTCGCCGATCTCCTCGCAGCGCCAGGCCGGCATGCCGAAGGCGTCCGCCAGCTTGACGAAGTCCGGGTTGCTGAAGTCCGTGCCGAAGTGGCGGCCGAACTTCTTGTCCTGCTTCCAGACGATCGAGCCGTACTGGCTGTTCTCCCAGATCACCGAGACGAACGGCGTCTTCAGCCGCACCGCGGTCTCGAGCTCCTGGTTGTTCATCATGAAGCCGCCGTCGCCGTTCACGGCGACGACCTTGCGGTCGGGATGGACGAGCTTCGCGGCGATCGCGGCCGGGATCGCGAAGCCCATCCCCGCGAGCCCGTTGGCGATCAGCACCGTGTTGGGCTCGTAGGCGGGGAACATGCGCCCTATCCAAAGCTTGTGGAGGCCGACGTCCGAGATGAGGATGTCGTTGCGTCCGAGCGCCTTGCGGATCTCGTACAGCGCGCGCGGCGGCTGCATCGGGAACTGCTGGTCGTTCTTCGCCGCCTCGAAGCGGCCGCTCACGACCTCGCGCAGGCGCTGCGATCCACCCGAGTGCGGCACGTGCCGGCACTCCTCGGCCAGCCTGGCGAGGATGTGGTAGATGTCGCCGATCAGCTCGACCTCGGGCATGAAGTACTCGTCGATCTCGGCGGCTAGCGAGTCGATGCAGATGATCTTCTTGTCGCGCTTCGGGTTCCAGTGCTCGGGCGAGTGCTCGACCAGGTCGTAGCCCATCGCGATCACCACGTCGGCCTCGTCGAAGCCCGCCATCGAGTAGTCGCCCGACTGGAGGCCGACGGAGCCGAGGCCGCGTGGGTCGTCGGGAGTGAGCAGGCCTTTGCCCATGAAGGTCTCGGCCGCGGGGATGCCGGTGGCGCGCACGAACTCGCGCAGCGCGGGGGCACCGTTCGCGCGGATCACGCCGTTGCCGGCGAGCGCGACAGGGTTGAGCGCGCCGCGAATGATGTCGGCCGCCTTGAGCAGCTCGCGCGCGCTCGGCTCGGGCTGAACGGGCCTGCGACGCGGCAGCGGTTCGGCCTCGATCTCGGCCGCCATTACGTCCTCGGGCAGCTCGATGTGTGTTGCGCCGGGCTTCTCCGACTCCGCGACCTTGAACGCCTTGCGTACGACCTCGGGGATGATCGCCGGGTCGGACAGGCGCGCGTTCCACTTCGTGATCGGGGCGAACACCTGCGGCACGTCGATGTACTGGTGCGACTCCTTGTGCATGCGCTCGAGGTCGCCCTGGCCGGTGAGCGCGACGAGCGGCGCGCGGTCGAGGAACGCATCCGCCACGGCGGTGGTGAGGTTCATAGCGCCGGGCCCGAGCGTGCCCAGGCAGACGCCCGCGCGGCCGGTCAGGCGGCCGTATACGTCGGCGATGTAGGCCCCGCCCTGCTCGTGTCGAACAGGTACGAAGTCGATCGAGGAGTCGGCGAGCGATTCGTTGAGATCCAGCGTTTCCTCGCCCGGTATACCGAACACGTGCTTGACGCCTTCGGCCTCCAGGCACTCGACGAAGACATCAGATGCTTTGCGGGAAGCCACTCTGAATTTGACTCTAACAACGCGGGTAAAAACGTCTGGGCGGAGCGCGACTCTGTACGGTCAAGCTTGTTCGGGTAGGTGCCGACTACCCTCGCTGACGCACCCTCCATGCGCCGTCTAGCCATTCCTTTCACGCTCATCGCGATGCTCGCGCTGCCCCAGGCGGCGAGCGCAGCCACGCGCCAGATCATTCGCGGCGCGGGTTTTGGCCACGGCATCGGCATGAGCCAGTACGGCGCCTACGGGTACGCCAAGCACGGCTTCGACTACAAGCAGATCCTCGCCCACTACTACACGGGCACCGACCTGTCGAAGGCGACCGGCGACGTGCGCGTCTTGCTCGAGACGGGCAACCGCACGGCCACCTTCACGGGTGCCACCGACGGCGGCGGCCATGCGCTCAACCCGCGCAAGACCTACCGCGTGAAGCTGAGCGGCCTCAGCCGCGTGATCTTGTACGACCCCAAGGGCAAGCAGCTCGGGCACTTCGACCAACCGCTCGACATCACGAGCTCAAGCGGGCTGCTGCGGCTGAACGGGCGCGCGATGAACGGCGTGAACGCGGGTCACTACCGCGGCACGCTCGAGTTCCGCCCGAGCCCGTTCAGCGGCCTCGCCGTGGTAAACGTGGCCAGCCTCGACGACTACGTGAAGGGCGTCGTGCCCGGCGAGATGCCCACCTCGTGGGCGCCGGCGGCGCTTCAGGCGCAGGCTGTGGCGGCGCGCAGCTACGCGCTCGCCACCGACGCGGGCGGCCCGGTGTTCGACCAGTACCCGGACACGCGCTCGCAGGTCTACAAGGGCGCCGACGCCGAGCAGCCGTCCTCCAACGCAGCGGTGGACTCCACCGCGAGCCAGGTCCTCCGCTACCAGGGCGAGGTGATCGCGGCGTACTTCTTCTCCACGTCCGGCGGCGAGACCGAGGACATCCAGAACGTCTTCTACGGGGCGAAGCCCGAGCCGTATCTCGTCGGCGTGAAGGACCCGTACGACAACATCTCGCCCAAGCACCGCTGGCAGATCCGGACCACCACCGCGCGCCTCCAGCGCCGGCTCGGCTCGTGGGTGAAGGGCAAGCTGCGCGGCATCAAAGTCACCCAGCGCGGCGTGTCGCCGCGGATCG
>DATBKS010000040.1:0-7201 GCA_036555755.1 Thermoleophilaceae bacterium
ACTCAGTAGACGGCGCGGCCGCCCGATAGGTCGTACGTCGCCCCCGTGCTGAACGAGCACCGCTCCGATGCCAGCCACGAGACGAGCTCGGCGAGCTCCTCGGGCTTGCCCATGCGCCCCATCGGCACGCGCGACAGGAAAAGCTCGCGTTCCTCATCCGTTGTCTTGGCTGTGAGCCCCGCCTCGATCACGCCCGGCACCACGCAGTTGATCAGCACGCCGGTGCGCGCGTTCTCCTTGCCCGCCGACTTGGTGAGCGCAATCAGCCCCGCCTTGGAGGCCGAGTAGGCGGCCATGTCCGGGTTGCCGTCTTTCCCGGCGATCGAGGCGATGTTGACGATGCGCCCCCAGCCCGACTCGATCATGTCCGGCAGGCACGCGCGCGTGCAATGGAAGGCGCCTCCCAAGTTGATCTCGAGCACGCGGCGCCAGTCCTCGACCGGGTACTCATGCACCGGCGCGGTGGGTCCGGCGATGCCGGCGTTGTTCACGAGAACGTCGACGTTTCCGAAGCGCCCGTGGACGGCGGCGACCATGCTGTCGACGGACGCGGGGTCGGCCACGTCGACCGCGACGGCCATCGCGGCGTCCGAGCCAGGGTCCTCCGGCGCCAGGTCGGCGACCGCGACGCGCAGGCCGTCGTCGAGGAGCCGGCGCACGATCGCGGAGCCCAGCCCACCGGCGCCTCCGGTGACGATCGCAACGCGAACCTCGCTCATTGCGCCAGCGTATCTCACGAACTTGAAACCCAATTCAACTTGTACGACACTGCCGGGAAGGGGCACTCGTTGGAGACCAAGTCAGCTGGCCAGGCGATAGTCGACGTGCTGCGCGCCGAGGGCGTGAAGCACGTGTTCGGCCTGCCCGGCGGTCACGTGATCGGCATCTACGACGCGCTTTACGCGACGCCTGAGATCACGCACGTGCTGGTCAGGCACGAGCAGACGGCGGCCAGCATGGCCGCGGCCCACGCCCAGCTCACCGGCGAGCCGGGCATCTGCCTGGTCACCGCCGGTCCCGGCTGCACGAACCTGCTGACCGGCATCGCCGAGGCGTACGTAGGCTGCCTGCCGATCGTGATCCTGGCCGGACGTGGCGCCACCGCTACGGCCGAGCGCGGCGCCTCCCAGGAGGTGCCCACCGACCAGATCTTCGCGCCGGTGACGAAGTGGGCCGTGCGCGTCGATCGCACCGACCTGATTGTCGACGTACTGCGCCAGGCCTTCGCCGTCGCACGCGCCGGGAGGCCGGGCCCGGTGCTGGTGGACATCCCGCGCGACCTCTTGCACAGCGACATCTCGGTGGGCGACTACCTGCCGGTCGAGCGCCAGGCGCGGCCGCCCGGCGGCGCGGCCAAGGTGGCCGCCGCGGCCGAGGCGCTCGCGCGCGCCGAGCGCCCCTTGATCGTCGCGGGCGGCGGTGCCCTCATGTCTGAGGCCTCGGAGCAGGTCCGGGCGCTGGCCGAGCTGCTGGCGATCCCGGTACTCACCACGCTCGCCGGCCGCGGCACGATCCCAGACGACCACCTGCTCTCGGCCGGTGGGCTGGGCGCCCACAAGACGGCTCTGTCGGCCCGCCTCCTCCAGGAAGCCGACGTGGTGCTCGGCCTCGGCGCCCGCTTCGAGGAGATGGAGACCAACTGGAAGCCAGGCACCGTGCCGTCGCCCGACGCCACCTACATCCAGGTGGACATCGAGCCGGCCGAGCTCGGCCGCAGCGTGCCGGCGCAGATCGCGATCGTGGCCGACGTGCGCACGCTGGCGGAGCAGCTGATCGACGCACTGAGGGACAGCGGCATTTCCAATTACCTCGATCACCCGCGCACCTTTGCCGTGGCCGACGAGATGGCGCGGCTCGACGCGGAGATCGCGCAGCAGGCGGCGGGCGAGGAGCAGCCAATGCATCCGCTGCGCCCGATCCGGGCGATCCGCGAGGCGTTCCCGCGCGAGACCACGGTGGCGTTCGACGTCGGCTGCCTGGCGCAGCACATGGCGGGCGCGACGCCGTACTTCAAGGTCTACGAACCACGCTCGACGATCGTGCCGTCGAGCTTCTACGGGATGGGCTTCGTGGCGGCGGGGCTGCCGACGGCGCGCCTCGTCCATCCGGACCGCCCCGCCGTCTGCTTCGTGGGCGACGGCTCCTTCCAGATGGTGATGAACGTCCTTCCGGTGGCGGCCGAGTACCGGCTGGGCGTGACCTGGTGTGTGCTCAACGACGGCGCCCTCGGCTCGATCCGCGACATCCAGCAGTTCGCGCTCGAGGACCGGATCATCGCCACCGACTTCACGGTCCAGCCCGACTTCGCCACGATCGCGCGCGCCTGCGGCTGCCACGGCGAACACGTGGAGGATCCCGACGGCGTTGAGGCGGCGATCGCCCGCGCACTCGAGGCCAACGCTCAGGGCATCCCCGCGGTGCTCGACTTCGTCGTCGCGCGCGAGCGCGTTCTCGGCACCTTCGAGCACTTCGCCATCTACCCGGATGAGATGGTCGAGCGCGCGCGCCAGGGTGCGGCGCTCGCCGAGTCGTCGTCAACACAACAAGGAGGTAAGGCTTGATGCAGCTCGGCTTCGGTCAGCCGGCCGGTGCGCTGTGCCAGTTCGCCTACGTGGTCGAGGACATCGACGCCGGGATGAGCGACTTCGTGGAGCGGCTCGGAGTGGGTCCCTGGTTCGTGCGCGGCCCGTTCCAGCCACCAGCGGCGCGCTACCGCGGCCAGCACACCGAGGCCGTCTTCAGCGTCGCGCGCGCCTTCAGCGGCCATGCGATGGTTGAGCTGATCATGCAGCACGACGAATCGCCGTCCGTGTTCCACGAGGGCGACGGCCCGCGGACCTACGGCTTCCACCACTGGGCGATCATGACCACGACCTTCGACGAGGACGTCCAGCGCTACAACGCGCTCGGCTACCCGGAGGCCTTCTTCGACCGCCTGCCATCCGGCTCGCGCGTGGTCTACATGGACGCCACGCGCGACCTACCCGGGATGATCGAGCTGGTGGAGCACACCGAGGGACAGGAACGTCTGTATTCCCAAATCCAGCTCGCCTCGGTCGGCTGGGACGGCAGCGACCCGATCCGCCGCGAGGACGCCTGACATGGGGCGCGTAGCGGGCAAGATCGTGATCGTCACCGGCGCGGCCGGCGGACAGGGCGCCGTCGAGGCCCAGGCACTCGCGAGCGAGGGCGCCACGGTGATCGCCACCGACGTGAAGGCGCCCGACCTGGGCGACGGCATCGAGAGCCGGGCGCTCGACGTGACCTCCGAGGAGGACTGGCAGAAGCTCGGCGGCTACATCGCCAAAGAACACGGGCATGTCGACGGCCTCGTGAACAACGCGGGGATCGCGATGCGCACCCGCCTGCCGGACATCACCGGCGACGACGTGCATCGCGTCGTGGGCGTGAACGTGGTGGGGCCGATGCTCGGCATGCAGACCGTCGCGCCGCTCATGTCGAACGGCGGTTCGATAGTCAACATCAGCTCGATCGCCGGGCTCGTCGGCTATCACGCGGTGGGCTACTGCATCAGCAAGTGGGGCCTGCGCGGGCTGTCGAAGAGCGCGAGCATGGAGCTCGGCCCGCAGGGGATCCGCGTCAACACGATCCTGCCCGGCTACATCGAGACCCCGATGACGGCCGCGGCGCCGGCGGCGTTCCGCCAGGCCAACATCGAAGTCACCCCGCTCGGCCGCGTGGGACAACCCGACGAGGTGGCGCCGCTCGTCGTCTACCTGATCTCTGACGAGTCGTCGTTCGTGACCGGCGCCGAGATCGTCATCGACGGCGGGCAGACCGCCCACGGCGGCGCGAAGTATTTGTCCGACGCGGTGCGCGCCGCGAACCCGAAGGAACCCTGAGCCAGAGGAGCCAGCCGCGATGGCCACAGTCGAGACCGTGAGGGGCCCCGTCGACACCGGCGAGCTCGGCCCGACCCTGATGCACGAGCACATCTTCATCATGCAGCCGGAGGCGCTCCAGAACTACGGCACCGTGTTCGGCCCGCGCTACTGGGACGAGGAAGAGCGCGTCACGGACGCCATCGCCAAGCTCACGCGCCTCCGCGAGGGCGGCATCCACACGATCGTCGACCCCACGGTGCTCGGCCTCGGCCGCTACATCCCGCGCATCCAGCGCGTCAACGAGTCGGTGGACCTGAACATCGTGGTCGCCACCGGCGTGTACGCGTTCCTCGAGATGCCGAACTTCTTCGGTTACCGCAGTCCCGAGGCGGTGGCGAACGTGTTCGTGCGCGAGATCCGCGAGGGCATCGACGACACGGGGGTGAAGGCCGCCTTCCTCAAGTGCGCGGTCGAGCACCACGGGATCGTCGGCGACGTGCCGCGCATCCTCGAGTCGATCGCGCTCGCGAGCAACGAGACCGGCGCGCCGATCATGGTCCACACGAACTCGACCGCCAAGACCGGGCTGCCCACGCTCGAGGCGCTCACCGGGCACGGCGTGGACCCGAAGCGCATCGTCATCGCCCACGTCGGCGACAGCAACGACCTCGACTACATCCGCGCGATCGCCTCGAGCGGTGCGTCGCTCGGGCTCGATCGCTTCGGCATCGACCATTTCAACCCGCTGCCGGACCGCATCCGCACGCTCACCGCGTTGGTGAGCGAGGGCTACACCGACCAGATCCACCTCGGCCACGACGCGGCCTGCTTCTACGACTTCATGGTCGGGGACCCCGCCTTCGCGGACGAGAATCCGGACTACCTCCTGATCTCGAACCAGGTGCTGCCCGCGCTGCTCCAGAACGGCGTGACGCAGGAGCAGATCGATCAGATGCTCGTGGGCAACCCCGCGCGCTTCTTCTCGGCGTAATCGCCGTCCCCCCGTCTGATTTCTGACCTAGTGCGGGTGGGATCCCGCAAAGGTTCGGTTAGGCGTACTAGCGCCGGTTGGGGTACGCGACATAGGCTCGATTGCGGCTCATCCCTCTCACAAAGGACTCGCGTTGATGCCTTCCGGTCTCAAGCCGCGGCTGCTCGCCGCCGCCTTCTCGATCTTGATCGCCCTGGTAGTTCTCCCGGCCGCCGCGAGCGCGGCGCCGCCTTCCAATGACGACTTCGCCAACCCGCTGACGCTCACAACGGGCGACGCCATCTCCGGCACGAACGTCGACGCCACCTCACAGGCCGACGAGCCGAACCCGGAAGGTAATAACGGGTCCCCGTACACGATCTACATCACCGAGAACGACTGCACGACGCTGACCGAAGCGCCGAAATGCGGAAACTCGGTCTGGTACTCGTTCCAGGCGCCCGAGACCACCAACTACACGATCGCGACCTGCGACCGAGGAACCGATTTCGACTCGGTGCTCGGGGTCTACACCGGCGACACGATCGGCGCCGCGACCCAGGTGGGCGCCAACGACGACGGCGACGGCGTGTGCCAGGGCGGAGACTCCGAAGTGGGCAGCAGCGTCGCATTCGATGCAACCGCCGGGACGACTTACCACGTGCAGGTCGCCGGCTACGGCGCTGACCAGGGCTCGTTCTACCTCCACGCGAACCCGACGGCCGCGCCGCCGCCGCCCGCCGCTCCGGACACCCAGATCGCCACTCTGCACAGCGTCGCCGGGGCACAGCTGAACGCCGACGCCTACACCAAGAGCGGTCCCAGGCAGACGCCCTCGTTCGACTTCTACTCCGATGAGGACGGCGCGACGTTCGAGTGCTCGCTGGACGGCGCGGCGTTCTCGCATTGCGTCTCGCCGGTGTCCTACGACGATCTGAGCGGGAGCCACCAGTTCGCGGTGAGGGCAGTCGTCGCCGGGGTGCCGGATCCGACGCCCGCGATCGAGCGCTTCAGCGTCGACAACCAGGGTCCCGACACCAGCCTCCTCGGTGGGGCGTCTGGAAGCACGAGCAACTCGTCCATCGACTGGGGCTTCGCCGGCTCAGAGCGTTCGTTCGAGGTCGACATCCGCTGCAAGCTGGATGGCCAGCCGCCCCTCACCTCGAGCTATTGCGGCAATACGGGCGGGACCACGACGAATCCGCTCTGCAACGGCCCCCATGAGATGCAGGCCGCGGAGGTGGACCTGGCCTACAACATCGACCCGACCCCGCTGGTCAGGGACTTCACGGAGACCGGCGGAAGCGCGTGCGCCCCGCCGACCCTAACCGCACCCGTCGACTATCCGCCCGAGGACTCGGCCACGAGCCAGCTGTACTTCCTGGGCGGGGACCTGAACGGGCAGGGTGGAACGCTCAGCGTCCAATACGGCACCACGACCGCCTACGGCGAGTCCCTCGCCGACCAGGGCGTCGGTCCCGGCATCCTCAACGGCAGCGCGACGTTCCGCTACCTCCAGCCGGGAACCGAATATCACTGGAAGGCGACGGTGACGAGCCCGGCGGGCAGCGCGGACACTGGCGACCTGACGTTCACCACGCCCGCGGCGAGCGGGGACGTACCCGACGTATCCGTCGGCACCCCGGTCGTCACCGGGCACTACGCCGCGGCGATCCCGCTGACGATCGACCTGAAGGGCGCCAGCGGCACATATGGCGTCCTCGTCGACAGCTCGGGTCCCGCGCGCGACGGCTCGCCGGTGCTGTACGCGGAGGACCAGTTGACCGCATCGGGTCCCCAGTCACGCACGCTGGACCTCATCGATCTCAAGCCGGGGACCACGTACCACGTGCGCGGCTTCGCGCAGGGCGCCCAGTACGCGCTGAGCCCGAGCGACGTGACCTTCACGGTCCCGCCGTTGCCGGTCAAGGTGACGCCGCCGGTCACGCCGCCGCCCGCGCAACCGCCGGTGAAGACGCCGCCGTTCAAGTTCAAGCGCTCGTCGGTCAGGCTCGGCAGGCTCACGCGCCACAGCAAGTTCGTCACGCTGACGATCAAGAACCTGCCCCCGTCGAGCAGCGTCGGGCTCACGCTCAATGCCCGCGTGCACTCGGCCGCGCTCAAGCAGCTCGCCAAGGGTCACGCCAAGGCGAACAAGAACGGCGTGGCCAGGCTCAAGGTCAAGCTGTCGAAGAACGCCCGCAAGCTGTTTCGCAACCGGCACGTGAAGTCGCTCAGCCTGAAGATCACCGTGACGCCGAAGGGGCAGCGTGCGACGCACCTCACGCTGCACCCGAAGCTGCGGCGCTAGTCAGACCGGTCTCAGGTTCCATGGCGGCGTAAGCTCCGCCGCCATGGAGACCTGGGACGCCATCACCTCACGCCG
>DATBKS010000041.1:0-3736 GCA_036555755.1 Thermoleophilaceae bacterium
CCACGAGAGCCTCGCGCGCGAGCTCGAGCGCTGCCGCCGCTACGGCGGGCGCCTGAGCGTCGCGCTGTTCGACCTCGACGGCTTCAAGTCGGTGAACGACGTGTCGGGCCACGCGGAGGGCGACCGCGTGCTGCGCCGCACGGCCGACATCCTGAACGAGACCTGCCGCTCGTCGGACGTCGCGTTCCGCATCGGCGGCGACGAGTTCGCGCTGCTCCTGCCTGAGACGGGCGAGGCCGATGCCACCGCCGCCGCCGAGCGTGCGGCCGCGCAGCTCGGCAGCTCCTTCGGCGTCGCCGTCTGGCCGGACGACGGGCCGAGCAAGGAGGGCCTGCTGGCGCGCGCCGACGACAACCTCTACGGCATGAAGCGGGCGCGCCCCGACAGGCCGCGCGACCACAACGGCGCGCTCGCCCAGCGGGAGAGCCGCGAGACGCCGCGCCTCCAGGTGGCGAGCCGCCTGTTCGCCCGCATGGCGTCGCTGCTCGACCCCGACGAGATCGCGCGCGTGACCGTCGAGGAGCTGTGGAAGAGCTTTGGCTGCTACCTGGCCGTGATCCTGCGGATCCACGAGGACGGCAAGCTGCGCCCGGTTGCCGGCGCCGGCGACCTCGTCCATGAGATGGCCGTCGACTTCGAGCGCTGGGAGCAGACGCTGAACCAGGGGATCGCGGGCCGCGTGGCGCGCACGGGCGAGCCGGCGCTGATCGTGGACACGAGCCTCGACCCCGACTTCGTCGGCCACGAGATCCAGCGCCGCGGCGGCTCCGAGCTGGCCGTGCCGATCCGCGTGGCCGGCGAGATCTGGGGCGTGCTCAACCTCGACTCGCTGGAGAGCGGAACCTTCGACGAGTCGGACCTGCTCTTGATCGACGCCGTGGCTACCCATGCGGGCGGCGCGCTCCACCGCAGCCGGCTCTTCTCGGAGCTCGAGTCCACCTTCACCACCACGCTGGCGGTGCTCTCCGACGCCCTCGAGGCGAAGGACTCCTACACGGCGGCGCACGCCGACGACGTGGCCGAGTTCGCCGTGCGCGTGGCGGCGCGGCTCGGGCTCCAGGACGAGGAGCTGCGCACCGTCCGCTACGGCGCACTGCTGCACGACATCGGCAAGATCGGCGTGCGCAGCGAGGTGCTGAACAAGCCCGGCGCGCTCACCGCCGACGAGTTCGAGGAGATCAAGCAGCACACCGTGATCGGAGCGAAGATGCTGGAGCGCATCCCGTTCTTCGCACCGGTGCGGCCGATCGTCCGCTCGGCCCACGAGCGCTGGGACGGCCACGGCTACCCCGACGGCCTCGCGGGCGAGGACATCCCGCTCGGAGCGCGCATCGTCTGCGCGTGCGATGCCTTCCACGCCATGACCTCCGACCGGCCGTACAGCAAGGCGAGGTCGGTCGAGGCCGCTGCAGCCGAGATGCTGCGCTGCTCGGGCACGCAGTTCGACCCGCGCGTGGTCGAGGCCCTGATCGCGGACGTCGGTTAGCTAGAGCTTCGGCCGCTTGTCGGCCCAGGGGCGCTCGCGCTCGATCTGTGCGGACAGCGCGATCAGCGTGCTCTCGGCGCTCGGGCGGCCGACGATCTGGACCGACAGCGGCAGGCCGTCGTCGGTGAAGCCCGCTGGCACGGCTACGGCCGGCTGGCCGGTGATGTTCCAGGTGGCCGTGCCAGGCGTCCAGTTGGCCACGCCGATGAAGGTGCGCAGCGCGCCGCGGCCCTCCCAGCGGCCGGTCTCCACCGGAGGCGCCGCGAGGCCGGGGGTGATCAGGACGTCGAAGTTGTCGAAGGTGCTGACGCGGAGCCGCTCGAGGAGCGCGTCGCCGCCGTCGCGCGCCTTCTCCACCAGGGTGGGCGTGATCGCGCGCCCGAGCCCCGCCATCTGACGCGTGCGCCGCTGGAGCTGGCGCGGGTCGGCAACCAGCTCGCGCGAGTCGTCATAGATGCCTCGTAGCCAGCGCGGGGCAAACAGATGGCGGATCTCGCCGTAATCGGGGTCGTGGTCCACCACCTCGTGGCCGAGTGAGCGCAACAGCTCGGCGGTGTCGCGCATCGCGCCCAACACCTGGTCCGACATTCGCGCCGGGACCGGGGTTTTCTCCGAGAACGCGATTCGCAGCTTGGCCGGGTCCCGCCGCGCGGTCTCCACGAACGGCGTCTCCGGCGCCACCTCGGCCACCGCGTCGAGGAACAGCGCGGCGTCCTCCACGCGCCGCGCCACCGGTCCGATCACGCTCAGTCCGTGCCAGTGATCCGCCAGCGGCGCGAGCGACACGCGCCCGCGCTGCGGCTTGATGCCGAAGAGACCGCAGCAGGCCGCGGGGATGCGGATCGAGCCGCCGCCGTCCGACGCCACGGCCACCGGCGCCAGGCCGGCCGCCACGGCTGCCGCGGAGCCGCCGCTCGAGCCGCCGCAGGTGCGGTCGAAGCGCCAGGGGTTGCGCGTGATGCCGTAGCTCTGAGACTCCGTGATCGGCCAGATCGCCAGCTCGGGCAGGTGCGTGCGGCCGATCAGCACCGCGCCCGCCGCGCGCAGCCGCCGCACGACCTCCGAGTCCGCACTCGCGGGCTCGCGGGGCGTGCCGGTGCCGTGACAGGTCACGTCGCCCGCCACGTCCACGTTGTCCTTCACCGCCACGGGTACGCCGAGCAGCGGCCGATGGTCGCCCGCGCGCAGCCGCGCGTCGGCCTGGTCCGCCTCGGCCAGGGCACGCTCGGTGTAGACGAGCCGGAACGCGTTCAGCCGCGGCTCGATCTCCGCGATCCGCTCGAGATAGCCCTCCACGAGCTCCCTCGAGCTGAGCTTGCCGTCGCGCAGCAGCTCCGCCTGGCGCGCCGCGCCGGCGAATGCGAGATCCAGGTCCACGTGGCGGAGACTAATGCGCTTCAGGCCCGCGCACAGCTGCCGACTAATCGGCGGTATGCGCAAGCTCGTCGCCGCGGTGCTCGTTGCCGCGACCTCCCTCACACTCGCCTCAAGCGCCCACGCAGCGCGCGGCATGGAAGTCGGCCTCCAGGACGACGCCGTCTTCCTCTACCAGCACTACTACAACCGCGACCTCGCCCTCCAGCAGGCGCGCCAGCTGGGCGTCACGCGGCTGCGCGTGAACGTGCTCTGGGACCGCGTAGCGGCCATCCAGAACGGCCAGCGCATGGCGCCAGCGCAGGTGATCTACAGCTGGGAGCCCTACGACTCGATCGTCGACGCCGCGGCCGCCTACGGCATCAAGGTGCAGATGACGATCGCCGGCCCGGCGCCCGCCTGGGCCAACGGCAAGCACCGCCCGGGCCTTCACAACGGCGCCTACAAGCCCAATGCCCACCTCTTCGGCCAGTTCGTGCACGACGTCGCGCTGCATTTCAAGGGCCGCGTCGACCGCTACTCGATCTGGAACGAGCCCAACTGGCCCGGCTGGCTCGCTCCCTACAAGAGCGCGCCGCGGATCTACGCCTCGCTCTACCGCGCCGGCTGGATCGGCGTGAAGAGCGTCGACCCGAACGCCCGCGTGCTGTTCGGCGAGCTCGCCCCGCAGGAGCGCCGCGGCAAGTCGTACGGCCCGCTCACCTTCCTCCGCATGGCCACCCGCCACGCGCACTTCAAGGCCGACGGCCTGGCGCACCACCCGTACGCGTTCAACGTCGCCCCGACCTCGCGCAAGGGAGGCAAGAACGACGTGACGATGGGAACGCTCGGCCGCCTCACGAAGCTGCTCCACCAGCTGGCCCACGAGCGCAAGCT
>DATBKS010000042.1:0-27292 GCA_036555755.1 Thermoleophilaceae bacterium
GAAGCCGGACCTCGTCGTACTCGGGCGAGAGCTGCTGGCCTGGTACGCGGTCGACGTATGCCGGGAGCTCGAGGTCCCCGCGCTCGTGACGGTGCAGGGCTCGCCCACCGCGGGCCTCGAGCACGGCATCTATCCGCCGGCAGCAGCCGAGGAGCTGGTCCGGCACCTGGCCGACGCGGCCGGGCTCGTGACCGTCGCCGGTCATCTGCGCGAGACGCTCACGCGCCTCGGCGCGCCCGGCGCCCAGACGGTTCGTAACGTGGTTGACCCGCGGCGCTTCACTCCGCGCGAGAAGGACGTCGCGCTTATGCGCGAGCTCTCGATCGACCCGAGCCAGCACGTGATCGGCTCGTTCACGAGCCAGCGGCCCGAGAAGCGCCTGGGCGACATCATCGACGCCGCGCCTCGAGTTCTTGCCGAGCGGCCCGAAGCGCTGTTCCTGATCGGTGGCGGTGGTCCGCTCGGCGAGAGCCTGCGGGATGCGGTCAAGCAGCGGGGCCTGACGGAGAGCTTCAGGTTCCCGGGTGAGGTGGAGAACGCCGAGATGCCGCGCTGGCTGAGCATGGCCGATCTGGTCGTGATGCCGTCCGAGCGGGAGGGCTGGCCGCTGACGATTCTTGAAGCGCAGGCCTGCGGGCGCCCGGTGGTGGCCAGCGATATCCCGGCCACGCGGGAGCTCAGGGCTCTGGGCCGACCGGTGTCGAGCTTCCCTGTGGGCGACGCAGGTGCGCTCGCGGGACGCCTCCTCGACCTTCTCGCCGACCGCGAGCGGCGCCGCGAGCTCGGGCTGACCGGGCGGGAGGCGGCGCTGAAGGACGACCCCGACGAGTGGGCGCGCGCCCACTCGAGGGTGATCGAACAGGTCGCCGCGCGCGCCGGGCGCCCGGCCTAGCCGCTGCTTCCGGCGAGGCCGCCGATCGACTCGAGCGCCGCGTCGTAATGGTTCTCGAGATACCAGTCGGCGATCTCGTCGCTCGTTGTGAGCCAGACATCGTCGTGCGAGGCGATGTGCGCGAGTGCGCGCTCGAGGTGGCGCAGTCGGAACGGCAGCCCGACGAGGAACGGGTGCACAGGGATCGCCATCACGTAGGCGGTGTCGGCGGCGGCTGCCGCGGCGTGGAGCATCTCGAACTGGTCCACAAGCATCTGCTCGTACACCGGCGCGCTGGCGTGCCCGCCGATGAACACCGGGATGTCGTTCACCTCGATCGAGTACGGCACCGCGATCATGCGCGCGCCCGAGACGTCGAGCGGGAACGGCTGGTCGTCGTTGCACCAGTCGGTTAGGTAGGTGTAGCCGAGCTCCGCGAGGATGCCCGGCGTCTCCGCCGTCTCGGTGAGGCCGGGGCCCAGCCAGCCGCGTGACGGCCGGCCGGTGAGGCGCTCGATCGTCTCGTGCATCTCCAAGAGCAGCGGCCGCTCGACGCCCGGCTCCATGTCGCCGTGCAGCGTCGTGTTCTCCTTGCCGTGCGCGATCCAGCACCAGCCGCGCTCGTTGCCCGCCTCGACGATCTCTGGATACGCCTCGCACGCCTCCGCGTTGATGGGCGCGCTGCCGCGGAAGCCGTGCCTCTCTAGCACCTCCATCAGCCGCCAGACGCCCACGCGCGCGCCGTAGTCGCGCCAGCCGTCGTTCATCGGATCGGGGTCGAAGCGCGCCGTGTGCGCGCCGATTGAGATCGGCGACTTGCCCGCCTCGTACACCTCGATGTTCGGCGCCACCCAGACCGCGAGGCGCGCGCCGTTCGGCAGCTCGAGCTTGGGCCGGCCTGGGAGCGGCCAGTGGCGGAACGGGCGCATCAGGCCGTCTGCCTGGCGGAGGCGAGATGCTCGATGGCCTGCTCGCTGGTCATGAGGTCCGCGTACTTGAGTCCCATGTCGAACAGGCTCTGCGCGTGCGCGCTCGGGTCACGGTCGCCCACAGCGTCCTCGATCACCATCACGCGGAAGCCGTGCTGGAGGCCGTCCACCGCGCTGGCCCGCACGCAGCCGCTCGTGGTGCAGCCGGCGAGGAAGATCGTGTCGACGCCGCGGGAGGTGAGGCGCGTCCCCAGGTCGGTGCCGAAGAACGCCGACGCGTACTTCTTCACGATCACGCTCTCCTCGGGGCGGCGGCCGAGGCGCTCGTCGAGCTCCACCTGCGGACTGCCCGCGCGCAGCGACGCCGAGGCCGGCACCTTGAGCGCCCACACGCCGGCATCCGCGAGGTCGGGATCGTCGTAGGCGACGGTGGTGAAGATGATCGGGACCTCCGACTCCCGCGCCGCGTCCAGTACCTCGCGCGTGCGCGCGATGGGGGTGTCGAGGTCGGACCCGAGTGGCTGACCGGGGTCGGTGAACCCGCGCACGAAGTCGACCACGAGCACCGCCGGGCTACGGCCAGGGCCAATTTCCGCACCCAGTCCCCGCGCTCGCAGGTGGGCGCGCATGCCGGAGTCCTCCACCGTCACGCGCGTAACGTAATCGACGCTACCCGCCAGCTGTCAAGAGGACGTTCTCGTAGTCCTCCCACGTGTCCACATCCGGTGGGATGGGACCGGGCATGCGAACCTCGCGCACGAGGTCGGGCCGTTGCTCGAGCAGCTTCCACACCGCCTTGTCGCCGTGCATGCCCGCGAGGTGCTCGAACACCGAGCGCCCGAACGCGAACGGGTGGCCGCGGCCGTCGTCGTAGAGGCAGACCGCCAGCGGCGACTCGCCGCGGCCCTGGACGAGACCGCGGACGTTCGCCGGCGTGACGCCCGGCTGGTCGCCGAGCATGAGGACGAGCACGTCGGCCGCCGGGTCGACGAGCGGCAGCGCCGCTGCGATCGACGACGAGCAGCCTTCTCCGTAGGACTCGTTCACCACGACGTCGGCGCCGCGCATGTCGATCGACTCGAGCACCTCCTTGGAGCTGCCGCCCACCGCGACGATCAGCTGGTCGAGCGGCGACGCGCACGCGGTGGCGATCACGTGCTCGAGCAGGGTGCCTTCGCCGTACGGCAGGAGCTGCTTGGGCTGGCCGAGCCGGCTCGAGCCACCCGCCGCGAGCACCAGGCCGGTGACGAAACCGCTACCCGAGGGATGCGGCATACCGGGCTGGGTCGCTCTCGAAGGCCTGGCGGCAGCCGTCGCCGCAGAAGTAGACGCTGCGTCCCTCGTGCTGGGCGGTGATGCTCGACTCGGACACCGCCACCGTCATCCCGCACACCGGGTCGACGGCGCTGGTGGCCGCCGCCGCGGTCACGTGCTCGGTGCGGGTGGAGACGATCTCGGCGAGGATCGAGAGCCCGATCTCCTCGGCGGTCTTCGCCCCGATGTCGAGCCCCGCCGGGGTGTGCAGCCGCTTGAGGCGATCCGCGGGCACGCCGCGCGTCGCGAGTTCCTCGATCACGGCGGCGCCTCGCTTCCGGCTCGCCACGAGACCCACGTATGGGATGCCCGCGGCGAGGCCAGATGCGAGCGCGTCCTCCTCCTCACGGCCGTGCGAGGCAACGACCAGTGCGACGTCGTCAGAAGTGTCCTCCGGTGCCCCCGGTGTGAGCACGACGTCGTAGCCGAGCCGATCGCCGATCGACACGAGCGCGTGCCCGATCGGCGTCTCGCCCACGACCGCGATGCGCGGCGCGGGCAGGCGCGGCTCGAGGAAGATCTCGAGCGCTCCGCCTGAGAGGCACGGGTTCTGTACCACGAGCGCGCCCTCGGCCTCGGCGGTCTCGTCGCCCTCGGGCACGATCCGCAGGAGCAGCGCCTCGCCGGTCTCGAGCGCGCGCAGTGCCTGGAGGCGGACCGAGGTCTCGGCGCATGCTCCGCCCACGAAGCCCTCGATGGTGCCGTCGCCGAGCACGATTCCGGAGTCGCCCGGACGCACGCTCGTGGGGTGCTGCGCGCGGACGACGGTCGCCACGACGAAGGGCGTGCGCTCGGCCAGAAGCGCATCGGCCCGGCGTGCGAGGTCCGGACGCATCATGGAAACAAGTGTAAGCACCACAGTACGATCGATAAGCAGCGCACTCGAAGTTGCACGGAGGAGGATTCGGTTTGAGCGACGTCTTGGCGCAGGCTCACAAGTGGACCGAGAACGGGGACAAGGTCGCCCTCGCCACGGTCATCGATACGCGCAAGTCAGCGCCGCTTCCGCCCGGCTCGAAGATGGCGATCAGCTCGAGCGGCGACGTGGTGGGCGCCGTGTCCGGCGGCTGCGTGGAAGGCGCGGTGGTCGAGGTGGCCGAGGAGATCCTCGGCGGCGCCGATCCGCGGCTGCTTCATTTCGGCATCGCCGACTCGGAAGCGTGGGACGTCGGGCTGCCGTGCGGCGGCGAGATCGACGTGTTCGTCGAGAGGTACGAGCCTTGAGCATCCAGGGGGAGTTCGCGCGGCTCGCCGCAACCGGTGAACGCGGTGCGCTTGTGACCGTCGTCAGCAATGAAGGCGCGCCCGAGGTGGGATCTCGGGTCCTGGTGCGGGCGGACGGGACGCTTGAGGGCTCTTTCGGCGACTCGTCTCTGGACGACGCCGCCCGCCGCCACGCCGAGGAGCTGATGTGGGGGACGGAGCGCTCCGAGCTCCACGAGGAGAACGGCGTCGGCCTGTTCGTCGACGTGACTGCTCCCTCGCCGCGCATCTTCATCTTCGGCGCCGTGGACTTCGCGCTGGCGTTGTGCCGCACGGCGCGCGTCACGGGCTGGCGCCCGTTCGTGATCGACCCGCGTTCGCGCTTCGCCACGCGCGAGCGCTTCCCGGAGGCCGAGGACGTGGTGGCGGCGTGGCCGGCCGAGGCGGTCGAGCAGCTCGGCGGGATCGACCGCGCCACCTACATCGCGATCCTCCACCACGACCCCAAGCTCGACGACGCCGCGCTCGCGGTCGCCTTCGACTCCGAGACGCCATACATCGGCGCGATGGGCTCACGCCGCGCGCAGGCAAAGCGCCGTGAGCGCCTGGAGGCCGCGGGCATACCGCTTGAGCAGCTCGAGCGCGTGTCGGCCCCGATCGGGCTCGACATAGGCGCGCTTGGGTCAGAGGAGACCGCCCTCTCGATCATGGCCGAGATCGTGGCCGTCCGAAACGGCCACCCAGGCGGCCGCCTAGCGGACGCCAAGGGCGAGCGCATACACGCGGCTTAGGCCAGCAGCCGGCTTAGGTCCTGGAGCATGGGCCGCGGCTGCGCGAACACGTCGTCCCAGGTGTAGCGCCGGAAGTCGTCGCCGCGTGCGCGGGCCTCGCGCTCTCGTTGGCGGTCGCGCTCCCAAGACTGGCGCGAGTTGTGGTAACGGTAGCTGTCGAGCTCGACGGTGAGGTTGTGTTGTGGCCAGCGGCAGTCGACGTAGTAGCTGCCTTTTGGGCGGTTGGTCTGTGGGATGGGGAGGTGCTCGCTTGTTAGAAGAGCAATAAAGGCGGCCTCCAGTTGGCTCAAGAGTGTGGGGGCGTCCCCGAGGAGGACTGCGCGGAGTGTGGCTGCCCCCGGCATCGTGCGGTGGCGGGCGAGGACCGCCTGCACGTGCGCCGGCGTGGTGCGGTAACGCACGCCGGCTTCGTGGCAGGCACGGGCGAGCTCGTCGAGGCCGAGGACGGGTGCCAGGTCGACCAGGGTGCGCGCCACGGTGGTAATTGGGATCCCTCGGTGCCTCGTTGCTTCCGTTCGGTGGAGCTGGCGATAACGCCGGGTTTCGACGCCCTCGATGCGCCGTCGGTGAGGCGCGATCACCTCTGGTTTTGGCTGCTTCCCCTTGGTCAGGCCGAGGAGGTACGCCGCGGCCTGCCCGCTGAGTAGCGCCCCTTCGCCACAGGCCCATACGGCGGCCAGGTAGGAGGACTCCATGCTCGGGGCGCGGTGGCCAACCCTGTAGACGCCTGGGTACTCGAGCAGCAGGGCGCCCGTCCTTAACCGCGTCCTGATTGCCTCCGGGCTTACACCGGCGTTGAGCAGCACCGGCCGCTTCACCAACCCGAAGGCGCCGAACGCCAACCTGGCGAGAATCGCTTCTACTGTGGCATCTGGCTGTTGCACAGCAACAGTCAGGTGACGCACTGCGGAAGTTCGCCCCCCTCGGGCGGCTCTGTTACCCGCTCCGTAGGACTCAACGCGCCTCCCGACTGGCCGATCAACCAGGGGGATGAACGAGCGGCGAATCAGCCGGTCTGCCCCTGGCGTGCCCCCGCATGCCCGCACCGACACGCCCGCGCGTCACGCCATCACCGCCGCGCTCATGGCCGCCTTCTTCATGCTGGGGAACGGCCTGGCGCTCGCCTGGACGCTCACGAGCGACAACCCCTACATGCACCGCGGCTTCGTGGTCGTGATGATCGCGATCTCCGCCGCGCTCTTCCCGGTGGTCATGTGGGGCCTGTTCAAGCTGCCGCACCTCGCCGTCCAGCTCGTGATCGCGGCGACCACCCTGCTCGTCGCGTTCGCGATCTACGGCGGCGGCGACACCGGGTCCCCGCTCTCGTTCCTCTTCCTCTGGGCCATCCCCTACACGATGGCCTTCTTCAACACGCGCCAGGCCGCCGTGCAGATCACGCTGGTCGCGCTCGCCTCCTGGTTCGCCCTCGCCGGAGTACACGCGCGGGTACATGGCCAGCTCTGGATGACTGTGGACGAGTGGACGCGCTGGGCCTTCGTGGTCTGCACCGAGCTGGCGCTGTCGGCGCTCGTGATGCGCATGCGCGGAGCCCTCAGGGCGAGCTCCCTGCGCCTGCGCCAGCGCGCCGCGCAGCAGGCCACCGTGTCCGAGCTCGGCCAGCGTGCGCTGTCCGAGGTCGCGCTCACGCCGCTCCTGAACGAGGCCGTGATGATGGTGTCGGAGACGCTCTCGATCGAGCTCGTCACCGTGCTCGAGCTGCAGCCGGAGGACGACACCCTGCTCTTCCGCGCGGGCGCCGGCTGGCCGCCCGGCATGGTCGGCAACGTCACCTCGCCGTTCGACGACGCATCGCAGGCCGCGATGGCGATCAGGACGGAGGCGCCGGTCGTCGTCGACGACTACGCGGCGGAGGTCCGCTTCGGCGGCGCGCCGGTGCTCCTCGCTCACGGCGCCGTGAGCGGCATCACCGTTCCGATCTCCGGCCGGGAGATGCCGTTCGGCGTCCTGGCCGCCCACGCCACCTCCGTACGCAGCATCAGCACCGACGACGTGAACTTCCTTCAGTCCGTGGCCAACGTGATGGCGGCCGCGATCGAGCGCCGCCGCAGCGAGGCGGCCACCCGCCACCAGGCACTGCACGATCCGCTCACCGGCCTGCCCAACCGCGCCCTCTTCCGCGATCGCCTCCAGCACGCACTCGCTCGAGCGCGGCGGAACAGCACGACGGTGGCGGTCCTGTTCCTCGACGTCGACAACTTCAAGGTCGTCAACGACAGCCTCGGCCACGAGGCCGGCGACGAGCTGCTCACCGCGCTTGCGCCGCGGCTCGCCGACGCCGTCCGCTCGGGCGACACCGTGGCGCGCTTCGGCGGCGACGAGTTCGTGCTCCTGTGTGAGGACGTGGTGGACGAGCAGGAGGCGCTCGAGATCGCGCAGCGGGTGAAGCAGTGCTTCGCCGAGCCGCTGACCATCGCGGGAGGCGAGCACGTGGTGAGCGCCAGCATCGGCGTCGCGATGCCGAGCGAGGGCCATGACGACCCGGAGGCGCTCGTGCGCGACGCCGACGCCGCCATGTACCAGGCCAAGGAGCGCGGCCGCGCCCGCTACGAGGTGTTCGACGCGGACATGCGCGCGAGTGCCGTCAAGCGCCTTCAGGTGGAGGCGGACCTGCGGCGCGCGCTCGACCGCGACGAGATGCACCTCGTCTACCAGCCGGTGATCGAGGTCGACTCAGGCCGCATCGTCGGGGTCGAGGCGCTGCTGCGCTGGCAGCACCCCAAGCACGGGCTGGTGCCGCCGCTTGACTTCATCCCGGTGGCGGAGGAGAGCGGGCTGATCGTGGAGCTCGGCGACTGGGTGCTCCGTGAGGCGATGCGCAAGGCGGCCCACTGGCGCCACATCGCGCGTCCAGGCGAGAACCCGATCGTCGTGTCCGTCAACCTGTCCGCCCGCCAGGTGTCCGAGCGCGACCTCGCGGCTTCGGTCGCGCAGGCGCTGCGCGACACCGGCGTCGAGGCGCCGCAGATCGCGCTCGAGATGACCGAGACCGTGCTTGTGGAGGACACGCAGATGGCCGCCGAGACCCTGCACGCGCTCGAAGACATCGGCGTGAAGCTCGTGCTCGACGACTTCGGCACCGGCTACTCGTCGCTCGGCTACGTGAAGCGCTTCCCGCTCTCGTTCCTGAAGATCGACCGCTCGTTCGTGGCCGAGCTGGGCCGCAACGGCCGCGACGCCGCGATCGTGTCCGCCATCGCCGAGATGGCCCGCGCGCTCGGCGCCCGCGTGGTGGCCGAGGGCGTCGAGACAGAGCAGCAGCTCGAGGGCATCAGGAAGCTCGGCTGCGAGCTCGCCCAGGGCTACCTCTTCTCGCGGCCGCTGCCGGCGGAAGAGATCGACGGCCTGCTGCGCACCGATCCGTGGCGCGCCGCGGCGGACCTCTCGCCCGCGGCATAGCCTGCTAACAATCCGCTGGTGAGCTCGGAGCAGCCCACCGTCGCCGTGCTCGGCACCGGCATCATGGGCGGGCCGATGGCGCGCAACATCGCCGCGGCCGGCCTGGAGACGCGCGTATGGAACCGCACGCGCGAGAAGGCCGAGGCGCTCGCGGGTGACCACGTGACCGTTGCGGACACCCCCGCCGAGGCCGTCGAAGGCGCGGACATCGTTGTGACGATGCTCGCCGACGGGCCCACCGTCGAGCAGGTGATGACCGAGGGCGGCGCGCTCGAGGCGATGGGCGACGACGCGATCTGGATGCAGTCGAGCACGGTCGGAATCGATGCGCTCGAGCGCCTCGCGCTGCTCGCCGAGGAGAACGACACGACGTTCCTCGATGCACCGGTGCTCGGCACGAAAGTGCCCGCCGAGAAGGGCGAGCTGACGGTGATCGCATCCGGTCCGCCGGCCGCGATCGACGCCTGTGAGCCCGTGTTCGAGGCGATCGGCGTCAAGACGATCCGGCTGGGCGAGGCGGGCGAGTCGATGCGCCTCAAGCTCGTGATCAACAACTGGCTGCTCTCGCTGCTCGGCAACCTCGCCGAGACGGTGGCGTTCGCGGAGCGCCTGGGGGTCGACCCGAAGAACTTCCTCGAGGCGATCGACGGCACCACCGTCGGCTCGCCTTATGCCCAGATGAAGGGCCCGCTGATGCTGGAGCGCGACTTCTCGCAGGTGTCCTTCGGGCTCGAGCTCGCGCACAAGGACCTCGGGCTCATCATGGAGGCCGCCGAGCGCCACGACGCGGACATGCCGATCACCCGCGCCACCAAGGGGAGCTTCGCCAAGGCGATCGACAAGGGGCACGGCGACGAGGACATGGCTTCCGTCTACTTCGCGCACAAGAACGGCGACTGATGGCGGTCGACGAGAGCAAGAAGGGCAAGTCCTACCCGCCGTTCGAGTACGAGGTGTGCCGCGAGAAGATCCGCGAGTACGCGAACGCGGTCGGCATCCACGCGCCGGTGAACCACGATCGCGAGGCCGCCCGCGCCGCCGGCTTCCGCGACGTTGTGGCGCCGCCGATGTTCGCGGTCGTCTACTCGGCCGGCTCGGTGGCGCCCGGCGTGCTCGACCCCGAGGTGGGCATCAACTTCGCGCGCATGCTGCACGGCAGCCAGGAGTTCGTCTGGGGCGAGCCGGTCTGCTCCGGCGACACCGTCACCACCACCACGACGCTGCTCGACCTCTACGAGCGCGGTGGCATGGAGTTCTACGTCTTCGAGTCCGTCTCGACGAATCAGGACGGGCAGGAAACCGTGCGCGGCACCTGGACCAACATCGTGAGGGGAGGCTGAGGCGAGTGCAGGAGGGCGACCAGATCCCCGAGCTCAAGGTGACGCCGGACAAGTACCTGCCGCACCGCTACGCGGGCGCGTCGGGCGACTTCAACCCGATCCACATCGACCCCGAGTTCGCCAAGTCGGTGGGCCTGCCGGGCAACATCCTGCACGGCCTCTACGGCATGGCGCAGGTGGCGCAGGCCGCAGTTCGGGCCGTCGACGGCGACCCGCGCTCGCTCAAGCGCCTGTCCGTCCAGTTCCGCGGCATGGGCTTTCCCGAGCAGGAGATCACGGTGAGCGGGACGGTGAAGGAGGCGAGCGAGGGAAGAGTCGTCCTCGCGATGGAGGCAGAGCAGAACGGGAACCGGATCATCCGGAACGCGGAAGCAGAGCTCGACGTCTAGTTGGCGGTTCGCAGTTGGCAGTTGGCACCGAGATCTGCCAACTGCCAACCGCCAACTGCCAACATTGCCATGTGACCGCGATCACCCCCCGCCAGGCGGAGGTACTCCGCAAGCTTGTCGAAGAGCACGTCTCCCACGGCCAGCCCGTGGGGTCGAAGTGGCTCGCCGAGCAGGCCAACCTGCCCTGGCGCCCGTCGACGATCCGGGCCGAGCTCGCCAAGCTCGAGGAGCTCGGCCTGCTCCAGCATCCGCACACCTCTGCCGGCCGCGTGCCCACCGACTCGGGCTACCGCTACTTCGTCGACGAGCTGCTCGAGAAGGACCGGCTGCCGGTGCCGCACCAGGGCTTCCCCGTCATGCGCCGCGAGGTCGAGGAGACGCTGCGCGCCACAACCGAGCAGCTCTCCCAGGTGACAAACCTGCTGGCGATCGTCTCGGCGCCGCCGCTCGGCACCACCACGATCCGCCACATCGAGGTGCTGCTGCTCCAGCCGCAGGTGGCGATGGTCCTCGTGATCACCTCCACCGGCGGGGTGACCAAGCGCGTGATCTCCTACGACCAGCCGCTCGACCCCGGCCTGGTCGACTGGGCGGGCGAGTATCTGAACGAGGCGCTCGGCAGGATGGCGCTCGGCGCGCGCATGATTCCCGCCAAGCTCGCGGACCCCGGCCTCAGTGCGCGCGAGCGCGACTTCCTCGCCACGCTGTCGCCGGCTTTCACCGAGCTCGAGGAGACCGCCACGGACACGCTCTACGTCGAGGGCGCTGCACGGCTCCTGTCCGAGGACCGCGTGCAGGAGCTCTCGCAGATCGACGACCTGATGCAGCTGCTCGAGCGCCGGATGGCGCTCCTGTCCCTCCTGCGCGAGGCGCTGGCAGAACCCAGCGTGTACCTGCGCATCGGTCACGAGAACCGGGCACCGGCCCTTCACTCGCTGAGCATCGTCGCCGCGAACTACGGGCTGGCGAGCCGCAACCTGGGTGCCGTCAGCGTGATCGGTCCGCTGCGCATGGACTACGCCCAGGCGATCGGCTCGGTGCGCCAAGCCGCCGCGGAGCTGTCCCGCTTCGTCGGCGAGCTCTACGACGAATAACCCGATCTGTCTGACTGGATCCGGGAAGAACCCGGGGGGTGGGGGCGTCTACCTCCATACCCGATCAGAAGGTTGGATTTCCATGCGCAAGCCGATGTTGCTGGTCCTCGGCGCCACGGCGGCCGCCTTGGCGGTAGCCGGCTGCGGCAGCGGGGGAAGCAATACCTCCACGAGCGCGAGTTCCACCCCCGCGCCCGCCGCTTCGAGCACACCCGCGACGAGCACGCCCGCGAGCAGCGGCGGATCCAGCTCAGGTGGCGGCAGCTCGCTGAAGATCTCCGCTGACCCGAGCGGCAAGCTCGCCTTCAACACCAAGACCCTCTCGGCCAAGGCCGGCAAGGTGACGATCACGATGGACAACCCGTCGCCCGTCCCGCACGGCGTCGCGATCGAGGGTGGCGGCGTCGACAAGGACGGCCAGGTGGTGAACAAGGGCGGCCAGTCCACGGTCTCGGTCACGCTCAAGCCCGGCAAGTACACGTTCTACTGCCCGGTTCCCGGCCACAGGCAGGCCGGCATGGAGGGCACGCTCACCGTCCAGTAGCTGAAACGTTGCGGCGCGCCTCGGGCGCGAGGCGCGCCGCAGCCGCCGATCGATTCCGCCGCGCTCGCTACTCTCGCTTGCGCAGATGGCGTCGATGAAACGGGATCCATACGACGTCCTGGGCGTTGCCCGGGACGCGGACGAGCAGACGATCAAGAAGTCGTTCCGCAAGCTCGCGCGCGAACTTCACCCGGACGTGAACCGGCACGACCCCGAGGCGGAGGAGAAGTTCAAGGAGGCGGCGGAGGCGTACGAGATCCTGTCCGACTCCGAGCGCCGCGCGATCTTCGACCGCTACGGCCACGAGGGCCTCGGCGCGCGCGGGTTCGAGTCCGGCTTCGGCGGCTTCGGCTCGTTCGCCGACATCTTTGACGCCTTCTTCGGCGGTGGGGATCCGTTCGGGGGGGCCTTCGGCGCCGCCGCGGGACCGCTCCAGGGCGGCGACATCGCGGTGTCGGTGGAGGTGTCACTGCACGACGCCGCGCACGGCACCAAGGTCACCGTCGAGCACGAGGCCGTCGACACCTGCGAGCACTGCCGCGGCAACGGTGCCGAGCCCGGCACCCCGATCGAGGAGTGCGAGCGCTGCGGCGGCACCGGCCAGCTGCGGAGCGTCTCCCGCACCGCCTTCGGCCAGCTCGTGCGCACCCATGTGTGCGACGCCTGCGGGGGCGACGGCAAAATCGCCCGCGAGCCGTGCTCCGAGTGCGCGGGTCGCGGCCGGGTGGCGCGGCGGCGGACACTCGAGGTGGAGATCCCGCCGGGGATCGCCGACGAGCAGCGCGTGCGGCTCACCGGCCGCGGACACGCAGGCGAGCGTGGCGGCCGTCCCGGCGACCTCTACGTGCTCGTGCATGTCACGCCCGACGAGCGCTTCGTCCGCGACGGTAACGACCTCGTGACCGTGATCGACCTGCCCGCGCCCCAGGCGGCGCTCGGCGCGAAGGTCATGGTGCCCACGCTCGACGGCGAGGAGGAGGTCCACATCGAGCCGGGGACGCAGCCGGGCTCGGTGGTCACGTTGAAGGGGAAGGGCATGCCCTCGCTGCGGCGCGGACGGAAGGGTGACCAGCGCGTGGTGGTGAACGTGATGATCCCGCGCCACCTGAACGCCGAGCAGCGCGACCTGCTCGAGCGCTTCTCCGCGACGCTCGGCGACGAGAACTTGCGCGACAACGGCGACGAGTCGCTGTTCGCCCGCGTCAGGCGGGCCCTGAGCTGATCCGCCTCTCGATACGCGCGCCGGCCGAGGCCGCGGAGCAGGTGCTCGGCGCGTTGCTTGAAATCGCCCCGAGCGGCTTCGAGCAGGTCGACGGGGACAACTTCGTGGAGTTCGCGCTCTACGGCTCGCCGGGAGAGCTCCCCACCTTCCCCGACGGCGAGGCGGACATCGGCGGCGTGCGCGTGCAGGTGCGCGGGGAGGAGGTGCCGGACGACTGGGAGGAGCGCTGGAAGCGTTTCCATGTTCCGGTGCTCGTGGCCGGCAAGCTGTGGGTGCGCCCGCCGTGGGAGGAACCGGCCGTGCGCCCGGGCGTGATCGAGGTCGTGATCGACCCGGGCCGCGCCTTCGGCACCGGCACGCACCCCACCACGCGCCTGTGCCTCGAGCTGATGCTCGACCTGGAGGCCCGCGGCTCGTTCGCGGACCTCGGTTGCGGCTCGGGCGTGCTCGCCATCGCGGCGGCCAAGCTCGGCTTCGCGCCGGTCGGCGGCTTCGACTCCGATCGGCTTGCGATCGAGGCCACGAACCTCAACGCCCGCGACAACGGCGTAGTGCTCGATCGCGTCGAGCGCTTCGACCTGCGCGCGGGGGTGCCGCCGCTCGCCGACACGGTGGCGGCCAACCTCATGCGCCCGCTGCTCCTGCGCCTAGCCGAGCTGATGGAGCCGAGGCCGCGCGTCCTGATCGCCTCCGGCCTGCTGAACCACGAGGCCGACGAGGTGGCCGCGGCGTTCGCGCCACTAACCGAGCGTCGCCGCCTCAGCCTCAAGGGCTGGACCGCGCTGCTCCTGAGCGGCTCCTAGGGCACGATCCGGAAGCGCTTCTTGACGGTGCGCGCCTTGCCGGCGGCCTTCGCGGTCGCATCCAGCCGGTAGCGACCGGGACGAAGCTTGTGGTGGCGCACCCGGCCGGTGAAGTGGAAGCTGTTCGCACCCGCGGTCCCGGCTCGCGCGAAGCTCCCGACGCTGACGAAGCGCGTGCAGCGGCGGCCGCGCTTGTGGCGCTTGCTGCGCTTGACGCACGTACCCGAGTGAGTGTGCACGCCGGCGCGCGGGACGCGCACCACGAAGCGCGTCTTACCGGCGACGAGCTGGGTGTAGGAGACCGTCGTGCCCACGTGACGCTTCTTGCGCTTGGCGATGCTGCCGCCGCGCGCCGCCGCGGAGAACGTCGTGGGGTGGATACCGAGCTTCGAGATCGCAGCGCCCGTTGCCGGCGGAGCGGGAACGAGCGGCGCGGGTCGCGCGAGGTCGACCGCGCCGATGTCGCACGGGTTCGGCGCGAAGTAGGGCACTCCGCGCTGATCCGTGGCGGGGCACTTGGTGGGATCGGCCGCGCCGATCGCGGGGCTCGAAGGCGTCGGCGCGCGCGTGGGCGTGGGCCCGCCGTTGTCCTGGAGCGGCCCCAGCAGGGGGTCGGTGTTGCTGAGGTCACCGGGACGGGTGAACTGACAGGTGGCGCCGTTCTCGAGGTTGTGGCCGCCCGAGACGAACGGCGTGTCCATGCCGACCAGGAACTGGCAGTTCTCCTTGCCCGCCTCACCGCTATTGCCGGCGACGATGGTGTTGACCACCGACGGCGGGATGTCGCCGCCCTCGAGGCCGCCGGCGCCGCTGGCAGCCGTGTTGCCGGCGATCGTGTCGTTGACCAGGACGATCGGGTGCCCGGGCTGTACGAGGAAGTAGACGCCGGCGCCTTGGCGGCCCATAGCGGGACCCATGTTCCCCACCACGGTGCTGTCGACCAGGGTCATCGCCCCGTTGGAACCAGTGCCCGCTTCCTCCGACGCCACTCCGCTGGCGTCACCCAGGCTGGTGTTGCCGGAGATCGTGCTCCGCTCGATGGTCAAAGCGCCCCCGAAGTTCGCCACGCCGCCGCCGGCGCGACCCATGGGCGTGGAGTTGCCCGATACCACGCTGTCGCTGATCGTGGTCGTCGGGTTGTCGCTGCTGATCGACTCTGCGCCCACCCCGCCGCCGTCGGAGCCACTCACATTGCCGGAGATCGTGCTCCGCCGGATCACCAGCGTGCCCGCGTTGTTCTTCACGCCGCCGCCAGCCCACCCAAGCGTCGTGGAGTTGCCCGTCACGACGACCTCGCTCAGCGTCAGCGACTCCAACGGGTCGACCTCCACGCCGCCACCACCCTCCGCTCCGGCGTTCCCGCCCGTGATCGTGACGCCCGAGATTGTTACCGACGGATGACTGGCCCCATCGTCCGAGATCTCGAAGACGCGATTGTTGGATCCGGCGTGGATGCTGACTACGCCGGCTCCGGCGCCCGCGATCGTGATGCTCTTCTTGATCACGATCTGCGTGGTCAGCGTGATCGGGCTGACGGACGCTGGGATCGCGACCGTGTCGCCGTTGCCGGCGCCGTCCGCCAGGGTGCGCAGCGAGCCCGGTCCCGTGTCGCCGCTGACCGTGACCGTGAACACCTGAGCCTGGGCCGGCGCGCTGCCCAGCAAGACCGCTGCGAGGGTGCCCAGGACCAGACGGGCGAGCATTTGGCGCCAGCCTAAAGCGGCGCCGGGGTGGCGAGCAACCCGCCCGCCGGAACGCCGAGGCGGCTAACCCTCCGACGCGAAGAACTCGAGCGCGCGCTCGAGCACGAGATCCGGGCGCTGGTCGGCGATGAAGTGGCCAACGCCGTCGATCAGCTCGATCTTCACCTCGGCGTCCGCGTGCGGCTCAGTGCCCTGGAGCATGAACGGGCGGATGACCGGGTCGCCCGTCCCGTGGAGCCACAGCACCGGCGCCTTGAGCCGTTTGTCGCGGTAGCGCCCGCGCACCATCGCGGCCAACTCGCGCAGGACGAACGTGCGGTAGGTCTGCACCGACGCCCACGCGCGCTCGCGCTCGGCGAATTGCCCGAGGAACACGCGCGTGTCCTCCGCGTTCCACGCCGTGCTGCTGCCGGTGACGCGGTAGGAGCGCTCGGGCGGGAGCTTCGACAAGAGCTGCACCGCCAGGCGCCCGACGAGCGGCGTCGAGATCACCCACTGGTACCAGAACCGGCGCAGGTCCGGGAAGCGGCGCCCCTCGATCCGCGGCCACGGATGCGCGGTGTTCATCGCGAGGTACTGGCGCACCAGGTCGGGCCGCTCGAGACAGAGGATCCAGGCCGCCACGCCGCCCCAGTCGTGGCCCATCAGCCGCACGTCGCGCAGGTCGAGAGCGTCGAGCAGCGCCGCGATGTCGGCCGCCGTGTCGCGCTTCTCGTAGCCCTTGCGCGTGGCCTCGGACCAGCCGAAGCCGCGCAGGTCGGGGCAGATCACGCGGTAGCGGTCGGCGAGACCCGGGATCACTCCGCGCCACACCCACCAGTTCTGCGGCCAGCCGTGAAGGCACACCACCGGCTCGCCCGCGCCGGCCTCGGCCACGTGCAGCCGCACCCCGCGCACCACCACGTCGCGGTGCTTCACGCCCGCGAGCTCCGGCATGGGACGCGTCACTCGTTCGCCTCTGCGTACTCGGCGAGGCCCCAGAGGTCGCGCCACTCGTAGTCGGGCCGCTCCTCGCCGGGTGCTGGCTCCGCGTAGCGGTTGACCCACGCGGTGCGGCAGCCGAACCGCTGTGCCGGCGGGATGTCGTACTTGAAGCCGAAGGCCACGTGGATGATGTCCGCGGGGTCCTCGCCGAAGCGCTCGAAAGCCTGCCGGAAGACGTCGTCCGAGGGCTTGTAGGCGCCGGCGTCCTCCGCCACGAACACGTCGTCGAACGGCACGCGCAGGTGCTTGAGGCTGTGCTCGATGATGTCGCGGTCAGTGTTCGAAATGATCGCCAGCTTCATCCCGGCCTCGCGCACGCGCGTAAGAGCAGGGAACGTGTCGGGGAACGCCTGCCAGCTGCGCATGGAGCGGACGAGGTCGTCGGCGTCCGAGTCGCGCAGCGTGTAGCCGCGTTCCCCGGCCCAGGCGGCGAGGCTCTCGGCCAGGATCTGCTTGTAGGGCTTGTACGGCCCGCTCACCAGCTCGTACTGGATCTCCTCCCAGCGCTGGCCGAGGACGCGCCCATTTTCGGCGCCCGTGTCGCCCTCACGGAGGGCAATCCCGTAGAGGAAAGCGGCCGCGCCACCATCCCAATCGATGAGCGTGCCGTAGCAGTCGAAGGTCACGAGGCGGGCGCGGGGCATACGGCAGGCCAGCCTACACTTCAGCTGTGAGTCTCATAGAGAAGGTCAAGTCAGATACAGCGACCGCGCTCAAGTCGGGTGACAAGGAGCGCGTGCAGGCTCTTCGCCTGATTACGAACGAGCTGCAGAAGGCCGCCAAGGAGTCCTCGGACGGGGACGAGACGGCCGTGCTCCAGCGCGAGCGCAAGCGCCGTCTGGAGGCAGCGGACGCCTACGCGGATGCCGGGCGCGACGATCTCGCCGCCGGCGAGCGCCGCGAGGCCGAGATCATCGAGGAGTACATGCCCGAGCAGCTGTCCGACGAGGAGCTGCACTCGATCGTGGGGGATGCCGTGGCCGAATCCGGCGCCGCCTCGCCGCAGGAGATGGGCAAGGTCATGTCGCTCGTCATGCCGAAGGTGCAAGGACGGGCCGACGGTAAGCGCGTATCCGCCGTAGTTCGTGAGAAGCTGACTTCGTAGTGCGGACTCAGCTCGAGCTCACCAACGACGTCGCCAGTGAGCTGGCGGGTCCGGGGGACGCGATCATGCGCACGCTCGAGGGTCACCTCGATGCCGAGCTGTTCCTGCGCGGCAACGTCCTGACGCTCGACGGCGATCCCGACGCGGTGGAGACCGCGCAGGCCGTCGTGCGCGAGCTCTCGGACCTGGTGCGCCAGGGACACGAGATCGCTCCCGGCACGATTGCGGCGATCACGGGCGCGCTCGACGCGCACGAGAGCCCGAGCGAGATTCTCGAGGACGTGGTCTGGCGCCACCGCGGGCTCAAGGTCGCGCCCAAGACTGTCAACCAGAAGCGCTACGTGGACGCCATCCGCGAGCAGACGATCACGATCGGGATCGGCCCGGCCGGCACCGGCAAGTCGTTCCTCGCCGTGGCGATGGCCGTCGCCGCCCTGTCGCGCCGAGAGGTCAACCGCATCGTCTTGACCCGCCCGGCCGTCGAGGCCGGCGAGCGGCTCGGCTTCCTGCCCGGAGACCTGATGGCGAAGGTCGACCCGTACCTGCGTCCGCTGTTCGACGCCCTCTACGACATGCTCGAGCCCGAGCGCGTGAACCAGCACCTCGAGCGCGGCGTGATCGAGGTGGCGCCGCTCGCGTTCATGCGCGGCCGCACGCTCAACGACTCGTTCATCATCCTCGACGAGGCGCAGAACACGAGCCCCGAGCAGATGAAGATGTTCCTGACGCGGCTCGGGTTCAACTCGAAGATGGTCGTGACGGGCGACATCACCCAGATCGACCTCGCGAAGGACCAGCGCTCCGGCCTCGTCGTGATCGGCGACATCCTGGGGGACGTCGAGGGCATCGGCTTCGTCCGCTTCGGCGGCGAGGACGTGGTGCGCCACAAGCTGGTCCAGCGGATCGTCGCGGCCTACAACGAGTACGCGGAGAAGCAGGCGCCCGAGCTGCGCCCAGCTCGCTCCGAGCAGCGGCGCTGACCCTCGAGATCGAGATCCAGGGGGACGACTCGGCGTCGGTGCGCCGGGCGGCCGAGGCGGCTCTCGAGGCGGTCGGAGTGGGGGACGGGCACGTGGCGATCGCATTCGTCACAGCGGACCAGATCCAGTCCCTGAACGTCGCCCACCGCGGGCTCGACAAGCCCACGGACGTCCTCTCATTCCCCGTCGATGGCGTGGGTGAGGACACCCGGGGGCCGCGCGAGCTCGGCGACGTCGTGATCTGCCGCGAGCACACGGAGGACGTGGTGGAGGCGGTGGTGCACGGCGTGCTCCACCTCTGCGGCTACGACCACGAGACCGACTCCGGCGAGATGCTCGAGCTGCAGGACAAGATCGTGGCGGGACTGGAAGCGTGAGCGACGTCACGACCCGCAGCGGCTTCGTCGCCCTGGCTGGCAGGCCCAACGCCGGCAAGTCCACGCTCGTCAACCGCGTGGTGGGCTCGAAGGTGGCGATCGTCTCCGACAAGCCGCAGACCACACGGCGCGCGATACGCGGCGTGGCCAGCGGCGACGCCTGGCAGCTCGTCCTCGTGGACCTGCCGGGTGTGCAGCGACCGCGCGACCCGCTCACCGAGCGGATGCAGGCGCGCATGCAGCGCGAGCTAGAGGACTCGGACGTCGCCCTGTTCGTCCTGAACGGCGAGCAGAAGATCGGGGCGGGGGACCAGTTCATCGCGCGCGCGATCCGCGAGGTCGGCCTGCCGGCGGTGACCGTGCTGAACAAGATCGATCGCCTCAACAAGCCGGTGATCGCGCGCACGCTGCAGGCCGCCGCAGAGCTGGACGTCCAGGGCGAGCTGTTCCCGGTGAGCGCCAAGACGGGCGAGGGGGTGGGCGACCTCGTAGAGCACCTCGTGTCGCTCCTGCCGGAGGGCCCCTTCTTCTATCCGCCCGAGGAGCACAGCGACCTCTCGCAGGCGGTGCATCTCGCCGAGCTGATCCGCGAGCAGGTGCTGCTGCGCACTCGCGAGGAGCTGCCGCACGCCGCGGAGGTCGAGATCGACGAGATGGAGGAGCGGGACGACGGCCTGCTCGTGATCGCGGCCCGCGTCTGGGCCGAGACGGAGTCCCAGAAGGCGATCCTGATCGGAGCCGGCGGGCGCATGGTGCGCGCGATCGGCACGGCGGCTCGCACCGAAATCGAGGCTGCGCTCGGCCGCCGCGTCCACCTCGACCTCAGCGTCCGCGTGCGCAAGGGCTGGCGCCGCGACGAGGCTCTGCTCGACCGCCTCGGTATCGACTAGCGCTTGAGCGCCACCGCGGGTAGGGTCGCTCCAAGCCCCCAGGACTCGCGCAGATGACTTGGCCCACAACCGCGTCCGCCCGCGGCGGACACCGGCGCAGCCATTGGCTGGTCGGACTGCTCGCGGGTGCCGCGCTGCTCTGGATAGCGTCGCCGGCCGCCGCAGCGGTGATCACGGTGAACACCGCCACCGACAACCACGCATCGGTGGGCGAGTGTTCCGGGGCGGCGGGAGATTGCTCGCTGCGCCAGGCGATCGACAAGGCCGTCGCGGGCGTGGACACCGTGCAGATCCCCGCGAGCATCCCGCTGATCCAGCCCCTCGGCGGCCCCGTGACCATCACGAAGGACGTCACCATCGCCGGCACGGGCAGTGGCGCCAACGCGATCGACGGCCAGAACGCAGTCGGCCTCTTCAGCATCACTGGGTCCCGGACGGTCACGTTCACCGGCCTGTCGCTCATCAACGGGAAGGCCAGCTCCGGTGCGGCAATCTCGGCCGCTCCTGGCACGCTGACCCTCGACGGGGTGACGGTGAGCGACAACACGTCGGGCGGGTCCAACGTGTCGGGCTCCGGGGCGGTCACGATGTCGGGCGGCGGCCACGCGACCATCGACATCGAGAACAGCACGTTCAGCTTCAACCACGTCGGTGGCGGGGGCACCGCCGGCGACGGCTTCGGGGTCGTTGGGGAGAGCGGCACGGGCACCGATCTGGTGGTCAGGAACAGCGTCTTCAGCGGCAACAACGTTGGCGGTGGCGGGGGAGACGGCGACGGGGTCCTGTCGCCGTCGCCTGGTGGCGGCGTGGGCACGGTGGACGTCAGCGACTCGACGTTCACCGGCAACGTGCTCGGCGGCGGTGGCGGCGTGGGGTCCGGAATCATCCGCCAGACCTCGATCACGGCGGGCAGCAGCATCACCGTGACGGGCTCGACGTTCAACGGCAACACCTTGGGCGGCGGCGCGGGCGCCGCGAGCAGCAGCGGCTCTGGGTCCGGGGGTGGCATCGAAGCGAACTTCTCCGCGGCCGGCAATCTCACCGTCGAGAACAGCAGCTTCACCGGCAACACGCTCGGCGGCGCCGGAGCTGACGGGACCTTCAGCGGCTCGGGCCTGGGTGGAGGCGTCGACGCCACCTTCACTGCGGGTGGCAGCCTCAAGGTGAACGGCAGCACGTTCAGCGACAACACGCTCGGCGGCAGCGGATCGACCGGCGTGAGCAGCGGAGCGGGCTTCGGCGGCGGTCTCGAGCTGGCGTTCTCCAGCAGCTCCGTAGCGAGCACCGCGTCGATCACGAACAACACGTTCGTGGGCAACACGGTCGGCGGGGCCGGCGGCAGCGCCCAGAACGGCGGCCTCGGCCTCGGCGGCGGCTTCGAGCTCACGAGTGCGGGCAAGGTGACGGCGACGATCTCCGGCAACACGATCAGCGCCAACAGGGCGGGCGGCAACGGCTCGACCGGCACCAACACCGGCAACGGACTTGGCGGCGGGGCGGAGATCTCCCTCAGCGGCCTCACCGACAACGTCTCACTCGTCGACAACACGATCGTCGACAACATCGCGGGCGGGGCGGCCGGGAGCGGCAGCACGTCGGGCGAGGGGCTCGGGGGCGGCGTGAACGTCGATGAGGGCACGATCACCTTCTTGAACGACACGATCGACGGCAACGTCGGCGGCTCCAGCCAGGGCTCGCGCGGGGGCGGGGTGGAGGCCAGCACCGGCGCCAGCACCTTGATCACCTTCAAGAACACGATCGTGTCCGGCAACACCGCAGCCGGTCTGGCGAACAACTGCGCGGGAGCGTTCGCGTCGGGCGGTCACAACATCGAGGGCACCGCTCCGAGTCAGTGCGGCTTCGGCGCCGCGGGCGACCGCGTGGGCGTCGATCCGCTGCTCGCGGCCCCGGGCGCGAACGGCGGATCCACCCTCACCCAGGCGCTGCTGCCCGGCAGCCCGGCCATCGGCGGCGGCGACAACAGCGGCTGCGCCACCACCGATCAGCGCGGGATCGCACGGCCGCAGGGCGGCGTTTGCGATGTCGGCGCCTTCGAGGTCGCGACGCCGGTCGCCATCACGGGCGCGGCGAGCAAGATCAAGACCACCTCGGCCACCCTCGGCGGCAGCGCCGCCAACCCGGATCTTTTCGGCGGCGGGAGCGTGCACTTCGACTTCGGTACGAGCAGCTCGTACGGATCGCAGACCGCGCCACAGGCCATCGGCGGCCCGGCCGGCACGACGGCGTTCGCGGCCTCCGTGAGCAAGCTCAAGCCGAACACGCTCTACCACTTCAGGGAGGTCGTCACGAACCCGGAGGGCACGAGCGCAGGTGGCGACCGCACCTTCCGCACCGCCTCGCCCGCGCCGCGCCTCAGTCGCCTCGGGCTCAAGCCCTCCAAGCTCGTGGCGGCGGCCGGCCGTGGCCCGAGCCTCACGGCCGCCAAGACCGGGGCCAAAGTGAGCTATCGCGACAGCCTGGCCGCCACGACCACGTTCACCGTGCAGGTGAAGCGCAGCGGCTTCCGCTCAGGCAAGCGCTGCGTGGCCAAGCGGCCGAGCCATGGGAAGGCCAAGCGCTGCACGTTGTTCAAGAGCCTTGGCAGCTTCAGGCACAAGGACAAGGCCGGCAAGAACAGCTTCCACTTCACTGGACGGGCCAGGCACAAGGCGCTGGCGGTCGGCCGTTACCGGCTCCAGGCCGTGGCCCGTAAGAGCGGGGCAAAGAGTCGCAAGGCGTTGGCCTCTTTCCGAATCGTCAGCGGCTGAGGCCCGCGGCGGCGAGGGCGTCCTCGGCGTCGAGGTACTCCTCGGTGCGCACGGCCTCGCCATCTACGAAGCGGGTGACGAAGCACAGCTCGGCGGTGAGCGCCGGTCCGCCCTCGCCGATGTGGCCGGTCATCACGCCCACCTGCACGACGGCGTCAGCGGCATCCAGCACCTGCGTGGCCTCGTAGTGCAGGCCGACGATCGTGTCGCGCCAGTCGGCGAGGTAGGCCCGGATCTCGTCGCGTCCGCGGAGGGTCCGGGCGTCCGGATTGTTCTCCGCCACCTCCCACTCGGCATCGGGGGAGAGGTTGGCCGCGACGCTGTCCACGTCGCCGCGGTTCCAGGCTTCGGTGGTTCGGCGTACGAGGTCGAGGGTCTCTTCGCTCACGCCGCCGAGTATCTCCGGCATCGCGGTCATGTCGCCACCTCCGCCGGCTCGCCGTCGCGGACGAACTCGCGGATAAGTTCGGCGAGCCGCTCGGGCTGGTCGATCGGTACGAAGGTGTAGCTGTCGTCAATCAGCTCGAGGCGCCCCTGCGGCAGCCGCTCGAGCAGCCGCTCGGCGAGCTTCACCTTGAAGAAGTGGTCCTCGCGCGCCCAGGCGAGCAGCACCGGCCGGTCGAAGTCACGCAACCGCTCAGCCGCTGCCAGCGTGTCCTTCTTCGAGACCTTGCGGACGAACTTCTCGGTGTCCCGGCGCACGTCGCGGTTGCCGAAGTAGTTGCCGAACGCCGCCTCGATGGCCTCATCCGGGATGCCGCGCTTCGACAGCCAGCCGAACCCCAGCGGGCTGTTGCGAATCGCCCGGACCTTCGCCGGCCGGATCGACATGCTGAGGCCGCCCGGGATCTTGGCTGCCCACTGCATCGGCTTGAACGCGGGCGGGAAGAAGTGCTCGAACGCGTCGCAAGGCGTGAGCACCATGCGGCCCACGCGCTCGGGGTGCTCGGTCACGAGCAACTGGCAGATCGCGCCGCCGGTGTCGTTGCCGACCACCGTCACGTCGTCAACGTTCAGCTTGTCCATCAGCTCCGCGAGCATTCCCGCCACGGAGCGAGGGCTCAGGTCGGCGTCGGGCTTCATCGGCTTCGCGTGGGCGCCGAGCGGGAGCTCGGGGACGATGCAGCGCGCCTCGCCGAGCTGGGGGACGACCATCGCCCACAACATGCCGCTCGCGAGGAGGCCGTGGACGAAGAGGACCACCGGGCCGTCGCCGCCCGTGTCGAGGTAATTGATGGTTCCTGCTGAGAGTTGGATTTCACGACTGGCTTCCACGGGGTCTCCCATCTAGTATTCGCATACAAGCTGTACGGATTATGCATACAGACAGTACGAATGTCAAACGCGGCACGAAGGCCGCGCAGTCGGAGGCCACCCGGGCGAAGCTGGTGAAGGTGGCCCGCCGGCTGTTCGCAAAGAAGGGCTATGCCGCGGTCGGCACCGAGGAGATCGTCAAGAAGGCGGGCGTCACCCGCGGGGCGCTCTACCACCAGTTCGATGACAAGAAGGACCTCTTCCTCGCGGTGTTCGACCAGGTGGAGGGCGAGGTCGCCCAGAACATCGCGCAGCGCGCGCTGGCGGCGTCCGGCCCGCTCGAGGCGCTGCGTGTCGGCGCGCAGCTCTGGCTCGACGCCTGCCTCGACCCCGAGGTGCGCCGCATCGTCCTGATCGACGCGCCCTCGGTGCTCGGCTTCGAGGAGTGGCGCGAGGTGCTCACCCGCCATGGGCTCGGCCTGCTCGCCGCGGCGCTGCAGGGCGCGATGGACGAGGGCGCGATCGCGCGCCAGCCCCTGATGCCGCTCGCCCACGTGATCACGGGCGCGCTCGACGCCGCCGCGCTGTACGTGGCGGAGGCCGACGATCCGGTCGCCGCGCGCAAGCAGATGGACCCCGTGCTCGAGCGGCTCGTGGAGACCCTTCAGCCGTAGCGCACGCGCGGGTCGAGCAGCGCGTACGCGACGTCGACCACCAGGTTCATCACGACGATGAAGAACGCGCCGAGCAGCACAGTGCCCTGGATCATCGGGAGGTCGCTGTTCTGGATCGACTCGAACGCGAGCCGCCCGACGCCTGGGATGTTGAACACCGTCTCGACGAGGATCGCGCCGCCCAGCAGGAAGCCGATGTCCATCCCAAGCGCCGTCACGATCGGGGTGATCGCGCTGCGGATGCCATGGCGAGCGATCACGCGCCGCTCGGTCAGGCCCTTCGCCCGCGCGGTGCGGATGTAGTCCTCGCCCATCACCTCCACGAGATTCGACCGGAGCAGCCGCGCGTAGAACGCGGCGTAGGAGGCGGCCAGCACGAACCACGGCATGAGCAGCGACGTGAACCACTTCGCAGGGTCCTGTGTCAGCCCGACGTAGGAGCCCGAGCCGGGAAACAGCTTGATCACGCCGATGTCGTTCGAGAACAGGAACAGGCTCACGAGGCCGAGCCAGTACACCGGCGCGGAGATGCCGATCAGAGCTCCCGTCATGGCCGCGCGGTCGAACGCGCTGCGGCGCCGAACCGCCGAGATCGTGCCGACGCCGATGCCGATCACCAGCCAGATCACGGCGGCGCCCAGCGCGAGCGAGGCGGTCGCCGGCAGCCGGTCGAAGATCTGCTGCTTTACGGAGATGTTGTTCTGGAAGCTGTAGCCGAAGTCCCAGTGCAGCATCAGCCGGTCCATGTAGTGCAGGTACTGCGAGTACCAGGGCTGGTCGAGGTGCAGGTTGTGCCGGATCTGCGCGACGAGGGCCGGGTTGGGCTGGCGGCCGGCTCGCAGCAGCGCAGGGTCGGCCGACGGCAGCAGGAAGAAGATCGCGAAGGTGAGCAGGCTGACCAGGAACAGCAGCACCACCACCCAGACCAGCCTGCGCAGGATGTAGGTCGTCACCTCCCACCGGATGGTGGTACCGGCGAGCGTTCGCTACGAGTGGCAGGAATGCCACCTTTGATTGAATTCCCGCCAAGTGGCCAAGCACCGCGTAGTCGCACTCGCCCTCGAGCGCCTGGTGCTGCTCGACCTCGCCGCACCGGCGCACGTCTTCGGCCAGTGGGGCGGCGAGCACTACTCCTTCACGCTGGCCGGCGCGAGCAGGGATCCGGTGCCGACCACCTCCGGCTTCAGCGTCGACGTGCAGTCGGGACCGCAGGCGCTGCGCCACGCCGACACGGTGGTCGTCCCCGGCTACCTCGGCGCGTCGCGCCGCCCGCCCGAGCCGGCGTTGCGGGAGCTCAGGCGCGCGGCTGACCGTGGAGCGCGCGTGATGTCGATCTGCACGGGCGCCTTCGCCCTGGCGTACGCGGGCTTGCTCGATGGCCGTCGGGCGACCACGCACTGGGACAGTGCAACGACCTTCGCCGACTGCTTCCCCGCCGTGGAGCTCGATCCCAACGTGCTCTACGTCGACGAGGGCAAGGTGCTCACGAGCGCCGGCGTGGCGGCCGGGATCGACCTCTGCCTGCACGTGGTGCGCCGCGACCATGGCGCCCAGGCCGCGCTCGAGATCGCGCGCCACACCGTGGTGGCCCCGCATCGCGACGGCGGCCAGGCACAGTTCATCGAACGCCCGCTGGAGCCGTCGTCGCCCCAAGCACTCCACCTCGAGCGCGTGCGCGACTGGGCACTCGAGCGCCTCGACGAACCGCTCACGGTCGCGGTCCTGGCCCGTCAGGCCTGCGTCTCCTCGCGCACCTTCGCCAGGCGCTTCCGCGCCGAGACCGGCACCACTCCGCTGCAGTGGCTCCTCGTGCAGCGCGTGCTCCGCGCACAGCAGCTGCTCGAGTCCGGTGACGCGTCGATCGACGAGATCGCCCGCACCTGCGGCTTCACGGACGCCGCGGCGCTGCGGTACCACTTCCGGCGCGCGGTGGGCACCACGCCGACCGCCTACCGGCGCGCGTTCTCCCCCTAGCCCGGGGCACCCGGCCGCTGTTAGGCTCGCGCCGACTCGCGCGGTCTGGCCCATGGACCGCAAGACAACCAACAGCCTCCTCGCATTGACGCTCGCGATTGCGGTGCTGGGGATCGCCGGGCCGGCGCAGGCCGCGACGATCACGGTCAACACGGGCTCCGACACCACGCCGAGCGGCAGTGAGTGCCTGGGCGTGGCGGGCGACTGTTCGCTGCGGCGCGCGCTCGACAAGGCGGTGTCTGGCGTCGACAACATCGTGATCCCGGCGAGCGTCCCCACGATCACACTCGTCGCCGGCAACGGCTCGCTGCACGTTCAGAAGGACCTGACGATCTCCGGCCAGGGCCCGGGCAGCAACACGATCACGGGTCAGGACAACCTCGGGCTAATCGCGATCACCGGGCTGAGGACAGTGACGATCTCCGGCGTCACCCTCACTCACGGGAAGGCCACGACCGGCGCTGCCATCGACACCGATGCGGGCCATCTGACCCTGAACAACGTGGCTGTGACCAACAACACGAGCGGCGGCTCCGACCTGGAGGGGTTCGGCGTGGTCCACGTGGGCGGCGCGAGTCCGGGGAGCCTGAACATCACGGGCAGTTCGTTCAGCTCGAACCACGTCGGCGGCGGTGGCACGAGCGGCACCGGCTTTGGCGTCGTGTC
>DATBKS010000043.1:0-2677 GCA_036555755.1 Thermoleophilaceae bacterium
CGGAAGCGGCTGCAGGCGGCATCGAGCGCCGCCAGCTCGCGCTCGACGGCCCGCCGCGCGCGCGGCAGGGCGCTCACATGGGACACCGACACGCTCGCGGTCGTCCCCAGCGCCTCCCAGGTGGCGACGCCGGGCTCGCTCACGACCCTCCGGAGGTCTGCGGCTGGGGCGACGGCGCTGGGGCGGGCGACGGCGACGAAGGCTGGGCCGGGGGCGCGGGCGGTGGCTGCAGCGGCTGGTCGCCCGATGCGATCGCCGGCACGTGCTGCGGACCGGGCACGCTCACCCGCCGCGCGGCACGCCGATGCTTGTGCGGGACTGCGGCCTGAGCCGTGGTGGCGTTGCGCGAGTGCCCCTTGAACGCGTGCGCGGCGACCACCGAGAACGCCGTTGCCAGCCCGGCAGCCGCGGCACCGGCGGCCCAGCTGGTGCGGCGAACGCGGCGGACTGCACGGTCGCGTCGAGTGGGCGTGGTGGGTTGGGAACGGTCGGCCATCGCCTATCCCTCGTGGTGGTGGCCGTGCCAGCCGGTGATGAGCGGGAGAACGGCGAGAGCCAGCGCCACGCCGCCCCCGATCGACGAGAGGACGAGCGCGAGCCGCACCTGCGCGCCCGCGATGCGCCGCCGCCCCTCGTGCGTCCAGTCGCTCTGAAGGGAGCGCATCATCCGCGGCAGGTGCGCGAGGAAGTGCACGCCGAACGCCGCGCCCCACACGATGAAGCTGACCTTGTGGAAGGTGAACAGCGTGTTCGACTTGTGCCCCACCACCATCAGCGCGACGCCACTCGCGAACACGATCACAGTGGTAAGTACGAGCACGGGCGCGAGCAGCCGGAGAGCGAGCAGCGGCGGGCCCTTCTCTCGGTACGCGCGCGTGCCCAGGTAGTAGCGGGCGAACCGGTAGCCCGTGCTGCCGAGCTTGAGCAGCACCGGCGGGATCAGCACCATGCCGATGAACATGTGCTCGCTGCGGAGCCCGCCGATGCGCAGAATCGTCACGCCCTCGGCGAGCAGAAGCAGGGTGAGGACGAGCGCCGTCGCACTGGTCAGCGTCTCGTTTCCCTCCGTGCCACCGAGTTCTCGGGCAGCCTGCTCGGGAGGCGGGTGTGTGGCAACCCTGACCATCGCTCCCAGATGGTGGAGGGAGGGTGGTCAAGGACCGGTAAAGGCCCTGGAAAAGCTGCGGATACGTCTTCGGGCGCCCAAGATCTGGCCCGGCCCCGGCTACCCTCGGTAAGTGACCCAACGGCCCGACGATCAACCTCCCGAGGCCGGCAAGCTCCCAACGGGCCGGATCGCGAGGACGGCGCGCGTGGGTGGGTTGGTGACCGGGCAGGGCCTGCGCTGGGCCGGGATGCGAACCGCCAACCGCGTCCGCACGCCGGAGCGGGCAGCCGAGGCCGAGAGGGAACGCGCGTCGGCGCTGGTCAAGCAACTCGTGGAGCAGCTCGGGCAGATGCGGGGCGCCGCGATGAAGGTCGGCCAGATGATCTCGATGGTCGAGTTCGACGGCCTCCCCGAGGACCAGCGCGACGAGCTGCAGGGGAGGCTCGCCGCGCTTCGCGACGACGTCCCACCGGTGAAGTTCTCGGACCTGGAGAAGATGATGCGGCAGGAGTTCGGCGGCCCGCTGAGCCAGGTGTTCAGCGAGTTCGACGAGCGCGCGTTCGCCGCGGCGTCGATCGGCCAGGTCCATCGCGCCACCACGATCGACGGCGACGAGGTGGCCGTGAAGATCCAGTACCCCGGCGTGGCCGAGGCGGTCGACACCGACCTGCGGAACGCCACACTGCTGATACCGCTCGTCAAGCGGCTGGCCCCGGGTCTGGACGCGAAGGCCCTCGCCGCGGAGATGCGCGAACGAATCGGCGAGGAGCTCGACTACGAGCTCGAGGCGCAGAGCCAGCGCCGCATCGAGCGGCTGCTGCGCGGGCACCCGTTCGTCCGCGTGCCCCGCGTCCACACCGATCTCTCGACCCGGCGCGTGCTCGTGTCCGAGTACGTCGAGGGCGAGCGCTTCGAGGCGGTGCGGCGGGAAGAGGAAGCTCAGCGCGACCGCTACGGCGAGATCGTGTTCCGGCTCTACTTCGGCCTGCTGTACCGCGACCGGATCGCGCTTGGGGATCCCCACCCCGGCAACTACCTGCTGTGCCCCGACGGCCGCGTCTGCTTCCTGGACTACGGACTGCTGCGCGACGTCGACACCTCCCGCGTGGCCGCCGAGCGGGCGATCGCCCTGGCGGTGAGGGACGACGACGCCGAGGCCCTGAAGGCGGCGCTGCGCGAGGGCGGCTACCTGCCCGGAAGCCGCGCGGATGCCGTGGACGCCGACTTCGCGCTCGGCATGATGCGAATGGCGATCAAGTGGTACGCCGTTCCCGGCGAGCGCCGCTTCTCATCGGCCGACTTCCGCCGCGACCGCGACCGCGACCGCGAACGTCCGGACGCCGAGGAGCGGGCCGCGATGAAGACGCAGCTCAACCAGTTCACCCTGCCGCCCGAGGCGATCCTCATCCGGCGGATGCACGGCATCGTCGCGGTCGTGCTCGGCCAGCTCCGCGCGGGCGCGGACTGGGGCGCGATAGCGGCGGAGTACCTGCACGGCGAGCCGCCCGCGACGGCACTCGGGGAGGCCGAAGCCGAGTTCTTCGCAGGCCGCGGCCGACCGACGAGCGC
>DATBKS010000044.1:0-41594 GCA_036555755.1 Thermoleophilaceae bacterium
GGCTGGTAGCCGCCGCCGGACAGTCTCACGTCTAGCGGGCCGGCGGGGTCGTTGCTGGGAATGGCGAGCGTCGCCGCGCTGTTTCCGGGCGCGTGCGGGCGGAAGCGGGCCACGATCGTGCAGGTCCCGCCCGGAGCGAGCGTCCCCTGCGAGCAGTCGTCGCTCGCGATGACGAAGTCGCGGCTGTCGCCACCCTCCACGTCGACCAGGCCGACCTGCAGGTTGTTGCTACCGCTGTTGGTGACGGTCAGCGACTGCGGGTCCGTGAGTCCGCCGACGAGCTGGCGGCCGAAGTCGAGGCTGGGCGAGCTGGGCGTAGCGGTGCCGGCCGGCAGGGCATCGACTGCCACAGCGGCGGGGACACCGGCGCTCGGGATGAAGCTCGGGCTCGCGGAGCTGCCGTCGAGGTCGGCGCGGCCGATCGTGCTGTTTCCGGCCCAGTACAGGTAGCGGCCGTCGACCGCCAGGCCCGTCGCCGTTGTGGAGCCCTGGAAGTTCTGATCGACGCCCGACCCGTCTGGGTTGGCTCGGCCGATCGAGGCGGTCGCGCCCATGCCGTTGGAGTTCGACCAGTAGATGCCGCCGCCGTTGACCGCGAGCCCGCGGGGCGAATAGCCCGTGTCGATGAAGTTCTGAACGACGCCCGAGCCGCTGAGGTCGGCGCGCCCGATCGTGCCCGAGCCGGAGTTCGTCCAGTAGAGGTATCCGGAATCGACCCGCACCTGGGTTGGCTCGTCGGCGCCGGTGATGAAATTCGGATTGGGGTCCGAGCCGTCGAGGCTTGCGCGGCCGATCTTCCCGGCGTCGCCGTCGACCCAGTAGATGTGGTCCGAGTCGACGGTCAGTGAGACCGCGACCCCGACGCCCGTCATGAAGCTCTGATTGGCCTCCGAGCCGTCGAGGTTCGCGCGTGCGATCTTGCTGGTGCCGCCGACGTTGACCCAGTAGATGTGGTGGCCGTCGACCGCGACTCCGCGGGGCGCGTTGGCGCCGGCGATGAAGTTCGTGTCGACGCTCGTGCCGTCGAGATTCGCGCGGCTGATGGTGTTTGTGCCCTCGTTCGCCCAGTAGACGTACGCGCTCGCCTGGGAGGCGAGCAGCCAGCACGCCGCCATGACGAGCGCGGCCGCAACAGCGATACGGAGCCTTCTGCCTGCATTGTCTATGTGTGATGTGGGGACCATGGCGCGACCGTAAGTCGGGCCTTTGAACGGATCCTTGACGAGGGCGATCTCCCGGGAGACGATCAGCGAGTGGCAACCGCTACGACTGGCCTGATCGCCCGCCCACGGCTAGCGCAGACGCTCACGGACGCGCTCGATGGTGGTTCCGTGCTGCTCGTGGCGGGTCCCGGCTACGGCAAGACCATGGTGCTCGAGGAGTCGCTCGCCGCCTCGGGGAGGCGCGCGCTGTGGCTCGGATGCGGGGAGGCGGGCGGTGCCGGGCGCCTGCTGATGGGCGTCGTCGAGGGGCTCCGGTCGGCGATCCCCGGTCTTGCCGACGTGGTGGGCGACCGCCTGGCTGCCGGCCTCGAGCCGGTCGACGTGACGAACGCCACCGCTGCGCTCGTCCCCGAGCTCGAGCGTCTGCTCGGCGACCCGCTCGTGATCGTGTTCGACGACGGCGAGGAGCTCGAGGGCGACGACGTGGCCCTGGCGTTCGTGGATCAGCTGCTCGGCGTGCGCAACGCGCCGTTGTCGGTGGCGGTCGCGACCCGCCGGCCGCTGCCGCTCCGGCTGGCCAAGCTGCGCGCCGCCGGCAAGCTCACCGAGCTCGGTCCCGCCGACCTCAGCTTCACGGCGAGCGAGTGCGAGGAGCTCCTCAGCCTCCGCCACGGGCGCGCCGTGACGGAGCAGGAGGTGGAGACCGTGCTCGCGACCAGCGAGGGCTGGCCGATGGGCGTTGCGCTCACGGGTCTCGCCGGAACGGGCGACGCCGCGATCGACACCATGCCCCGCGAGGGTCTCTTCCACTACCTGGCGGAGGAGGTGCTCGACCGGCTCGACCCTGCCATGCGTCTCGCGCTCGTCGACTCGAGCGTGCCGAACTCGCTCACCCCGCAGCTCGTCGCCGACCTCGGCCTGGCGCCGACCTTTCTCGAGGAGGCGGAGCGCTCCGGCCTCTTCCTCCGGGCGCGCGCCACCGGGGCGCACTCCTACCACCCGCTGTTCCGGACCTTCCTGCGCGAGCGGCTGGCCGAGCTGCGCACGGACGAGGAGCGGGCCGCGCTGCATGTCCGGGCCGCGGAGAGCCTCGCCGCATCCGGGCGCCCGGCGGAGTCGATCCGGCACTGGTTCGAAGCCGGCCACCCCGAGCAGGCGCTGGCGGCGCTGTCGACCTACGGCGCGGGGCTCGTCACCACCTCGCCTGCCACCGTGAGGTCGTGGCTCGACGCGGTGCCCGAGTCGCTGCGGAGCGAGCCGGATTACCTGCTGCTCGACGGGCAGCTCCTCTGGGGCGCCGGCCGCCACGAACACTCGCTCGAGCCGCTGCGGGCGGCGGTGGCGGCCTTTCACGCCGCGGGCAACGCCGACCGCGAATGGCTCGCCAAGATCTTCCTTTCGGACGCTCTCGTCTACACCAACCGGTTCGCCGACGTCCCGGCGGTCGCTAAGGGCTGGGAAGAGGCGGAGGGACCGATGGCGGCGATGGCCGCCATGGCGGTGGCTTGGTACGAAATGCTCTCGCTCACGGCGCTCGGCCGCTTGGATGAGGCCGATCCGCTGCGCGCGCGGCTGATGCAGGACCCGGAGCTTGCCGCCCAGTTCACCTTCATCGATGTCACAGCGAGGTCGGGCAGGATGCTCGCCTCGGGGCCCGCCGACGACGCGGTCGAGCTGCTCGACCGCGCGATCGCGGAGCTCGAGGTGTTCGACCCGTACGGCCGGCTGCCCTACGCACAGGGCATGTACCTCGCCACGCTGCGCGGCCTGGGTGAGCGCGAGGCGGCGCTCGAGTGGGTCGACCGCTGCGAGCACGAGTCGGAGCGCGTCGGCCTGGGCTTCGCGGTCGGTGATTTCCGTCTCCAGCGCGCGTCGCTGCTCGCCCAGAGCGGAAACCTGTCGGGGGCGGAGATGGAGCTGGCCCGCGTCGGACACCGCGCGGGCACGGGCTGGCGCGAGATCTTCGAGGCGGAGGCGCTCGCCCACGTGTCCCTGCTGCGCGGCGACAGCGGCGAGGCGATCGCCGCCGCCCAGCGCGCGCTCGACATCATGCCGCCGTCGCCGTGGTTCACGATCGCGACCGTCGAGATGTCAAGCGTTCTCTTCGAGGCAGGCGCGCCCGGCAAGGCGCGCGCCGCGGTCGAGCGCTCGCTTGCGCTGATCGACGAGCGTTTCCCCGGAGAGATCGGCGCCCACGACCGCGCCTGGGTGCTGGCTTCCCAAGCCTGCCTCGAGTACAGGACGGGCGAGCCCGACCTCGCTCGGCGCAGCATGCACGAGGCCTGGAAGGAGGCTGGCGTCGAGGCCGGCAGGCTGGTGCGCGCGCACTGGCCGGCGATCAAGGCGGTCCTCTGGGACGCCCTCGCCGACGGCACGCTGACCGCCGAGGAGGTGCTGCCTGCCCTACAGGACGCGTTCCCCGGCGGCGACGCGCTCGTCGCCATGGTCGAGCACCCGCACCCGGCCGTCCGTCGCGAGGCACTCCTAACGGCGCTGTCCGCCGGCCACCCGGCGGTGATCGCCGAGCTCGGCAAGCTCGAGAAGGACAAGGACGAGCAGGTGGCCGCGGCCGCCGCCGCAGCCCGCGAGGGCCTGCGCACCCGGCCGCCGTCGCTGCGCTTCGAGCTCCTTGGCGGCTTCCGCGTGCGGCGCGCCGGCTGGGAGCTCGACGAGGCCGCCTGGCAGCGCCCGATGGCCTCGCGCGTCGTGCGCTTTCTGCTGATCCAGCCGGAGGGCGGCGTGCCGGAGGACGTGCTCTTCGACGCCTTCTGGTCGGACCGCGACGCCGACTCCGCCCGCCAGCACCTCGCCCAGGCCGTCTCCCGCGCGCGCAAGGTGCTCGACCTGCCCGGCGCGGAGCAGAGCGTGATCGAGGCGAAGGAGCGCACCTACCGCCTGCGCCTGCGCGAGCGCGACAGCGTGGACGCCGACCTGTTCGTGTCGGCAGCAGGCGCCGCCCTCGCGGACCGCAGCCGCGGCCGGAGGGCGGCGCTCGAGAAGGCCGCCGCCCTGTGGAGCGGCGAGCCTCTCCCCGAAGACCGCTACGCACCGTGGTCGTTCGCTTGGCGCGAGCGCCTGACCCAGACCTACTCGCACGTGCTGAGTGCGCTGGTCGAGACCTACGACGCGTCAGGCGACAACCACGATGCGATTCGTGCGGCGACCCGCCTACTCGAGATCGATCCGCTCAACGAGCGCGCACACTGCCAACTGATGCTGGCTTATGCACGTACAGGCCAGAAGAGCCAGGCGCTGCGCCAGTTCCTCGAGTGTCGGAAGGCGCTGGTGAGCGATCTCGGCGTCGAGCCTTCCGCCGAGACCGCTGCGCTGCAGGCGCGGATTCTGGCGGGCGATCCTGTATGACCCGGACCCACATCGCGACGGCCAACATCAGCGGACCCTCAGCGGCGAGCTGACCGCGGTCGTCGTGCTGAGAGGACCGAGGTCGATCGGGTCGGGCTTGCCGGGATGCGACAGGCGCTTGAACTCCACCGTCCAGTTCAGAGAGAGCTCGGAGTGGAAGCCTCCGGTTACCCCGGTCGGGAGGACGTGCGGGACGATGCCGTCGACGTCGCCCTTGACCGTGAACTTCTTCACGTTCCTGTTGAAGAGCTTCGAGAGCGACAGGGCCGCGGGACCGCTGTCCACGCCCATGGTGTTGGCCTCGGGAACGCCCAGCTGGTAGTCGTCTCGCTCGCCGATGCAGTTCGCGAACGGGAAGCCTCCCGAGATGGCGGGGCCATAGGGCCCGCGCAGGTGTAGCGACGGGCTGTGCGGCTTGCCGCCGTCGCCGAACGGCCAGTTGCCGGGCGTGTTCCAGAGGAGCGCCAGGCGCCCTTTTCCGTCGTAATGGCGAACGCCGCAATCGGGCGCGACCGGGATCGACTTGGGGCAGCCGGGCTTGGCTCCGGTAGAGGTTCCCTGCTGCTCTCCGTAGCGCTCCAGCGTGCCACCGATCGCCACATCTGGCTTCGGCGGGCCGCTCGACTGCGGGAATAGGAACCTGACGCTCGTGCCGGTCCGCTTGACCGTCACGGGCACCGAGGGGGTAGCCAGGAAGACCTTCGAGTTACCGTGGCCAGTCGTGTGACTGACGCCGCACAACGGACTGCTGGCCGTCATGTCCTCCGTCCAGTTGCCGTCCTGATGCGCGAGGATCCGGACGTTGAAGTACGCCGTCTTCGGGAGCTTCTTTGCGTTGGCCTGGGCGACCGGCATTGCGGCCGCAGTCAGGAGTGACAGTGCGAGGAGTGGGGCCTTGGTTTTCATGGGGGCGACCGTAAGCCGCCCCTTTGAACGGATCCTTGACGCGCCCTAGCGAGCGCCCGCGCTCAGTCGGTGACGAACTGCAGCCGCAGCGCGTTGGACGCGAGTACCGCGGCCTGCTCGAGCGCGCTCGGCCAGGAGCCGCAGGCCCGCTCGATGGTGGTGTCGCGCGGCAGCCCGACGTGCGGATTGCGGCCGCGGACGTCGGCATAGCGCTCCTGGGTCAGCTCGTCGAGCGCACACTGCTCGAGCTCGCGGGCCCGCAGGACGGCCTCGGCGGCGGCCCGGCAATCGCGGCCCGGCCAGCGGGCGAATGGTGACCAGCGGTCCTCACGCGGGGTCATTCTGCGCCTCCATGATCCGTTTGAGCTCCTCGAGCGTCTTCTCCGATTCGCGCTCTGCCGTGTGCCTCAGCACCCCCGCCGCGATCCGGCCGAGCGGCCCTCCTGGCATCGAATACTCGTTCATGTACGAGAAGCACGTCTTCCCATCTCCGTCCGCGTCGAGGTCATAGACAACTTTCGCCCGCGAGTGCACTGGTCCTTTCCCCTCCCAGACCACTCGTCGGGGCTTCTCCGCCTGCACGACCTCCCAGTGAACATCGAAACGGCGGCCTGCGAGCTTCAGGGACTGTACGAGCTCTGAGCCTTTTCGCAACTCGCCCCCTGGCGCGTCCTTCAGCCCGGCGTGGATCGTGACCCACTCCTTGAGCCGCCGCGGATCCATCACGAGGTCGTACACGCGCTCCGCGGGAGCGTCGATCTCGATCGTCCGCTCCACCCTCATCGCGCGGCGAGCTCCTCGCGCCCTTCCCAGTCGGCCAGGGCATGCTCCACCGCCCTGTCGAAGGAGTGGATCCTGAACCCGAACAGCTCCCGCGCGGCCTCGTTCCTCGGCAAGAGGTCACGCTCCAAGGAGTACATCAGGGGCCGGACAAGCTCGACCGGCTGGTCCACGATTGCGCTTACCACTGCGCTTGCGAGCGGGGTGGCGGAGGCGCTGAGGCGCAGCGGGGTGCGGCCGACGCCCATCAGATCGGCGATTCGCTCGATCATCTGGCCGTAGGACATCAGGTCGGGCCCCGCGATGTCGAGAGACTTCCCTTCTGCGGCGGGAGTAAACGGGGTCCGCGCCAGGTACTCGATCGCGTCGCGCTCGTCGATCGGCTGGGTGCGGTGGTCGCGCCACCCGGGGAACGGCAGCACGCGCAGGCGCTCGACCAGGCGGACCAGGATCCGGAACGAGGCCGACCGTGCGCCGATCACGATCGAGGCCCGAAAGGCGGTGGAGCGGGGGAGCGCCTCGAGCAGCGTCCGCTCCACCTCGAGCCGCGACCCGAGGTGCGGCGAGAGCTCGCCGGCGTCGAGGGTCGGCACGATCCCGCCGAGGTAGACGATGCGCTCGACCCCCGCCGCCTCGGCCGCCTTCACAAAGTTCTCGGCGGCAGTACGGTCGCGGCTCGCGAAGTCGCCGTTCGCGCCCGCGGCGGGCTCCATGGAGTGCACCAGGTAGTACGCAACCGACACGCCCTCGAGGGCGCGCTCGAGCCCGCGGCCGGTCACGAGGTCGCCCTTCATCGCTTCCACCTCGGGCGGTGCCTCGAGCAGCGCGGGGCTCCGCGCGAGCGCGCGCACGGGACGTCCCTCGCGCAGCAGGCGCTCGATCAGGCGGCCGCCGATGTAGCCGGTCGCCCCCGTGACGAGTTCGGGCATCTGCGAAACCTACGCAAAGAGCGGGGCATTACCGGCGGCAACTTCAAAAACCTGCAAATTCCAGGGAGAAGAAAAGAGCGGCATTTGCGAGAACCATGCCGACGCCAGGGGGGCGAAGTGTTTAAAGATTGACGCAGCAGCACCGGGACTCGTTGAAAGCGAAACAGGGGGCGATCTAGGGGCAATGGCAAAGCGCGTGACTTGCAAGGACTGCTACTTCCAGCAGAACGGCCTGTGCGCGCTGAAGCTCCAGGAGCCCTGCCCGACCTACCGCCCGGCCGAGCGCAACCTCGAGCCGGAGCGCCAGCTCTCCTTCGTCTTCCGCACCGAGCGGACGCGTGCGGTCTACGCGTTCCCGCAGCCGAACTAGCGGCCCGCCTAGTCCACCAGGCCGGCCCGGTGGGCGAGCACCACCGCCTGCACGCGATCGCGCAGGCCGAGCTTCTGGAGGATGCGGGTGACGTGCGTCTTGACGGTGGTCTCGCTGATGAAGAGCTCCTGCCCGATCTCGGCGTTTGAGAGGCCGCCGGCGATCAGCCGGAAGACCTCCTGTTCGCGCTCGGTCAGCTCGTCGTAGGCCTCGGGCGCGGCCGAGTGCGTGCCGTGGGCGAAGCGCTTGATCACGCGCTTCGTGACGGCGGGGGAGAGCAGGGCGTCGCCGCGGGCAACGGTGCGGATCGCCGCGAGCAGCTGCTCCGGCGGATCGTCTTTGAGGACGAAACCGCTGGCCCCCGCGCCGAGCGCCTCGTAGACGTACTCGTCGAGGTCGAAGGTGGTGAGGATGAGCACGCGCGCCTCGGGATCGGCGGCGAGGATCTGGCGGGTGGCCTCGAGTCCGTCGAGCTCGGGCATGCGGATGTCCATCAGCACGACCGTCGGCTGAAAGCGCGCGGCCTTGCTCACGGCCTCGGCGCCGTTGTCCGCCTCAGCCACCACGTCGATGTCCTCCTCGCCGCCGAGCAGCATGCGGAAGCCGGCGCGAACCATCGACTGGTCGTCGGCCACGAGTACGCGGATGCTCATCGCCGGCCGCCGCTCAGCGGGAGCCGGGTGCTGAGCACGAACCCGTGCCCGTTAGCGCTGCCCGCGCTCATCTCGCCGCCGTAGATCTTCACGCGCTCGCGGATGCCGACAAGCCCGTGTCCGAGGCCGTCGCCCGCGCCGCTGCCGGCGCCGTCGTCGCGCACCTCGATCCGTAGCTCGGTTGGCGCGTAGCCGATCGTCACATCCGCCTGGCTGGCGCGCGCGTGCTTCAGCGCATTGGTCAGACCCTCCTGGACGATGCGGTAGGCGGACAGTTCGATCGCGCGCGGCAGCGGGACCGGATCGCCCTCCACGTGCAGCTCGACCGGCAGGCCGGCGCGACGGACTTCGTCCAAGAGCATGTCGACCTCGTCGAGGCTCGGCTGCGGCGCGAGCTCGAGGTCCTCGCCGTCCTCGCGCATCGCGCCGAGCAGATGGCGCATCTCGGCGAGCGCGTTGCGGCCCGCCCGCTCAACGCCCTCGAGCGCCTCGCGATCCTGCTCGTCCTCCGCGGGGAGCTTGTGGCGGACCGCTCCCACCTGCAGCACCATCACGCTCACCGCGTGCGCCACGACGTCGTGCAGCTCGCGCGCGATCCGGGCCCGCTCCTCGGCCACCGCGATGCGGGTGGCAGCGTCACGTTCGCGTTCCGCCTGGGCGGCGCGCAGCTCCGCGGCCTCCGCCTGTTCCGCCCGCTCGCGCAGCGCAAAGCCGGCGAGCCACGCGATCGCGAACACGCCCGGGATGAAGACGTAGTCGCCGGTGGCGTGGGCCGGATTGTTGTAGACGATGATCGCCGCGCCGCCGATCACGACGGCGAGACCGAGCCGCCCCTGACGCTCGTCGCGCAGGTTGCCGAGCAGCCAAGCCGACACCAGTCCGGCGGCGTACACGCTCACCGTGAACACCATCAGCCGCCCGTCGACGAACGACGCGCCGGCGGCAATCAGCCACAGGGACGCGGGCGCCGCGAAGGGGAAGCGGCGCCGCCACAGCAGCGGGAGGATCACGGCGGCGACCACCGGCACCGCGAACCAGTGGCTGCTTGTCGGAGCGTCCGACGAGTCGCGGAACGCCACCTCGAGCGAGGCCTCGACCGCCGCGGCGACGATCAGGACGTCCAGTCCGTACCTGCGAGCGAGGGGCCAGATTCTGCTCACGAGCTGAACGTACCCCAGCCACCGAGCGGCCGCGTCCTACTCAGGTAGGACTTCGAATCGTCGGCTGGGACGAGGCCGGTCGGGCCTTCGCGACGACGACCTGCGGCCGGCGCGAACTTAGCGTCGCTCCCATGGACTCCTCCACGAAAGGAAGGCTCATGGAAGCCTCGCCAAACAAGCCGTTCGGCCCGGCGCGCATCGTCGCGCTGGCGCTCATCGCGCTGGCGGTGTCGGGACTCGCGTTCCTGCACTTCTCGCACCAGTCGAGCTCGGTGTCCGTGCCCGCGGGCGCGCACGCCGGCCAGCTGACGATGCATCACTGCACCTACAACACCGAGAGCGGCAAGTACGCCGCGGACTGCGGCACGCTCGTCGTCCGTGAGAACCGCCACGACGCGAATTCGCGGCTGATCGCGCTTCCCGTGACTCGCATCAAGGCGCACTCCGCGCACCCCGGGCCGCCGATCTTCCGGCTCGAGGGCGGACCCGGCATCACGAACATGAAGTTCGCGAACGCGAGCCGCTTCACGGACAACCACGACGTAGTGCTTGTGGGCTACCGCGGCGTCGACGGGTCGTCGAAGCTCCAGTGCCCCGAGGTCACCTCGGCGCTCGAGCACTCCGGCGACTTCCTCGGGCAGAAGTCGTTCGACTCGTACTCGAACGCCTTCCGCGACTGCGCGACCAGGCTGCGGGCGGACGGCGTCGACCTTGCCGGCTACTCGCTGCCCCAGCGTGTCGACGACCTCGAGGCCGCGCGCCAGGCGCTCGGCTACGGGCGCATCGACCTGCTGAGCGAGAGCGCCGGCACGCGCACGGCGATGATCTACGCCTGGCGCTACCCGCAGAGCATCAACCGCTCGGTGATGGTCGGCGTGAACCCGCCCGGTCACTTCGTCTACAACACGGAGACGACCGACAGGCAGATCCGCCAGTTCTCCGCGCTCTGCGCGCAGGACCCCAACTGCCACGGCAAGACCGACGACCTCGCCGCGACGATCAAGGACGAGGCGCGGAACATCCCCGACCGCTGGGCGTTCCTCCCGATCAAGAAGGGCAACGTTCGGATCGCGTCCTTCTTCGGGCTGATGGACTCCACCTCCGCGGCGGGGCCGATCTCGGCGCCGATGACGCTGAACTCGTGGATCTCGGCCTCGAAGGGCGACGCGAGCGGCCTCTGGTTCCAGTCGCTGATGGCCGACCTCGTCTTCCCCAAGGCGTTCGTGTGGGGCGACTCGGCGTCGGTCGGTCGGACAGATGCCGACACGGCAGCCCGCCTCTATGCGTCGAAGCCGGACGGCGGCTCGATCCTCGGGAACCCGGCCAGCGATTTCGTCTGGGCCGGCGGCCAGCTGACGGGCGCGTGGCCCGCCAACCCGGACGAGAACGAGTACGACCGCGTACGGGACTCCGCGGTGCCGACGCTCATGGTCGACGGAACTCTGGACGTCGCCACGGCGCCCGAGAACGCGACCAAGGAGCTGCTCCCGCATCTGTCGAACGGCCACCAGGTGCTGCTGCCCGGGCTCGGTCACACGACCGACTTCTGGGACTACCAGCCGGCAGCGAGCAGCCGCTTGATCAACACCTACCTCGACACCGGCAAGGTCGACGAGTCGCTCTACAAGTTCAAGCGCGTCGACTTCAGCCCGGGCGGATCGCAGGGCATGTTCGCGAAGATCGTCCTTCTCGTGATGGTCGTCTTCGCGGCGCTGCTCGTGCTGTCGATGCTGTGGCTGCCGTTGCGTGCCCACGCCGGCGGCGGCTTCGATCGCAAGGCCAGCGCTGCGCTGCGGACGCTGTACCCGCTCGTGCTCGGCCTGGGGGGATGGTTCGCCGGCGCGATCGTCGTCCTGACGGCCTCCCTGCGCGTGCCGCTCGACGGCGAGCTGTTCGCCGTCGGAACGATCGGCGTGCCGGTCGGGCTCGGGATCTACTGGGCGTGGGTGAACCGCGACCAGTCGTCCCGCACCAAGACCGCCGGCCTCGTGGCGGCGCTGGGCGGCGCGCTGATCGGCGCCTGGGTCGGGTTCCATGTGATCGCTGGCCTGATGGCTGTGCTTACGACGATCGTCGGCGCGGCGGTCGGCGCGAACCTGATCCTGCTGGCGCTCGACATCACGCGCGATCGCACGGCTCGGCAGGTGGCGGCCGCACCCGCGCGACCCGCCCTGACGGGCTCACCCGAACTGATCGGGTGACGAGAATCGGCCTCTTGGGTTAAGTCAGAACTCTGACACGCCGATAGAGGCCGAGGTCCGGTTGGTGGCCGTTCCACAACCTCCTCCGTGGAACGGTCACCGCCGGGTTTCGTACGTCCGCGAGGCCGACACGAGCGCCTCCACCATCGCAGGCGCCGCCGGCAGGCGGCGGTTCGCAGGCTGCAGGCACCACAGGTCGCGCCCCGGCGGCGTCTGGGGCAGCTGGCGCACCGTCACTCCGGGGTGCGGCTGCGCGAGGTTGAGCCCCGGGAGCAGGGCCACCGCCAGCCCGGCGGCGATCAGCGGCTGGGCCATCGCCACGTCGCGTGTCGGGTAGTCGATTCGCGGGTCGAAGCCCCCATGCTCGCGGCAGTACTCCTGGAGCAGCCTCGTCGCGTGGGTGTCGGTCGGCGGTGAACACCAGCTCGCGTCGGAAAGGTCCGCGACCTTGAGGCGCCCCTTGCGGGCCAGGGGGCTCGCGGCGGGCACGGCAAGCGTCCAGCCGTCGTGGCCGAGGTGGGTGCTGATCAGACGGTCGTCCGGATCGGCGGCCGGGTCGCCCGGCTCAAACTGGTAGGTCACCGCGACGTCGACCTCGCCCGCGCGCAGCGCCCGCAGCGCGGCGGGCGGATCGAGCTGCTCGACCTCGAGCTTGACGCGTGGGTGCGAGCGGGCGAACTCCGCGACGGCGGGAGGAAGGAAGCTCGACCACGCCGTGTAGAAGCCGGCGAGCCGGAGCACGCCGGCATCGCCACTGGACAGCGCCGCGAGCTCGCTCTCGATCGCCGCGGCCTGGCCGAGCAGCGCCTCGGCGTGGGCGAGGACCGCCTCGCCGGCGGGCGTGACGCCGACCGGACGGCTCGAGCGGTCGAGCAGCGTGACGCCGAGCTCCCGCTCGAGCACCGCCACTCCCTCGGAGACGCTCGACTGCGTGTAGGACAGATCGAATGCGGCTGCCGAGAAGGACCGGCGCGTCGCGACTGCGTGGAACATCTCGAGGCGGCGCAGATCGATCATCGGCATAGCCGATTGTATCTTCACCAGTTCCAGTTGTGCCGATATCTCACCCGGGCGACCATGCGAGCCATGAACGACACCACCACCACATCCCAGTCCGCCGCCGAGCTGATGTTCATCGGCTCGCGCTGCCGCGTCCTCGCCGACGCCCAGAGCACCGACGGCCGCTACGGCCTCGTCGAGATGATCGAGGTGCCGGCCGGCGACATGCCGCCGCTCCACGCTCACCGCAACGAGGACGAGGGCTTCCTGCTCCTCGAGGGCGAGCTGTCGCTGTTCCTGCCCGGGCGCGAGATCGCCCTCAAGCCCGGCGAGTTCGTCCTGGCGCCGCGTGGGATCCCGCACGCCTACCAGGTGGGCGACGCCCCCGCGCGCTACCTCGTCGTGTCGCTTCCCTGCGGCTTCGAGGAGTTCGTGCGCGACGTCGCCGCTCTCGACGAGCTCACGCCCGACTCGCTCGCCGCGACCGCCGGCGAGCACGACATCGAGATCCTCGGGCCTCCCGGCACTCTGCCCTAGGCGAAGGAGCCGTACTTGATCTCGGCACCGGTCCGGTAGTCGGCGATGATCACCCCGCTGGAGGAGACCTGCGAGTTGACGAGCTCCAGGCCCTCCGGCACGGTGCCCCCGTCGAACAGTCGCTTGCCCTTGCCGAGCACGAGCGGGTAGATCTTCAGCCGGAACTCGTCGATCAGCTCGTGCTCGAGCAGCGTCTGGATGAGACCGCCGCTGCCGTGCACCTGCAGCTCGGGGCCGTCCTCGTCCTTGAGCGCACGGATCCCGGCGGGCACGTCGCCCTCGATCAGCCGCGAGTTCTGCCATTCGAACTCGGTGAGTGTGGTCGAGGCGATGTGCTTCGTCGCGTTGTTGAGCACGTCGGCGCCGGGGTTATCGGTCGTCGGCCAGAAGCCCGCGAAGATCTCATAGGTCTTGCGGCCAAGCACGAGGTCGAACGGCTTCGACATCGCTTCGTCCATGGACGCGTCGATCTCGTCGTCCCAGTAGCCGGCGGACCAGCCGCCGTGCTCGAAGCCACTCTCCGGATCCTCCTCCGGGCCGCCCGGCGCCTGCATGACGCCGTCGAGGGTCAGGAAGCTGAAGACGATGAGCTTGCGCATTGGGGGATCCTTTCTCCGGGTTCGCTCTAACGACCGCCGGCAAGCAGCGAACTCATCGGCATGAAGCAGTCAACCGCCAGACGAGTCGCTCACTTCAACAAGCGTTTCACCAACCGCGTGACCGGCCCACTCGTGCCGCACCTCCCCGGCTTCGGCCTCGTGAAGCACGTCGGCCGCAAGTCGGGCCGCACCTACGAGACGCCCGTCAACGCCTTCAAGCGAGGCGACGGCTTCGTCTTCGCCCTCGTCTACGGCGCCGAGGCCCAGTGGGTCCGCAACGTGATCGCTGCCGGCGGCTGCGAGCTCGTTCACCGGGGACACACCTACCGGCTGACGAACCCGGACATCGTGCACGACGAGACCCGCAACATGGTCCCCGCCTTCCCACGCCCGATCCTCGGCCTGGTAGGGGTCGCCGACTTCCTCCGGTTGTCGGTGGCGCCGTAGACGGCGGACGGCGGACGGCGGACTGCGGGCCGAAAGGCCCGCAATATGCGATGTTTCCCACATGCGCCTGACGGTTCTGGGCAAATCGCCCTCCTGGCAGGACGCCGGGGGAGCGTGCTCGGGGTATCTCTTGGAGGAGGACGGGGTGACCGTCCTGATCGACTGCGGCAACGGGGTGTTCTCCAAGCTGCGGCGCTATCGGGACTACACGCGCGTGGACGCGGTGCTCATCTCGCACCTGCACGCGGACCACTTCCTCGACCTCGTCCCGTACTCGTACGCGCTCACCTACGCGCCGCGCCAGCAGCCCGTGCCGGTGGACCGCTGGCCGGGCACCGAGGCACCCGCCCGCCCGCGCCTGATCGCGCCGCCGCACGCGCGTGAGGTGTTCCGCCGCGTGGTCGGCTCGTGGGGCAACGAGGAGCTGATCGAGAACGCCTTCGATCTCGAGGAGTACGAGGCCGCCTCCACGCCCGAGGTCGGTCCGTTCCGCTTCAGCTTCTGCAAGGTGCCGCACTTCCAGGAGACGTTCGCGATCTGCGTGGCCTCGACGAACGGCGGCGGCCGCTTCGTGTTCGGGGCGGACTCGCGCCCGACCGAGGAGCTCGTGGACTTCGCCCAGGGCGCCGACCTGCTGCTGATCGAGGCCACCCTGCCGCGCCCTGAGCGCGACGGCGAGCGCGGCCACCTCACCCCGCGCGAGGCGGGCGAGCACGGCCGCGACTCGGGCGTGGGACGCGTCGTGCTCACCCACATCTCCGACGAGCTCGACCACCTGTGGGCGAGGAAGGAGGCGGCCTCGGTCTTCGACGGTCCGGTGGACGTCGCCACCGAAGGCGCCGTTTACTCGCTCTGAGACCGGGTCATTACCCTTCGGACATGCCCCTAGGACATGACCCCTTCGCCAATTTCGAGCGGATGCGCCGCGAGATCGACGAGCTCTTCGGAGACGTGTTCGAGCGCAGCGGCTTCGCCCCGCGGCGCGGCTTCTCGCCCCGCGTGGACGTCTACTACTGCGGCGACCCTCCCAACGCGGTCGTCAACGTCGACCTCGCCGGCGTCGACATCGACGAGGTCGGCCTGGAGATCCGCGGGCGCCAGCTGCTCATCAGCGGCGAGCGCGTGACGCAGGAGGCCGAGGGCCGCCTCTACCAGCAGATCGAGATCGAGCAGGGCCCCTTCCGCCGCGTCGTCGAGCTCGGCGCCGACGTCGACTCAGACCGCGCTCAGGCCACCTACGAGGACGGCGTCCTGCGCATCGACATCCCACTCCTCCGCCAGGACGAGGAGATCCGGCGCGTGCCGATCGAGGGCAAGCGCCCGGAGGCTGATCTCGAGTGACGATCCAGCTGCCCCAGGTCGGGCCGAACGGCGGGCCCGACACGGTTGCCCCATTGCCACCGGCGCTGCCGGTGCTGCCGCTGAAGGACGCGGTGACCTTCCCGGACACGCTCACGCCGCTCGCCGTGGCCCAACCGCGCTCGGTCCAGCTCGTCAATGACGTGCTCGGCGGCAGCCGGATGCTCGTGATGGTCGCCTCGCGCGACGAGGAGCTCGACGAGCCCGGCCCGGACGACCTCTACGACGTCGGCGTCGTCGGCGTCGTCGCGCGCATGATGAAGGTGCCGGACGGCTCGCTGCGCATCCTGGTGCAGGGCACCTCGCGCGTGGAGATCAAGGACTACGTCGCCACGAGCCCGTACCTCACCGCGCGCATCGAGGAGCTGCCTGACATCGTCGAGCCGTCGTCCGAGCTCGAGGCGCTCAAGCGCAACGTCCAGAACACCTTCTCCGAGATCATCGAGCAGACGCCGTACCTGCCCGAGGAGCTCTCGGTGGCGCTCGCCAACCTCGACGACGCCTCCGAGCTCGCGCACATGATCGCCGGCGCCCTGCGCATCAGCGTCGAGGACAAGCAGAAGCTGCTCGAGGAGCGCGACGTGGCCAAGCGCCTGCGCCTCCTGTCGCAGTACCTCGCGCGCGAGCTCGACGTGATCTCGCTCGGCACGAAGATCCAGAGCCAGGTCCAGTCCGAGGTCGACCAGGCGCAGCGCGAGTACTTCCTGCGCCAGCAGCTCAAGGCGATCCAGGAGGAGCTGGGGGAGACCGACGAGTCCGTCGCCGAGGCCAACGAGCTACGCGAGCAGATCGAGGCGGCGGGGCTCCCCGCGAACGTCCGCGAGACGGCCGACCGCGAGCTCGCGCGCTTCGAGCGCCTCCCTCCGCAGTCGCCCGAGCACGGGGTGATCCGCGGCTACCTCGAGTGGATCATCGACCTGCCCTGGTCTAAGGCCACCGACGACGACCTCGACCTGAAGAAGGCGCGCCGCATTCTCGACAGGGACCACTACGACATCGAGAAGGTCAAGGACCGCATCCTCGAGTTCCTCGCGGTGCGCAAGCTCAAGCCGGATGCGCGCTCGTCGATCCTCTGCTTCGTCGGCCCGCCCGGCGTGGGCAAGACCTCGCTCGGCCGCTCGATCGCGCGCGCCATGGGCCGCGAGTTCGAGCGCATCTCCGTCGGCGGCGTGCGCGACGAGTCGGAGATCCGCGGCCACCGCCGCACCTACGTCGGCGCGATGCCCGGCGTGATCATCCGCGCGCTGCGCGACGCCGGCGCGAACAACCCGGTCCTGATGATCGACGAGATCGACAAGATGGGCGCGGACTTCCGCGGCGATCCGGCGAGCGCGATGCTCGAGGTGCTCGACCCCGAGCAGAACACCACCTTCCGCGACCACTACCTCGACATCCCGTTCGACCTCTCGCACGTGATGTTCATCACCACGGCCAACCAGCTCGACCCGATCCCGGGCCCGCTGCGCGACCGCATGGAGATCATCCAGCTCGCCGGCTACACCGAGCAGGAGAAGCTCGAGATCGCCAAGCGCTACCTCGTGCCGCGCCAGATCGAACGCAATGGCCTCGACAAGTCGAAGATCGAGTTCACCCCCGAAGCGCTCAAGCTGATCGTCGAGGGCTACACGCGCGAGGCGGGCGTCCGCAACCTCGAGCGCGAGATCGGCTCGGTGTGCCGGAAGGTCGCGCGCGAGTACGCGGAGGGGACGCGCAACCGCAAGCGCACGATTCGCGAGCGCCAGGTCCGCGAGCTGCTCGGCAGGCGGCGCGTCCTGCACGAGGTGGCCAAGCGCACCGGCCAGCCGGGCGTCGCCACCGGCCTCGCCTGGACGCCAGTGGGCGGCGAGGTGCTGTTCATCGAGGCCACGTCATTCCCCGGCAACGGCAAGCTGCAGGTCACGGGCCAGCTCGGCGACGTGATGAAGGAGTCCGCCACGGCGGCGCTGTCGTTCGTGAAGGCGAACGCGAGCAAGTGGGGCGCCGACGAACCCGAGGAGTGGCTGCGCACACACGACATCCACGTGCACATCCCGGCGGGCGCGATCCCCAAGGACGGTCCGAGCGCGGGCGTGGCGATCACCACCGCGCTCGTGTCGCTCGTCACGGGACGGGCCGTGCGCAGCGACGTCGCGATGACCGGCGAGATCACTCTCACCGGCCAGGTGCTCCCGATCGGCGGCCTCAAGGAGAAGGCACTGGCTGCTCAGCGCGCGGGCATCAAGACCGTGATCGCGCCGCGGCTCAACGAGCCGGACCTCGAGGACGTGCCCGAGCATCTGCGCAAGGGCATCGAGTTCAAGTTCGCGTCGAAGATCGATCAGGTCCTCAAGCTGGCACTTGAGGAGTAGACAGTTGGCAGTTCGCAGTTGGCAGGGCGGTGGTCTTGAGGTCCGCCAACTGCCAACCGCCAACTGCCAACTGGTTCGCGCAAGCCAACCCGGGTAGTCTCCTCTCTGGCAATTCACCCGAGGAGACGCATGGCATCAAAGAACACGAAGGCCGTTAGGGCCGGAGCCGGCGCCGTAGCCGCGGGTAAGGCGGTTAAGGACAACCCGTACGTCAGGCGAGTCGTCGAGGACGAGGAGCTGCGCCAGAACGTGATCACCGCGTTCGAATCGGCGCGCAAGGCGTACTCCCGCATGTCCAACGGGAAGGGCCCGGTAAAGGCCATCACCGAGGACAAGAAGACCCAGAAGCAGCTTCGCGAGGCAGCGGCATCGTTGCGCGAGGCAGCCGATTCGCTCAAGGACGCGAAGAAGGGCAAGAGGAAGAAGCGGCGTGGCCGCGGACTGATGATTCTGCTCATCGGCGCCGCCCTCGCGATCGCCCTCAACGAGGGGCTTCGCTCGAAGGTGCTCGACGTGTTGTTCGGATCGGAAGAGGAGTTCGAGTACACCTCGACCACTTCGCCCGAGCAGAGCAGCACCAACGCGGCGCCGGTCGGAAGCACCTCTTAGCCGGCGCCGGCCTTGGCTTTTCGGAGAGGGCGCCCAGTGGGCGCCCTTTTCGTTTGCCCTGAAACGCAAACGGGCGAGCCCTGTGGACCCGCCCGAAGCTCCCTACGCCTGATGAGAATCGGGCACCCGCCAGCAATTGACAGATGCAATATCCACGGTAGGCCGGGTCCTCTCAGGTCGCCATACCGCAGACGAGTGAAACTGCTCAGCGGTCCGTAAACAGACCGCGCGGGCCCCTTCCGAGGGCGAGCGCGACCAGCACGCGGATGCGCGCCTTCCACGGCGACGCCGCTCCGGCGAGGATCACGCCGCGCTCGGCGAGGTCGGTCTCAGAGCCGACGAAGCCGTAGGTGGATTCGAGCGTGCCGCCTGCGGCTGGGCGGGCGCAGACGACCACCGGCGTGCCGGCGCCAAGGGCGCGGTCGAGCGCCGGCAGCATCGACTCGGGGAGATGCCCGGCGCCGAGGGCGATGACGACGAGCGCATCGGCTTCGTGTTCGAGCAGCCGACCATCCATGCCCGCCGCCGCGGCGACGATCGGGACGTGCGCGTCGAGTTGCTTGGCGGCGAGATCGGCGGCACTCGCGAGCGGCTCGTCCCGCCGCATCGCGCGCAGCCAACGCACGCGCCCCTCGCGCACCTCGGCCAGCGGAGCCTCCGAGTCGAACGCGTCGCTGCGCCAGCTGTGCGACTTCACCACTTCGCCCGCGGCATGCACGACGCCGTCGAACACCACCGCCGGACCGAGACCGCGCGCCTCAGGTGCTGCGGCGAAGCGCACCGCGTCCAGCAGGTTGAGCGGACCGTCCGAGCCCGTCGAGCCGCCGGTGCGGATCGCGCCGGTGATCACGAGCGGCTCCTCGCGGTCCCAGGTGAGGCGAGCCAGCTCGGCGGTCTCCTCGATCGTGTCGGTGCCCTGGGTGATCACCGCGCCCGCCGCGCCGTCTGCCTTCACCGCCTCCCAGGCCGCATTGAGCGCTCGCGCCATCGAGGATGGGTCCAGGTTCACCCCCGGCACATTGGAGAGCTGGAGTACTCGCAACTCCGCGATTTCTCCGATTTCCGGCACCGCGGCCACGAGCTCGTCGCCGCTCAGCGCCGGGCGCGCGGGCGAGCCCGTCATAGCGATCGTGCCGCCGGTTGCGACGAGCTGTACGAGCGGCCGCGCCATTCGCGCGCGAGGCTACCTTTCTCGGCGCTCTGACGAGGGCTTGCGCTGGCTGGACGTCCGACTAGAGTGGGGCTCATGGAGGCCTCCACTCAGCCCGAGCAGGGCGAGCGAAAGCTCGAGAGCGAGAAGGCGCAGCGGATCATCTCGGCCATGCGCGAGAGCGTCGGCACGCGCGGAGCCGCGGGCGCCACGTTCGACCACGTCGCCCGCGAGGCGGGCGTCTCGCGCGGCCTGCTCCACTACTACTTCGGCTCCAAGGAGCGCCTGCTCGTGGAGGTCGTGCGCCGCGACACCGAGCTGCGCGTGGCAACGCTCGAGCGCAACCTCGCCGATGCCACCACGCTCGACGCGGTGGTCGAGGTGCTCGTCACGCAGGTGCGCAGCTTCCTCGCGGAGGACCCCGCGTCCCAGGCCGTGATCTACGAGATGTTCAGCGCCTCGCGCCACAACGAGGAGCTGCGCGTGGAGATGGCCCAGCTCTACAAGCAGACGCGCGAGCACATCGCCGAGGCCCTGCGCGAGAAGCACGACGCCGGCGTCCTCAAGCTGCGCGACCACCCGGAAAACGTCGCCTCCGTCCTGCTCGGCCTGGGCGACGGCTTCACGATGCAGCTCATCTCAGATCCCGACTGGGACAGCGACGCCGCGTTCGAACTGGGGATAAGAACCGCCCGCTGGCTAGTCGGCGGCGATAGCTAGCCGACTGAGCGGGCGGCGGGCCCGGCGCCTCCTGCCCCGGGGCACCGAACCCGCCGCCGTGTTCGCTCAGTCGATTGAGTGGGCCAGCTTCAACCGGATCAGCTCCTCGTCGTCCGGAGCTCCGTTGCCGGCGTGACGGCCGACGCTGAACGGGAAGTTGTTGTCGTTCAGCACGGTCAGGTCGCGGTCGCCCTCGATCACGATGTCCTCGATCGTCTGGAACGGGAACGCGAACGGGTTGCCGAGCCCGACATCGCCTGGCGCCGCGGGCAGTGAGATCCCGTGCGGGTCGGCGATGTTCATCAGGTCGGCCGAGAGGGACTTGCCCATGGTCGTGCCGGGCGCCCCGAGCGTCACGCGCTCGAGAGCCTTGAAGCCCGTCAGGTCGCCCTGCGTGTTGTCGCGCTCGATCACGAGCCCGTGGTGCTCGTCGGCGAGCTGGAAGTCGCCGATCGACACGCCCTTCGGCTCGTACGGGTAGAACCAGCGGTCGCCCGTGTAGCTGTCGTCAGCACGCGCTTCCTCGTGAAGTTGTTCACGAGCGCGAACTTGATCTTGTGGTTCGGGTCGCGGAGCTCGATGTGCTTCAGCACGTCGATCGTGCCCGAGCCGCCCCGGGCGGTCTCGAGGTGCGGCTTGATCAGGTAGACGCGCAGGTTGAAGTCAGCGGAGTTCTCGATCGAGCCGTAGCCGTTGTCGGGCATCACCCAGTACTTGCCGTCGCCCGCGGGCAGCGCGGCGGAGAAGCCCTGCACCGGCTGGTCGGGGAACGGGGGCGTGACGCCGTTGATCGGCGCCGTCCCGAGCAGCGAGCCCGAGGGCGGGCCGCCGGCGAAAGTCTTGGCGGGGAGCACGGAGCGGCCGAGCAGCGTCGCCTGATCCTGGGCGCCGGCCGCTACCGGAACGGCAAGCGCGAGCGCGGCGACGAGCGCCGCTGGCAGAGAGCGTTTCAAAATGGCCTCCTGCGGACGGTCGGGTGCTTAGACCCCTGCTTTCTCCCGAACGCCCGCGGTGCTCCTGTAACCGGACCGTGACCCGGTGGTGGAAAGGTGGTGAAACCTGGAGCGGTTTAGTCCAGTTTGGGGGACTTCCAGTCGGCGTCGAGCCGGCGCTCCAGCTCTTCGCCCAGCGCATCGATCGCGATGCGGTCCTGCGCGAGCGAGTCGCGATCGCGCAGCGTCACGGTGTCGTCCTCCATCGTCTGGTGGTCGACGGTGACGCCCCACGGCGTCCCGATCTCGTCCTGGCGCCGGTAGCGCTTGCCGATCGAGCCGCCGGTGTCGAACTCCGCCGGCATCCGCTTGCGCAGGTCCTCGTAGATCGCGCGCGCCTTCTCCGGCTGGCCGTCCTTGTTCACGAGCGGCAGCACCGCCACCTTCACGGGCGCGAGCCGCGGGTGGAGGCGAAGCAGCACGCGCTCGCGGCCCTCCACCTCCTCCTCGTCGTAGGCGTCGACCATGAATGCGAGCGTGCCGCGGTCGGCGCCCGCCGAGGGCTCGATCACGTACGGCACGTAGCGGTCACCCGTGCCGCTGTCGACGTACTCGAGCTTCTCGCCCGAGTACTTGGCGTGCTGCATGAGGTCGAAGTCGCCGCGGTTGGCGATGCCCTCGAGCTCGGACCAGCCCATCGGGAACAGGTACTCGATGTCGGAGGTGGCGCTCGAATAGTGCGAGAGCTCGTCGGCGCCGTGCTCGCGGATGCGCAGGTGGTCCGGGCGGATACCGAGCCGGAAGTACCAGTCGAGCCGGTTCTGCCGCCAACGGTCGAACCACACCGGCGCCTCCGCCGGCGGGACGAAGAACTCGATCTCCATCTGCTCGAACTCGCGCGTGCGGAAGATGAAGTTGCCGGGGGTGATCTCGTTGCGGAACGACTTGCCCACCTGCGCGATGCCGAACGGCGGCTTCTTGCGCGCGAACTGGAGCACGTTCTTGAAGTTCACGAAGATCCCCTGCGCGGTCTCCGGGCGCAGGTAGATCGTCGACCCCTCCTCGACCACCGGGCCCATGTTCGTCTCGAACATCAGGTTGAACTGGCGCGGTGGCGAGAGGTCGCCGCCGCACACCGGGCACTTGAGCTCGCCCTCGGGCTGCGCCTCGCGCAGATGGTCCTCGCGGAAGCGCTGCTTGCACTCGCCAAGGCACTGCACGAGCGGGTCCGAGAAGCCGGCGAGGTGGCCCGACGCCTCCCAGACCTTGGGGTGCATGAGGATCGCGGCGTCGAGAGCGACCATGTCGTCGCGCTCCTGGAGGTTGGTGCGCCACCACTCGTTCTTCACGTTCTGCTTGAGCAGGACGCCGTAGTGGCCGTAGTCGTACGTCGACGCCAGTCCGCCATAGATCTCAGAGGACTGGAAGATGAAGCCGCGCCGCTTGCAGAGCGCGACGATCTTGTCCATGGTGACGACGTCGCTCATGTGGAGTCGGGAATCTAGCGGGGGAGGGTGGACGAGTGTTAATGCGCCAGCTCTGGGCGCAAAGATCCCGCATCCTCCGCGTGCCCGACGGTTTGGCGCCCGATACCAGGGGTAAGTTGACGGCATGGTCACCTTGGCCTGGCGGGCGACGTCTCATGTCACAGCCTGGATCGTCTGGCAGTCGATGAAGATCTCGCTGCTCGACGACCTGGAGGCTCCGCGCACGCCGGCCGAGGAGCTCGAAATGAAGGCCGCCTAGCCGCACGGAGGCGTGCAGGAGGGCGGGTCCAGCACTCCTATACTGCGAGTGCCATGCCGATCTACGAGTACCGCTGCGAGAAGGGGCACACCTTTGAGGTGATGCAGCGAATGAGCGAGGACCCGCTCACCAACTGCAGCACCTGCGACGCCCCTGTCCAGCGTGTTTTCCACCCCGTGGCGGTCCACTTCAAGGGATCCGGCTTCTACAACACGGATTACGGCAAGAAGCGCAAGGGCGGGTCGTCCAGCAGCGAGTCCTCGTCGGAAGGCAAGTCCTCTTCGGAGTCGAAGTCGTCCGAGTCGAAGAGCAGCTCCTCCGACACATCGTCCAGCTCCTCCTCGGATTAGGCACCCGGCGGACGGCGGACTGCGGACGGCGGACCCCGAGGGCGCGTCAGCGCCCGAGAAACTGCCGCACCGCCGCCTGCTTCTCGGCGGGCGAGATGATCAGGCTCGTCCCGGGCCCGATCCCCGAAGGCTTAAGCACGTGGGTCGATCCCGAGCCGCCGGTCACGAGGTCGCCGAACAGCCCGCCGAGCCCGAAGCCGCCCATGTCGGAGCGCACTGCGCGCGGCGCGTGCCATGCCACCCACGGGAGCCGGAAGAAGGTGGACGGCGACAAGGCCTTCGCCCGCATCCGCTGCAAGACGAGCTGCTGGCGGGCTGCGCGCTGGATGTCCGTCTCGTTCGGCGCACAGCGGTTCTCCCGGATGCGCGAGAACTCGAGCGCCTGCTGCCCGTTCAGGTGGTGGTCGCCCTTGCGCAGCCGGAAGCGGTGACCGGTCTCGAAGACGTTGTTCGACACCACGCAGCGCTTCAGGTTCACGTCGATCCCGCCAAGGGAGTCGATCAGCTTCGGGAAGTCCTGAAAGCTCACCTCCACCACGTGGTTGATGCGCACGCCGCCGCCGAGGAAGTCCTGGATCGTTTGCACGGCGAGCCCGGCACCGCCGATCGCGTAGGCGGCATTGATCTTCTGCGAGCCGTGTCCGGGGATCGCGGCGTAGGAGTCACGCGGGATGGAGAGCCGGCGCACCTGGCCGAACGCGGCGTGGAGCAGCATGATGCTGTCCGAGCGGCCGGGTCCGGACGCGCCCGGCTCGTGCTCGCCCTCCGGCCGCTGGTCGGACCCCAGGACGAGCACCGTGCTCCCCGAAAGCAGGTTGCCACCGCTCGCCAGCGAGTCCTGGGCGCTCTTGGGCAGACCCTCGTTGGTCTGTGCGCTGATGAAGAACAACACGACCGAAAGGAGCACCCACGCAACCGCCGCGATCAGCACGTACTTGGCGACGCGCTTCGTCCAATACCAGCCGCCACGCTGCGGCTCGCCCGGCAGCCGGCGCTTGAACTGACGGTTGCGGCGCAGCCGATCCCAGGCCTGGCTCGGCGAACGCAGGCGGTCCCGGAACCCAGGCCTGGACTTGTAGACCTTGTACTCGGGCTCGCCGGACGGCGGCGCTTGCCGCGGCGGAAGTCCGGGATCTCCGTCTGTCACGAGGGGCTCTCTGTATAGCGTTCGGTCATGGCACCGCGAAGGGTCATCGGGATGGATGCGGGAGGTACCAAGCTGCTCGGCGGCGTGGTGGATGCGGACCTCCTGGTGCACCACCGAGTGCACCGGCGCATCCTCGGGCTCGACCAAGCTGAGCTGGTCGAGACGATAGTGGACGCTGTTGACGAAGTCCGGGCCGTTGCGCCTGACGTCGAGGCCGTGGGCTTCGGAATTCCTGCACTTGTACGACCCGCGACGGGTTCGGTGATGGTCTCGAACCACCTGCCCCTCGACGGACTGCCCTTCAAGGCGCTGATGAGCGAGCGGCTCGACATGCCCGTGGTGGTGGACAACGACACCAACGCCGCGATCCTGGCGGAGCACCAGGCCGGCGCCGCGCGGGGCGCGGACGACGCCGTGATGCTCACGCTCGGCACGGGCATCGGCGGCGGCCTCCTGTTCGGAGGCGAGGTGTACCACGGCACGGCGGGAGCGGCGGCGGAGCTCGGTCACATCGTTGTGAACCCGGACGGCCCCGACTGTCCGGGCGACTGCCCCGGCCACGGCTGCCTCGAGGCCTACGCGTCGGGCAACGCGATCGGCCGCGCGGGCCTGGAAGCGGCCCGGCGCTCGCCGGAGTCGAGCCTCGCCAAGGCGCTCGAGGATGGGCGCGAGATCACGGGCGGTCTCGTCACCGAGCTGGCGCATGAGGGCGACGAGACCGCGATCGAGGTACTCGCCGAAGCCGGGCGCTGGCTGGGTCTCGGGATCGTGTCGCTCGCCAACGCGCTCAACCCCGAGCTCGTGATCGTCGGCGGCGGCGCGGGGCAGGCCGGCGAGCTGCTCCTTCAGCCCGCGCGCGAGGTGCTCGCCGAGCGCGGCCTTCCGCCCAACCGCGAGCTGGTGCGCGTCGTCCCCGCGCACTTCGGCAGCGAGGCAGGGATGATCGGCGCCGCGCTGATGGCATTGAATGCGCTCGAGGAAAAGGAGAAGCCGGAGTGAGCGGTCACCTTGTCGTCTGCCCGACGCCGATCGGCAACCTGGAAGACGTGACGCTGCGCGTCCTGTCCGCGCTGCGCGAGGCTGACCTCGTGGCCTGCGAGGACACCCGCCGCACGCGCACGCTGCTCGACCGCTACGGCGTCAAGGCCAAGCTCGTCTCCTACCACGAGCACAACGAGGACAAGCGCTCGGCGGAGCTGGTCAAGCGGATGGGGGAGGGCGCCACCGTGGCGCTCGTGTCCGACGCGGGCATGCCGCTCGTCTCAGACCCCGGCTACGTGCTGGTGCGCGCCTGCGTGGCGGCCGGCCTGCCCGTGGAGGTGCTCCCCGGGCCGTCGGCCGCGCTCGCCGCGCTCGTCGCGTCGGCGCTGCCGTCCGACCGCTGGCGCTTCGCCGGCTTCCTTCCGCGCAAGCGCGGCGACCTCAAGCGCGCGCTGTCGGAGCCGGGCGGCACGCTCGTAGCGTTCGAGGCGCCGGGGCGGGTGCCCGCCACGCTCAAGGTGCTCGCGGAGCTGGATCCCGAGCGCGACGTCGCCGTCTGCCGCGAGCTCACCAAGATCCACGAGGAGGTGGTCCGCGGCAGCGCGGCGGAGCTGGCCGAGCGCTACGCCGATGCGCCGCCGAAGGGCGAGGTGGTGCTCGTGATCGGGCCCGCGCCCGAGCGTCCGGCCGGTGACGTTGACGATGCGGCCCTCGAGGCGCTCGCCAAGCTGGTCGACGCGGGCGCCAAGCCGCGCGCGGCGGCGGGCGTGGTGGCGGAGCTCACCGGCTCGAGCGCGAACGCGCTCTACAAGGCCCACACGGCGGCCCGTAAGTAGCATCGGCTGCCGATGTCCTTCTACATCACCACGCCGATCTACTACGTCAACGCGGAGCCGCATCTCGGCCACGCGTACACGACTATTGCCGCAGACATAATCGCGCGCCATATGCGCCAGCGCGGGGAGGATGTGTTCTTCCTCACCGGCACCGACGAGCACGGCGAGCCGGTGGCCCAGGCCGCCGAGCGCGAGGGCGTGACGCCGCGCGAGCTCGCCGACCGCAACTCGGTGAAGTTCCGCGACCTGGTCGACAGGATCAACGCGACGAACGACTACTTCATCCGCACGAGTGATCCGCAGCACGCCAAGCGCGTCCAGGAGGTCGTGCAGAAGATCCACGACAACGGGTTCGTCTACGAGGGGACGTACGAGGGCTACTACTGCCCGCGCTGCGCGGACTTCAAGACCGACGCCGAGCTCGTGGAGGGCAACAAGTGCCCAATCCACCTGATCGAGCTCGAGCGCGAGAAGGAGGACAACTGGTTCTTCAAGCTGTCCGCCTTCCAGGAGCCGCTCGAGAAGCTCTACGCGGACGACCCCGAGTGGGTGACGCCGCAGGCGCGCTACAACGAGGCGCTCTCGTTCATCAAGGGCGGGCTGCAGGACGTGTCGCTGAGTCGCGCCCGCCTGCGCTGGGGCGTGCCGGTTCCGTGGGACGAGTCGCAGGTGATCTACGTCTGGATCGACGCGCTCCTCAACTACTACACGGCGCTCGCGTTCGCGCGCGAGGGCGAGGACCTCACCGACCGCTACTGGCCGGCGGAGCACCTGATCGGCAAGGACATCCTCAAGTTCCACGCGGTCATCTGGCCGGCGATGCTGCTGGCCGCGGGCATCGAGGTGCCGAAGTCGATCTTCATCCACGGCTACCTGCTGATGGACGAGCACAAGATGTCGAAGTCGCTCGGCAACGTGATCGACCCGTTCGAGGTGATGGACCGCTTCGGCACCGACACGCTGCGCTACTACCTCTTCCGCGAAGTGAACTTCGGGCAGGACGGTTCGATCTCGGCCGCCGGCTTCGAGACGCGCTACAACGCCGAGCTGGCGAACGAGTACGGCAACCTCGCGAGCCGCACGCTCGCGATGATCGAGCGCTACCGCGACGGCGTGGTGCCCGAATCGGCGGCGCCGGACATGGGGCTCGTGGGCGACCTGAGCAGCGTGGAGGACGGCGTCCGCGAGAAGCTCGACGCGGTCGACGTGAGCGGCGCGCTCGAGGAGATCTGGACCGCCGTGCGCCGGCTCAACCGCTTCGTGCAGGACGAGGAGCCGTGGAAGCTCGCCAAGGATGAGGGCGCCGCCGAGCGCCTCGACCAGGTGCTCTACTCGCTCGCCGAGGGGCTGCGTTTCGTGTCCCTGCTCGTCTACCCGTACATGCCGGAATCGGCAGGCAAGCTGCTCGCGGCGCTCGGGCAGGAGGACCTGTCCTACGACGGCGCGGCGTTCGGCGCGCGTCCCGGCGGCGCCACGGTCGCCAAGCTCGACCCGCTCTTTCCACGAATCGAGCCGCCCGCCGCTGCGGCTTAGCGGTGGTCGATACCCACTGCCACCTCGACTCCTGCAAGCCGCCTGACTCGGAGCTGGTGGAGCGGGCGCGCGCGGCAGGCGTCACGCGGCTCGCCACTGTGGGCATGCACGACGAATCGATCGCGAGCGCGCTCGCGGCGGCCAACGAGTTCGAGGACGTCGTTGCGATCGTCGGCCGGCATCCGCACTACACGGAGGGCTGGGCCGATCGCGACATCGACGCGATCGAGCGCGCCGCCGCCGACCCGCGCGCGCGGGCGATCGGCGAGACCGGGCTCGACTACTTCCGCGACCACTCGCCGCATCACGACCAGCGGCGCGCGTTCGAGGCGCAGATCGATCTCGCCGCGCGCACGCAGCTGCCGCTCGTAATCCATACGCGCGAGGCGGAGGACGACACGTTCGCGCTCCTGCGCGAGCGGGCCGCCGGGGTGACGGTGATCCTGCACTGCTTCTCCGCGCCCGCGCGCGTGGAGGAGTGCGTTGAGCGCGGCTACATGTGCTCGTTCGCCGGCAACGTGACCTACCCGAAGGCCGTCGAGCTGCAGGCTGCCGCGCGCGACCTCCCGGAGGAGCTGCTGCTCGTGGAGACCGACTCGCCCTACCTCTCGCCTCAGCCCGTCCGCGGCAAGCCAAACGAGCCCGCCAACGTGGTGGCAACGGCGCAGTTCGTGGCAGAGCTGCGCGGGATGCAGTACGAAGCACTCGACGCGGCGGTGGAACGCAACGCCGCGCGCGTCTTCAACTGGTGACTGGACAGGCGAGCAGAAGGCGGATGCGCGAGTTCGGCGTGCGGCCGAACCGCGAGCTCGGGCAGAACTTCCTCGTTGACGACAACATCCTCGAGGTGATCGGGCGGGCGGCTGAGCTTGCCGCCGACGACGTGGTGCTCGAGGTGGGCGGCGGGCTCGGTGTGCTGTCCGAGTACGTCGCGGAACGGGTCGCGCACATCCACGTGGTGGAGGTGGACCACACGCTCGAGCCCGCGCTGCTCGACGCGCTCGACCCGTTCGGCGAGCGCGCCTCCCTGTATCTGGAAGACGCGGTGGAGCTCGACTTCGCGGCGCTGCGCCCGCCGGTGACCAAGGTCGTGGCCAACCTGCCGTATGGCGTCGCGGCCACCGTGATCCTCAAGGCGCTTGAGGAATTGCCGGGTGCGTCGCTCGTGGCGGCGATGGTGCAGCGGGAGGTCGGCGAGCGACTGGCCGCCGCACCCGGCTCGAAGATCTACGGCGCGACGTCTGTGCTCGCGCAGCTGTCCGCCGAGGTGAAGGTGGTGCGGAAGATCTCGCCGAACGTTTTCCATCCCGTGCCGAACGTGGAGTCTGCGCTCGTGGTGTTGCGGCGAGTGGCCCCGCCGCCGGACGCGGCGCTCGTCCGGCTCGTGCACGAGGCATTCGCGCACAGGCGCAAGGCGCTGGCGGGCTCGCTGGCGCTCGCGCCCGGCGGGGAGCCCGCGGTGAGGGAGCGGGCGCGCGACGCGCTCGTCGACATCGGCCAGCCCGCCGACGCGCGCGCCGAGCGGCTGTCGCCGGCGGACTTCGCCGCCCTCGAGGAGCGGCTGCGGTGATCCGCGAGCGCGCCCCCGCGAAGGTCAACCTGATTCTCCAGGTCGGCCGACCGCGGGATGACGGGCTGCACGACATCTGTTCGATCTTCGGCTCGCTCGGGCTTGCGGACGAGCTGACCTTCGTGGCGAGCGAGGGCGAGGGCGACGAGGTCGTCTGTCCGGGCGTCGAGGGCCCGAACCTCGTGGATGCGGCGCTCCGGCTCTTCCGGGAGCGCGTGGCCCCCGACCTTCCACACCTCCAGGTGACGATCGAGAAGCGCATCCCGGTGGCCGCGGGCCTCGGCGGTGGGAGCGCGGACGCCGCTGCCGCCCTGCGCGCCGCCAACGAGCTGGCCTGCCGGCCGCTCGACGCCACCGGCCTGCGCACCCTGGCGGTGGAGCTCGGCGCGGACGTGCCGAGCCAGGTCGAGCCCCGGCACGCGCTCGTCACCGGTGCTGGGGAACACATCGAGCGGCTGAGGCTCCCGACGATGGGCATCGTGCTCATCCCGTCCGAGGACGGCCTCTCCACGGCGGACGTCTACAAGGAGGCCGACCGCATCGAGAGCACCCGCGACCAGCTCGACCCGGCCAAGCTTCGCCAGCTCGCCGCCGGCCCGCTCGCCACCCTCGCGGCCGGCGTGGAGAACGACCTCCAGCCGGCGGCGATGTCGCTGCGGCCGGCGGTCGGCGAGCCGATCGAGCAGCTGCGCGAGGCGGGCGCCCTCGCCGCGGCGCTCAGCGGCTCCGGGCCGACGGCGTTCGGGATCTTCTCCGGGCCCGCGACGGCTGAGCGTGCCGCCGCCGGCATGCCCTCAGCGATCGTTACTAGGCTCGCCTCTGGATGAGCCCTGGCCGAATCGTCGCTCTTGTCCTAGCCGTTCTCCTTCTCGGCGGCGCGCTGCTCAGGCGCAAGAAGCTCGGCGGCGAGCGCTTCACGATCGCGATGGTCGCCACCGCCGCGCTCGCGATCTACGGCAGCGGCGTCCTCCAGCACGTCGACATACAGGCGGCGATCGAGCACCTCGCCAACGCGCTCGGCAAGTGGACCTACGCGCTGGTCGGCTTCATGGCTTTCGCCGAGACCGGCGCGTTCATCGGGCTCATTGCGCCCGGCGAGTTCACGATCCTGCTCGGCGGCGTCATCGCCGGCCAGGGCACGATCAACATCTTCGTGCTGATCGCGATCGTCTGGACCTGCACGCTGTCGGGCGACAGCGTCAGCTTCTTCCTCGGCCGCCGGCTCGGGCGCAACTTCCTCATGAAGCACGGGCCGCGCTTCCGGATCACCCCGGAGCGGCTCGCGCAGGTGGACAAGCACTTCGAGAAGCGCGGCGGGTCCACCGTGCTGGTCGGGCGCTTCATCGGCTTCGTCCGGCCGATCGCGCCGTTCATCGCCGGCTCGTCGGGGATGCCGTACCGGCGCTTCCTCCCTTACAGCGTGCTCGGCACCGGCATCTGGGGACCGGGCCTCTGCGTGCTCGGCTACATCTTCTGGCAGTCGTTCGACCAGGTGACGAAGATCGCCGGGCGGGCGACGCTCATCTTCACCGCCCTCGTGGCGATCGGCGTGGGCATCTGGTACCTGCGCAAGCGGCTGAGGGACCCAGAGCAGCGGGCAAGGATCATGGCCTGGCTGGAACGTCAGGGCGAGAAGCCGCTGCTCCGGCCGGTCGCGGCTGCGGTGCGGGTGGCCGCGCCGCGCGTGCGCTTCCTGATCGAGCGGCTCACGCCCGGCGCGCTCGGCCTCGAGTTCACGAGCGCGCTGGCCGTCGCGGCGGTGGGCTTCTACGCGTTCATCGCGTACACGGTCACCTTCGCGGGCGACCCGACGCTCCTCACGCCTGCCGATACCTCACTGCTCAAGCTCGGCGACCGGACGCGCGTGGATGGCATCGTCGACGTGGTCAAGGTCTATACGACCCTCGGCTCGTTGCCCGTGGTTGGGGCGTTCGTCCTCGCATCGGTGGTCGCGTTGGCGATGCGTGGCCGGCCCATCGAGCTTGGGGTGCTGCTGATCGGATTCCTCGCGCTGATCGCGGCCGTCCATGCCACCAAGTCCGGGGTCGACCGGCCGCGGCCTCCCGACCAGCTGGTGGACACGGTCGGATCGAGCTATCCCAGCGGGCACAGTGCGTATGCCACGGCCTACGTGGCGATGGCGGTGATCGCCTGGCGCATGTTCCGGGGCTTCACCCGCCGCGCCCTGCTCATCCTCGGGGCGGGCCTGGTGGCGGCGTCGATCGGGTTCTCGCGCATCTACCTCCGCGCCCACTACTGGTCCGACGTGGCGGGAGGATGGGCCCTCGGCTTCGGTATCTTCGCCACCTGCGCGGTGGTTGCGCTTGTCGTCTTGCACTTGCGAGAAACTGCCCCCGCTAGGACCTGACGAATGGACCTGAACAGCTTGTCTCCCACCAACTGGGCGCTGATCGGCGCAGGCGCCGTCGCGCTGGTCGGCTACACGGTCTTCATACTCGCGCCCGCCTGGGCGTCGTACGGCCGCGTGTGGGAACGCGTAGCCGCGAGCTTCCTGACGCTGTTCATGCTCGCCACCCTCATTGGCGTAGGGACAGGCATTGGCTTCGCGATCGTCTGGTTCTACGACCAATATGCAGGCTGACCTCGCCAGAGCGCTGCGGACCGTCGCTCTGCTGCGTCCTCAGTCGGCCGCGGGCTAGCGCCCTGCGGCCTCCCTGCGTCCTTGCATAGCTCGGTCCTCGCGGCTCTGGCGAGGTCAGCTTCGACGCCTCCACCCGCTCACGAACGCCGCTTCCTCAGTGCTGCTGTGAACGCGCGTAGAGTCGCGGACACATGGTCACTCTCCGCGAAGTCACCGCCGACAACGTCCGCGCCGTCTGCCGCCTCGAAGTGAAGCCGGGGCAGGAGCGGTTTGTCGCGCCCGCGGCCGTGTCCGTCGCTCAGGCCCACTACGACCCCACCTCCTGGCTGCGGGCGATCTACGCGGGCGACGAGCTCGTCGGCCTCGTCCTGCTCGCCGTCGATGACGAAACCGGATCCTGGTACCTGTGGCGCTTCGAGATCGCGGGTGAGCACCAGGGCAAGGGCTACGGGCGCGCCTCGATGGAGCTCGTGATCGAGCACGTCAGGTCGCTGCCGGACACCACCGAGCTTCTGCTCTCCTACGAGCCTGGACCGGGCGGTCCGCGCGACTTCTACCGCCGCCTTGGATTCGAGGACACTGACCGTTGGGAGGAAGGCGAGCGCGTAATGCGCCTTACACTCTGAGCGATGCCGGCCGCCGATGAGCGCATGGAAACTGCTGCAAATCCAGCCTTTCTCGACGCCTTCGCCGATGTGTCCGAGGCCGTCGAGTCCGGTGCCGGGCTGCCCGAGGTGGCCCGGGCGGTCTCCCGCGCGCTCGACGCGAGCGTGGCGGTGGTGGACGCGTCGGCGAACGTGCTCGCGGTTGCGTGTGCCTCGCCCGACGACGAGCGCGCCGTGCTCTCCAAGGGCGAGGTGCTCGAGCTGCGCGTGGCGGACACCACGGCAGGTCAGCTCCGCTACCGCGCCCGCGGCGAAGAGCCGCCGCCGGCACTGCTGCGCCTGCTCGGCACGCTGATCGCCCAGGAGGTCGAACGCTCGAAGGCGCCGGGCCGGGCCAGCGAGGCCGCGGCGTCCGCCTTCCTCGGAGACCTGTTCGAGCGCCGCGTGACCGACCGCGAGAACATCGTCGCCCGCGGCAACGAGCTGGGCGCCGACCTCGCCGAGGGCGGCAGCGTGATCGTCTTGCGAGCGCTCCCGCTCCAGCCCACCGAGGGCGACTGGCGCGCGCGGGTGCTCGCGGTGGCCGAGCGCGGGGTCCGCAGCGTCGAGCGCTCCTACCTCGCGGCGGCTGTGAGCCTCAAGAGCTGGGGACGGGCCAACGGCAACGGCCAGGACGCCGAGCTCGTGATCGTGATCCCGGGAAGCGACGGGGAGCTGGCGGCGCGCGTCGTGCAGGCGATGCACCGCGAGCTCGAGCAGAGCATGTCGGGCTTCGCGCTCGCGGTCGCGCGCAGTCGCCCGGCGGGTGACCCGGTGGATCTCCACCGCGCGGGGGCCGAGGCCTTCCTCGCCGCCAACGTCGCGGTGGCGCAGGGCACGGAGGAACTCGCCTTCGAGGAGACCGGCGCCTACCGCCTGCTGCTGCCCGCGATGGTCGAGGACCCGGAGGAGCTGCGGCGCTTCCACGACGAGACGGTCGCGCCGCTCGTCGCCTACGACGAGCAGTACGAGACCGAGCTCGTGCGCACGCTCGAGACCTTCCTCGATGCCGACGGCAACGTCGCCCAAACGGCCCAGCGCCTCTACACGCACCGCCACACCGTGCGCTACCGGCTCGAGCGCGTCAAAGAGCTGACAGGCCTCGATGTGTCGTCCACCGACGGCCGCGAGCGACTCGGCCTAGGCCTGAAGGCAATGCGGGTTTTGGGCATCCTGGCGCCGCGCGGACCGGCCACGGAAGCGGGGACGGAAGCCGGCCGCGTGCCGCGCGAGGAGAAGGATCGCTAGCGCCGACCGCGACTTCTGTCGGCGAAATGCGTTAGAACCCCTCGTACCGACCTTGCTTAATCGCTGCCACCGCTCCGGCGGTGACGGCGACCGGGGGACCCAGTTCGTCGGGGCGAATCGCCGAAAGGCGTAGCGCGACTCTTTCCGCGCGAGTCCGTCAGCTAACCCCGGAAGCGCTGACGAAAGAGAGATTGGCTGATGAAAGTTGTCCCGCTGGGACGTGCGTGGCTTGCGTGCGCCCTGACGGCCCTGGTAGCGCTCGCCGTAGCGCCGACCGCGCTCGCGCGCTTCGGCCAGACGACTCTGCGCAGGGGCTCAAGTGGTCACGACGTGAAGGTGCTCCAGTCGTGGCTTACGCATCTCGGCTTCCGAACGACCATCGACGGGGCGTACGGCACCCGCACGGTCCGCTCGGTGCGCCGCTTCGAGCGCCACGAAGACATCCGGATCGACGGCGTCGTGAGTATCTCCGAGCAGCGACTGCTGCGGAAGCTGATGCAGCAGCTGGCCTCCTCGCAGCCGACCGACCCCACGAGCTCCGTGCCGGGCGCGAAGGCCCGCCTTTCGAGCGACGGCCGCACCGCGCAAGCGCCGGCTGACGCTCCGGTGCAGGTCCAGCAGGTCATCGCCGCGGCCAACGAGATCACCGACACGCCCTACCGCTACGGCGGCGGCCACGCCGGTGGCTTCAACGACACGGCGTTCGACTGCTCGGGTGCGGTCAGCCACGCGCTCCACGGCGCGAACCTGGTGAGCCAGCCGATGGACTCGACCGATCTCGAGAGCTGGGGCTCACGCGGCCGCGGCTCATGGATCACGGTCTACGCGAACTCGGGCCACGCCTACCTCGTGGTGGCGGGCCTCCGCTTCGACACCTCGGGGAGCGGCGAGAGCGGCCCCCGCTGGCGGACCACCCGCGCGACGACGCGCGGCTACGTCGCCCGCCACCCGGCTGGGCTGTAACAACACCTAGGAAAACCTTGGCGCCGCCGTTCGCGGGAGAGCGGCGGCGCCGAGTAGTTACTGGGGGGGAGGGATTCGAACCCCCGTTTGCGGGACCAAAACCCGCCGTCCTGCCGACTAGACGACCCCCCAGGACAGGGCGCAGCATAGGCTGAACACGGGCGCTCGGCTACGCTCCGCCCGATGGCAGGTCCGACTGTCCTGATCATGGCCGCGGGGCACGGCACCAGGATGCGCTCGTCGCTGCCCAAGGTGCTTCACCCGGTCTGCGGCCGACCGATGATCCATTGGGTGATCGAGGCTGCCCGCCGCGCCGGCGCGGGACGGATCGTCTGCATCACGCGCCCCGGCGAGGGCGTGGCCGAGGAACTGCCCGAGGGGGTGGAGGCCGCCGAGCAGACCACCGGCGAGGGCACGGGCTCGGCGATCCTCGCAGCTCGCGACGGCATCACCCCGGACGCCACCGTGGTGGTCCTGTCGGGCGACCACCCGCTCATGTCGGCCGAGCTGATCGGCTCGCTGGTCGATCGCCACCAGCGGGAGAACGCCGCCGCCACCCTGCTCACCACCGACCAGATCGACCCGGCCGGCTACGGCCGGATCGTCCGCGGCGAGGACAACTCGGTGGCGAGAATCGTCGAAACCAAGCATCCTGAGGGTGTACCCGAGGACGAGCTCCGCATCAGGGAGATCAACATCGGGACCTACGCCTTTGCCGCCGGGGAGCTGTTCGGCGCACTGGACTCGGTGGGCGAGACCGATGGGGAGCGCTACCTCACTACCGTCTTTCCGCTGATTGCTGAGCATGGAGGCCACATAGCGGCCGAAATGACCGACGACGTGCTTAGCTCGAAGGGAGTCAACACGCGAGCAGACCTGATGGAAGTGGCACAGCACCTCAATCGCCAGTTGATCGAGCAGCACGCCCTGAACGGCGTGACCTTCGTCTCGCCCGACACGACGACGCTCGAAGCGGATGTCGAGATCGGCGCGGACACCGTGATCGGGCCGGGCGTGACGATCCACGCCGGCACGCGGATCGGGAAGGGCTGCGAGATCGGCCCTCACACCACGCTGATCAACGCGCGTTTGGGAGACGGCGTGTGGATCGCCCACTCATACCTCGTCGACTGCGAGGTCGAGAAGGACGCGAAGATCGGCCCGTTCGCCTACCTGCGCCCCGGCACCGTCGTCCGCGAGGGAGCCAAGATCGGCACCTTCGTGGAGGTCAAGAACTCGGACATCGGGGCGGGCACGAAGGTGCCGCACCTCTCCTACCTCGGCGACGCCGACGTGGGCGAGGATACGAACATCGGCGCCGGGAACATCACTGCCAACTACGACGGCCGGAAGAAGCACCGCACGAAGATCGGAAGACGCGTGAAGACCAGTGTCGACACGTCCTTCGTAGCCCCCGTTAGCGTCGGCGACGACGCGTACACTGGGGCCGGGTCCGTAATCACCGATGACGTCCCCGACGGCGCCCTCGGTATCGCTCGGGCTCGCCAGACCAACGTCGACGGTTACGCGCAGCGAAAGGAACAAGAGGCCCAAGATGAGCAGCCTGGGGACTGAGTCGCGCCCGCTCAGTACGAGCCTGCCCTTCGGCTACGACAAGCGGCTGATGATCACCGCCGGTCGGGCCAGTCGCGAACTCGGGGCGTCCATCGCGCAGAAGATGGGCGTCGGGCTCACGGACGCCGGGCTCAAGACCTTCTCCGACGGCGAGGTCTACTGCCGCTACAGCGAGTCGATCCGCGGCGCGGACCTGTTCATCGTCCAGTCGATCTGCGGCAACCCGCGTGAGGGCCTCACCGCCAACGACGCGCTGATGGAGCTGCTCGTGATGGTGGACGCCGCGGTCGGCGCCTCCGCGCACCGAGTGATCGCCGTCACCCCGTGGTACGGCTACTCGCGCCAGGACAAGAAGTCGGCGCCGCGCGAGCCGATCACCGCGCGTCTCGTGGCGCGGATGCTCGAGTCGGCCGGCATCGACCGCCTCGTGACCATGGACCTCCACGCCGGCCAGCTGCAGGGTTTCTTCCAGAAGCCGGTCGACCACATGACCGCGATGAACGTGCTGTCCCAGTACGTCAAGGACCAGCTCGGCCCGGCCTCCGACCTCGTGATCATCGCGCCGGACGCCGGTCGCGTGAAGCTCACGCGCAAGTTCGCCGAGAAGGTCGGCACCGAGTACGCCCTGCTCGAGAAGGAGCGGCCCGCTCAGCAGGTCGCCGAGATCGGCTACGTGATCGGTGTCGAGAACGTCCGCGGCCGCCGCGCCGTGATCGTCGACGACATCATCGACACGGGCGGCACGCTCGCGGCCGGCGCGCGCACCGTGATGGAGGCCGGCGCCAGCGAGGTGTACGCGGTCGCCACGCACGGCATCTTCTCCGGCAAGGCGTTCGAGACCCTCTCGAACTCGCCACTGTCCGGCATCCTCGTCACGGACACCGTGCCCCTGCGCGACGGCGCGCCCGACGGGCTCGTCCGCGTGCTCACCTCTAGCGACATCCTCACGGACTCCGTCCGCCAGATCTTCACGGACGGCTCCGTCAGCGAGATCTTCGCGGGCGAGAACCAGCTGTTCTGACAGCGTGCTGCGGAAGAGCTCCGCTCTTAGGAACTAGGAACTAAGTGGTCGCGCGCGCCCCGAACTTCCTGACTCGCTTCTCGCCCTTCGACTCGAAGTAGGCCCACTCCTCGCGGCCCAGCTCGGTGGCAGGCTCGCCGCAGAACCACCACTCGCGGCCGATCCGCCACCAGTTGCGTGTCGCGCGCAGCTGGCCGAGCACGGCGAGCACGCCGGCCTCCATGCGCCGCCCCATCATCTCGTTGGCGGGCAGGTTCTCCCGGCGCATCACGTCGAAGAACTCGGAGCGCGGATCGGAGCTTGCGGAGATCACGCGCATCACGAGCTCGGAGTCGATCGTCAGCTCCCGGTCCTCCATGTACCAGCCGCCGACCTCCTTCACGTGCTCCATCAGCCGCTCGGCGTCGATGCGCTTCGGGTTCGCGAGGAAGCCGAGGTCCTGGAGCGCAGAGCGCAGCCGCTCGGGGTCGCCCTCGAACGCGGCCTCCAACGCCGCGATCTCCAGCTCGATCTGCTCCTTGTCGAGCTGTTTCGTCATGCCGAAGTCGAGGAACGCCACCTTGCCCTCGTCCATCAGCAGGTAGTTGCCGGGGTGGGCGTCGGCGTTGAAATGCTGCAGGTGGTAGATCGAGCCGTAGTAGAAGCGGTAGATGATCTCGCCGATCCGGTCGCGCTCCTCCTGGCTCAGATCACGCGCGGTCTCGAAGCTGTCGCCGTCCACCCACTCGGTCACGAGCACCCGCCGCCGCGACAGGCGCGTGATCACGTCCGGCACATAGATGAACGGATGGCCGCGGTAGGCGCGCGCGAACGTGCGCTGGTTCTGCGCCTCGTACTCGTAGTCGAGCTCCTCGAGCACGCGCTCGCGCAGCTCGCGGGCAGCCGCGCGCGCGTCGAGCCCGGGCGCGATCGCCTTCGCCAGGCGCAGGATCATGCCTGCGTTGGAGAGGTCCGCCTCGAGCGCCTTGGCCACCTTCGGGTACTGCACCTTCACGGCCACCTTGCGCCCGTCGGGCAGCACGGCACGGTGCACCTGTCCGATCGAGGCCGCGGCGGCGGGCTCGTGTTCAAACTCGTCGAACAGCTCGTCCACCGGCTCCTCGAGCTCGTCCTCGAGCACCGCCTTCACGTCCTTCCACGGCATCGGCGGCGCCGAGTCGCGCAGCTTGGAGAGCTTCTCCTGGTACAGCTCGCGGTACTCCGGCGGGAGAAAGTCCGTATCGATGAACGACGCGAGCTGGCCGATCTTCATCGCGGCGCCCTTCATCGACCCGAGCGCGTCCACCATGCGCTCCGCCGCCTCCATGTGCACGCGGTCGAGCTGCTCCGTGCGCTCCTCCTGGCTGCGACCCACGGAGCGCGCCCGCGCGCCCGCGTATCCCGCCCCGCTCGCCCCGATCACCTGGGCCACCTTCGCCGTGCGGCGAATGCGCCCGGTCGGGATGCTGTTGTCGTCCTTCGCCATCCCCAGGCAGATTAACGACGCCCTGTCGCTACACTGGCCCACTGCATGGCAGACGGCAAACGCCCATCTCTGGAAGTCGAGGAGCGGTCGGAGCGCGGAACGCGCGCCACCAAGCGGCTGCGTAGCGAGGGCTACGTGCCCGGCGTGGTGTACGGCGGCGACGACTGCCTGTCGTTCAAGGTCAACAACCGCGTGCTGCGCGCCGCGCTGCACGAGGGTTCCGCCCTGATCGACCTGAAGATCGGGAACGGCAAGGCCCGCCCCGTGATCATCAAGGACCAGCAGCACCACCCGGTGCGCGGCCAGGTGCTGCACATCGACCTGCTCGAGGTCCGCCTCGACGAGAAGATCCACTCGACCGTTCAGGTCGAGATCGTCGGCGTCGAGGAGGCGCCGGGCGTGAAGGAGGGCGGCGTGCTCGAGCACGTCACCCGCGAGCTCAACATCGAGGCGCTTCCCACCGACATCCCCGAGCGCGTGACTGTCGACGTGTCCGGCATGGACATCGCCGCGGTGATGCACCTCTCCGAGGTCAGCGCGCCCCAGGGCGTCACCTTCCTCGACGATCCCGACGACACGATCATCGCCACGATCACCGTCCCCACCGAGGTGGAGGAGCCGGAGATCGAGGAGGAGACCGAGCTCGTGGGCGAGGACGGCGAGCCGATCGAGCCCGCCGAGGGCGAGGAGGGCGCCGAGGCCGCCGAGGGCGAAGAGGGTGGCGCGCCCGAGGGCGAGGCTGCCGCAGAGGGCGGCGGCGAAGAGTCCTGAGCCTGTTCCGGCGCGGCGGGGAACGCGGCCGCGCGGATTGGTTGATAGTCGGGCTGGGCAACCCGGGCGACCGCTACGCCGGCACCCGCCACAACGTCGGCTTCGAGGTGGCGAACGAGCTGGCCGCACGCTGGCAGCTCCCCAAGGCGAAGAAGAAGTACGCCGGCCTGCTCACCGACGGGCGCACCGGCCCCGGCGGGCCGCGCGTGGCCGTGCTCCTGCCGCAGACCTTCATGAACGACACGGGCAAGTCCGCCGGTCCCGCGCGCGGCGCGTTCGGAGTGCCGCTCGACCACGTGCTCGTGATCCACGACGAGATCGACCTGCCCTTCGGCGAGGTGCGCAGCCGTCTCGGCGGCGGGCTGGCGGGCCACAATGGGCTCAAGTCGCTCAAGCAGGGGCTCGGCAGCGCGGACTTCCAGCGCGTCCGCGTGGGCGTGGGCCGACCGGATTCCACCGATCCCGACATCGTCGCCGGGTATGTGCTCGCGAAGTTCCGCGAGCCGAAGGCGGAGGTGGTTCACCTCATCGCCAGCGCCGCCGACGAAGTTGAGCGGTTGATCGCGGAACCGCCGGGTAGCCCGGAGGCATGACGACTCTTACCGCAGACAACGTAGGCACGCTCGCCCTCGGCGGAGAGCTCGAGGTGCGCCGCCTCGGCTTCGGGGCCATGCGGCTCACCGGCGACGGCATCTGGGGCGAGCCCGCCGACCGCGAGGAGTGCCAGCGCGTGCTCCGCCGCGCGCTCGAGCTCGGCATCAACCTGATCGACACGGCCGACTCGTACGGCCCCGAGGTCAGCGAGAACCTGATCGCCGAGACGCTCCACCCGTACCCCGACGACCTCGTGATCGCCACGAAGGGCGGCTTCCTGCGGGACGGCCCGAATCAGTGGCGCCCCGACGGACGCCCCGAGCACCTGAAGCAGGCATGCGAGGGCAGCCTCCAGCGGCTGAAGCTCGAGCGGATCGACGTGTACCAGCTCCACCGGCCCGACCCCAGGGTGCCGTATGAGGAGTCCGTCGGTGCGATCAAGGAGCTCCAGGACGAGGGCAAGATCCGGCTCGCCGGAGTGTCGAACGTGAATCTGGACCAGCTCGCCACGGCGCGCTCGATCCTCGACGTCGTAACGGTGCAGAACCGCTACAACCTCACCGATCGCAACTCGGAGGACGTCCTCGACGCGTGCGAGGAGAACGGCATCGGCTTCATCCCGTGGGCGCCGCTCGACGCCGGCAGATCCGAGGTGCCACACGAGATCGCGCTCGCCTGGCTGCTCCAGCGCTCGCCCGTGATGCTGCCGATCCCCGGCACCTCGTCGGTCGAGCATCTCGAGGAGAACGTGAGGGCCGCGGAGATCGACGCGGACACCCTGGCTGAGGCCGTATCTAGAATCGGCTTGTAACAGCCGCGCGGCGTTCCGGGCGGCCGTTTTTGCTGCCCGATGTCGCTACGCCCACTGCTCACATACGCCCACGAGGACAACGCCGTCATGGCGCTGGCCGAGTCGGCGCGTACCGCTCCCCAGAGGGCATTCGTGTCCGCCAGCCTGCGCCCGTACCTGCTGGCCGCGCTGGTGGACTCGGATCCGCAGCGTCCCGCGCTCGTCGTCGCAGCGGACGACCGCTCGGCGCGCGACCTCGCCGCCGACCTCAAGGCGTTCCTCGCGCCGCGGCCCGTGCGCTTCTACCCGGCGCGCGGCGTGCAGTACGAGTCTCACCTCGCGCCGCCGCCGCACCTCGTGGGCCTGCGCATCGCCGCGCTCGACGCGCTCATCGAGGGCGAGGGCGCCGTGGTGGTGGCAAGCGCCGCGGCGCTCGCGGAGAAGGTGCCCGACCCCGAGCTGCGCCCGCACGGCTTCACGATCGAGAAGGGCGGCCTGCTCGACCTCGACGAGGTGGCCGACCAGCTCGTGGC
>DATBKS010000045.1:0-5723 GCA_036555755.1 Thermoleophilaceae bacterium
GGGGGGATCGGGCGCCCGGGCCTCACCGGCGGGATCTGCCTGCGCAAGGACTTCACCTTCAGCGAGGAGCGCTCGAGCGCTCCGGGCATGCTGCTGGCCGTCTCGCGCGTGCACGAGAGCGTGCCGCTGTTCCTCGTCGAGGGGCTCAAGCGACGGCTCGGCGGGTCGCTGCGTGACCGCAAGGTCGCGGTGCTCGGGCTGACCTTCAAGCGCGACTCCGACGACGCGCGCGACTCCCTCTCCTACAAGCTCATCCGCCTCCTGGAACGCGAGCTCGCGCACGTGTCCCGGCACGACCCGTTCGTGCCCGCGGAGTCCGAGCCGCTCGAGACAGCGCTCTCAGGCGCCGACGCCGTGGTGATCGCCACCAACCACTCCGCCTACGAGAGCGTCCTCCCCCAGATGCCGAAGAGCGCGCTGCTCGTCGATCCGTGGAACGTCACCGGGTCGGCCCAAGTGTTCGCGTACGCGGACGAGCTCGTCTCCACGTGATCCTCATCACCGGCGTCGGGGGCTTCGCGGGGCGCCACCTGGCGCACCTGTGCGCCGAGCGCGGCGCGGACGTGGCCGGGCTCGGCCGCAGTGAGCGGCCCGACCTGGCCGGGCTCGCGGGTTATGAGCGCGGTGTCCTTCTGAACGGCCCCGCGGTGCGCGCCGCGGTGGCGAGCCTAAAGCCCGAGCGGGTGGTGCACCTCGCCGCCGAGGCGTCGGTGGCGCGCTCGTGGGAGGCGCCGGCCGAGGTGATCGCCGCGAACGTGACCACGTCGCTCCACCTGCTCGAGGCGCTGCGCCACGAGGTGCCCGACGCCCGGGTCCTGATGGCCTGCTCCGGCGAGGAGTACGGCCGGCCGGAGTCGCTGCCGGTGGACGAGACCCATCCGCTCGTGCCGAAGAACCCGTACGCGTCGAGCAAGGCGATGGTGGACCAGCTCGCGGCCTCCTACGCCCAGCTGCACGGCATGCGCATCGTGCGCACGCGCGCGTTCAACCACGCGGGGCCGGGGCAGTCGGACACCTACGTGGTGGGCAAGTTCGCCCGCCAGATCGCCGAGGCGGAGGCGCATCCGCCCACCAGCGGCCGTGCGGAGATCACCACCGGCAACCTGATGGTGCGCCGCGACTTCTCCGATGTCCGCGATGTCGTGCGGGCCTACTGGATGGCTCTGGAAAGCGGAGAAACGGGAGTTTTCAACGTCTGCAGCGGCCGCTCAACTGCCGTGTCCGACATACTCACGTCCCTCGCGGCGCTCAGCCCCCTCGATGTCGAGTGCCGCATCGATCCGTCCAGGCTGCGAGAGAACGAGGTGATGGAGATCAGGGGCTCCCATGAGAAGTTGACGAAGGCGACCGGCTGGCAGCCGGAGATCGAACTGGAGCAGACGCTGCGCGACACCCTCGACTGGTGGCGCGAGCGGGTGGCCGCCGGGGTGGTCGGATGAGCGCCGAGCCGCGGCGCGCGCTGATCACGGGCGTCACCGGGCAGGACGGCAGCTACCTCGCCGAGCTTCTGCTCGAGAAGGGCTACGAGGTGCACGGCATGGTGCGGCGCGCGTCGACCGAGACCTTCCAGCGCCTGCAGCACATCCGCGACAACATCACGCTCCACACCGGCGACCTGCTCGACCAGCGCTCGCTCGGCGACGTGATGCGCGAGGTGCAGCCGCACGAGATCTACAACCTCGCGGCGATGTCGTTCGTGGCGGCGTCATGGAACCAGCCGGTCCTGACCGCGGATTTCACCGGCGTGGGCGTGACGCGGATGCTCGAGGCGATGCGCGAGGTGGCGCCGGAGGCGAAGCTCTATCAGGCGTCCTCCTCGGAGATGTTCGGCAAAGTGCTCGAGGTCCCGCAGACCGAGACGACGCCTTTCTACCCGCGCAGCCCCTACGGCGTCGCGAAGGTCTACGGCCACTTCATCACGGTCAACTACCGCGAGTCGTATGACCTTTTTGCCTGCTCAGGGATACTTTTCAACCACGAGTGCGTCTCTTCCACGACTCCGCTGGTCGTGCGCGAGAACGGCGTGCTGGCCGTCAAGACGCCGGCGGACATCGTCCCGTTCCGGCGCAAGGGCCCGAGCGTCCAGACCTTCGAGCCCGAGGGCCTCTTCGAGGTGTGGGCAGGAGACGACTGGACTCCCGTCAAGGCGATCACCGCAACGCGACGGCGGCGCACGGATCCAGACCATGAGCTGCTGAGCATCGAGGCCCGGGGCGGCGTGGTGCAGGTAACCGCGCACCACACGATGCTCGACTCCGACGGCGACGAGCTCAAGGCGGGCGATGTGGCCGAAGACGATCGGCTCCTCGTATGCGACGAGATGCCCGAGCCCCCGCTGTGGACGACGGTGACCGCCGAAATGGCGGAACTGCTCGGCCTGCTGGTGGCAGACGGTTACGTCGGCCGCGACGAGCGCCACATCTGCTTCACCAACAATGACGCCGAGCTGCGTATGCACGTGGCTCGGCTTTGGTCGAAGACATTCCTCGGCAAGTCGCACGAGTGGATGGGTCGTTCAGGTTGGGACGAGAACGCCGAGGTGGGCAAACTCAACCTGAGCGGCGGCGGTTCCGTGGCTCCCTGGCTCCGTGAGCAGCTCTACACGAGGACCGGTCACAAGCAGGTCCCGCCGATCATCCTCAACTCAGACGCGCCCACGCAGGAACACTTCCTCAACGGCTATTACGCGGGCGACGGACTCAAGAAGGGCAAGGGCGACAGCATCAAGACCAACAGCGCGGTGCTCGCGCAGGGTCTCGTCTGCCTCTACCACTCGCTCGATCAGCCGGCGTCCGTCTACGTCGAGCAGCGCGCGGGCAAGTGCTACTACCAGCTCAACCTTGCGTCGCGCGCCTCCGTTTACAGCGGCAAGGGCGCGCACTTGCGCAAGCCGCCGCAGGAGGTGCGGCGGATCGTCCCGGCCGCGGTCGAGGACGACGAATGGGTCTTCGATCTCGAGACCGAGGCTGGCGTGTTCAACGCGGGTGTGGGCCGCTTGGTTGTGCACAACTCGCCCCGTCGGGGGCTCGAGTTCGTCACCCGCAAGGTCACCCACGGAGCGGCCGCGATCAAGCTCGGGCTGGCCGAGGAGCTGGCGCTCGGCAACATGGATGCGCAGCGCGACTGGGGCTACGCGAAGGACTACGTCGAGGCGATGTGGCTGATGCTCCAGCAGGACGAGCCGGACGACTACGTGATCGCCACCGGCGAGGCGCACAGCGTGCAGGAGCTCGTGGACATCTCGTTCGGCCACCTCGACCTCGACCCGAGCGCCTACGTGCGGATCGATGAGCGCTTCATGCGTCCGGCCGAGGTCGACCACCTGATCGGCGACTCCGCGAAGGCCAAGGAGAAGCTCGGCTGGGAGCCGCGCACGAGCTTCGAGGAGCTGGTCAAGCTGATGGTGGAGTCCGACCTGGAGCTGCTGCGCAGCGGAGTGCCCACGCAGTCGGCAGGCTGAGCATGGCGCGAGTGCTGGTGACGGGCGGGGCCGGGACGATCGGCACCGCGGTGGTGCGGCGGCTGCTGCGCGACGGCGACGGGCTCGAGGTGCGCGTCTCCGACCAGCGCACGCCGCCCGACTGGATGCGCGAGTCGTGCGAGATCCACACCGGTGACCTTCGCGAATACGCGGAGGCCCGCGCGGCGGCGGCCGGCTGCACGCACGTGATCCACCTCGCTGCGATCGTCGGCGGCATCGCCAACTTCCACAAGCTCCCGCACACCCTGCTCGAGGTGAACAACGGGCTCTACAACTCGGTCTTTCGCGCGGCTTTGGAACAGCCGGTGGAGCGGCTCGTGTACGTGTCGTCCTCGATGGTGTTCGAGCGGGCCACCGAGTACCCCACCACCGAGGCGCACATCGTCGACACGCCGATCCCGCAGTCGGCGTACGGCTTCTCGAAGCTCGCCGGCGAGGTCTACTGCCATGCGCTGCACGACGAGCACGACCTGCCGTTCACGATCTGCCGCCCCTTCAACGCGTACGGCCCGGGCGAGATGCCCGAGGACGAGCCCGGCATCGCCCACATGGTCCCCGACGTGATCCGCAAGGTCCTGTCCGGACAGAAGCCGCTGCAGATCTTCGGCTCCGGCGAGCAGACGCGCACCATCACGCACATCGACGACATCGCCGACGGCGTCGTCACCGCCATGTCGCACCCCGCGGCGGTGAACGAGGACTTCAACATCTCTGCGAGCGAGGAGATGACCGTGGCCGAGATCGCGCGGGTGATCTGGGAGGAGTGCGGCCGGGCACCCGAGGAGTTCGAGCTCGAGCACCTCCCCACGTTCGAGGTGGACGTGCAGCGCCGCTGGCCTTCGGTGGAGAAGGCGCGCGAGCTGCTCGGCTGGGAGGCGCAGATCGGCGTGCGCGAGGGGATCGCGGAGACGGTCGAATGGCTGCGCGAGCAGGATGCGGCCGCTCCACGTTCCTGACTTCTGGGTCCACAGCACCCGAAAGTCAGGAACGTTCGGCATGACCACCTACCACAGCATCCTGTTCGGCTCAGGGAAGAGCCTCGAAGGAATAAGCTCGGCCTCGATGGCCGAGATGCACCCTGCCGCGCGCGAACTGCTCGAGTCGGACGCTCACGCCCACCTCGTCACGCTCAACCGCGACGGTAGCCCGCAGGTGAGCATGATCTGGGTCGGGCTCGAGGACGACGAGATCGTGGCCGGGCACCTGGCGCTCCGGCAGAAGCTGCGCAATGTTCAGCGCGACCCGCGCGTGAGTCTGTCGATCGAAGCGAGCACGATCAACGAGCTCGGGCTCGCCGAGTACCTCGTAGTGCACGGCCGCGGGCGGATCGAGGAGGGCGGCGCACCCGAGCTGCTCCAGAGCCTCGCACACGTCTACCTCGGCCCGGACGTGAAGTTCCCGCCGATGGACGAGCCGCCGCCGGGCTACATCCTGCGCATCACCCCAGAGCGCTTCGGGGGCGTCGGACCGTGGGCCAGCTGACTTCGGTACAGTACCTAGTGATCACTAGGTTATGACCATCGCCGAGCCCGGCATCATCGAAGACCCAGTCCTCCGGCAACGGCTGCGCTTCACGCGCACTACCGAGGCCGACGGTGCCGAGGTGCTCCACGTGGAGACCTGGGTCGACCCGGGCGGCGGCGTGACGCCGCACATCCACCCCTCGATGAACGAGGCGTTCGAGGTGCTGAACGGCAACCCGAGCTTCCTCTCCGGGAAGAAGTGGATCACGGCGGAGCCGGGCGAGACGGTGGAGGTGCCGGCCGGCACGCGCCATGCCTATCGCAACAAGTCCGACCGCGAGGTGCACATGGTCTGCCACGCGCGCCCGCCGTCGACGCTTCAGGAGTTCCTCGAGGACACCGTGCGCCTGAGCCGCTCGGGCGGGCTCTCGAAGAGCGCGATGCCGAAGTCGTGGGGCGCGCTGCTCCAGGGCATCGTGATGGCGGAGGCGTACAGCGACATGGTCACGCTGCTCTTCCCGCCCTTCCCCCCGCCCGCGATCCAGAAGCTGATCTTCCCACCCCTGGCGCGCCTCGGTGCCCGGCGCGGGTATCGCGCCGGGCAAATCGGAGAGCCGCGCGGCTAGCGACTACGCGGCAACGGCCACCGCCTCGGGCTCGGCCTCGGTCGTGGTCGGGCGCGGGAGCAGCCTCGACATCACGACGACGCCGACTGCCAGCGCGCTCAGCTGGAGGAGGCTGAGCTTGAACGCGTGGGCCATGTCGTGGCCGGCACCGAA
>DATBKS010000046.1:0-47416 GCA_036555755.1 Thermoleophilaceae bacterium
CGCAAGGAGGTCGTGCTCCAGGAGATCGGCTCCGGCTCGACCTTCGGCGCGCAGCTCGCCGGCGCGATGGGCAGCAGTTCTGACAACGCCGGTGGCGGCGTGCAGGTCGCCGGCATCGTCGAGGACCAGAGCCAGGGCCAGCTCGTTTACGACCCGGGTCACCCCGACGCCAACGCGCAGGGCTACGTGCGCATGCCCAACGTCGAGTCCGTGACCGAGATGACCGACCTCATCACCGAGTCGCGCTCGTACGAGGCGAACGTCACGGCCATGCAGACGGCCAAGTCCATGTACACGAAGACCCTCGACCTTCTGCGCTGATGGCCCTCCCCATCGATCCGAGCATCCTGGCGAAGGGCGCCGAGTGGCAGATCCAGTCGCCCACGGCCACGCCCGGCCAGCAGCAGGGCGGCCAGAGCTTTGGCGGTGCGCTGTCGCAGGCCATCCAGGGCCTCGCGGACACGCAGACGCAGGCGGCGAGCGCGGCTCAGTCGCTTGCGGCCGGCACCGCCTCCGATCCGTCGTCGGTCGTCATGGCCGTCGAGCGCGCACGACTCTCGATGCAGTTGGCCTCACAGATACGCACCAAGGCCGTCGAGGCCGAAACGGACATCTTCCACACACAGGTCTAGGTAAATGGGAACCCTCATCCAGAACACGAGCACAAAGGGCAAGATCGGCATGGCAGCGGCGGCAATCGGCGTCGTGCTGGTGGCGATCCTGCTGATGAAGATGGCGACGTCGCCGAGCTACTCGACGATCGCCACCGGCGTCGACCCCGCGCAGACGGGCAAGATGACCGCCGCCCTCGACACGAAGGGCATCAAGTGGAAGCTCGTGAACAACGGCACGGGCATCGCCGTCGACTCCGGCCAGACCGCAGGGGCGCGCGTCGCGCTCGCTGAGCAGGGCCTTCCGCAGAACGGCCAGGCCGGCTTCGAGCTGTTCGACAAGCAGAAGCTCGGCGCCAGCAACCTCCAGCAGCAGGTGACCTACCAGCGCGCGCTCGAGGGCGAGCTGAGCCAGACCATCGGCCAGGTTCAGGGCGTCACCGGCGCCCAGGTGAACCTCGTGATGCCGCAGGAGCAGCTCTTCAGCGACCAGAACTCGACCGCCAAGGCCTCGGTGCTCCTCAACACCGGCGGCACTGCCCTCGACCCCAACTCCGTGCGCGGCATCGCCCAGCTCGTGGCCGGCGGCGTGCAGGGGCTGAAGCTCGAGAACGTCTCGATCACCGACAGCACCGGCCAGCTCCTCTGGCCGACGAGCGACAGCCTCGGTGACGGCCCGGGCGCCAGCCTCAAGGAGGCCGCGCAGAACCGCTACGACCAGCAGCTCGGCTCGCAGCTCCAGGCGATGCTCAACCAGACGGTGGGCACCGGCAAGGGCACCGTGCAGGTGAACGCGGACCTGAACGTCGACCAGACGAGCAAGGACGCCCTTGTGTACGCGAAGAAGGGCACTCCGCTCACGCAGAAGAAGACGACCGAGAAGCTCAAGGGCTCGGGCAGCGCGTCCGGCACCTCGGGCACCGGCGCCAACATCCCGAGCTACAGCGCGGGCGGCTCGAGCGGTGGCAACAACTACAACAACAACGACACCGAGACGACCTTCGGCGTCAGCAAGACGGTGTCGCACACCAAGGTCGCCCCCGGCGCGGTGAACAAGCTCGGCGTGGCCGTGCTCGTCGACAAGGCCGTCCCGCCGGCCACGGTGGCTCAGCTCCAGTCGGCGCTCGGCGCGGCCGCGGGCATCGACCCCAAGCGCGGCGACACCATCACGGTGAGCCAGGTGGCCTTCGCCAAGCAGCCCACGGCGACGACCCCCAAGACCCCGCTCAACCCGATCGGCTACGCCAAGTACGTCCTGCTCGGGATCGCGCTGCTCGGCTTCATGTTCTTCATGTCGCGCCACCTCAAGAAGCGCGAGGACGAGACGCTGATGCGCAAGCCCACCTGGCTGAGCGAGATCGAGGCGCCCACGTCCCTGGCCGAGCTCGAGGCCGGCACCGAGTCCGTCCGCATCCCGGCTCCGCAGGAGTCCATGGCGAGGAAGGGAGTGGAGGAGCTCGCCGAGCGCTCGCCCGACCGTGTGGCCCAGCAGGTCCGCATGTGGATGAACGAGGCCTAGGCGATGTCCGAGGCTCTTGAACAGGCCATTGGCGGCGGCGCGCTGACGAAGGCGCCCGAGAAGCTCAGCGGCCGACAGAAGGCGGCGGTGCTGCTCGTCTCGCTGGGCGCGCAGCGCGCCTCGTCGGTGTTCAAGCACCTGCGCGAGGCCGAGATCGAGCAGCTGTCGCTCGAGATGTCGAAGATGGAGTCGGTCCCGCCGGACACGGTCGAGGCCGTGTACGACGAGGCCTCCGATCACCTGGTCGCGGCCGAGTACATCGCCCAGGGCGGTCTCGACTTCGCGCGCGAGGTGCTCGAGGGCTCGGTTGGCGAGGACCGCGCCAAGGACATCATCGGCCGCCTCTCGGCGATCATCGAGGTGCGCCCGTTCGAGTTCCTGCGGCGCACGCCGCCGGAGCAGATCCAGGCTTTCCTTGCCGGCGAGTCAACCCAGACGCTGGCGCTCGTGCTCGCCAACATGAGCACGACGATCGGCGCCCAGGTGCTGGCCCAGCTTCCCGCCGAGACCCAGGCCGAGGTGGCGATGAAGATCGCCGGCATGAGCGAGACGAACCCCGACGTGATCAAGGACGTCGAGGCCGTGATGCGCAACAAGCTTTCGCTCGTCAAGTCCGAGGACTACTCCGCTTCGGGCGGCGTCAAGGGCCTCGCCGACATCCTCAACTCCGCCGACCGCGCCACCGAGCGCAACGTGATCGAGACGCTCGCCCAGAAGGACGGCCAGCTCGCGGAGGAGATCCGGATGCTGCTCTTCGTCTTCGAGGACATCGTGAAGATCGACGACCGCGGCGTGCAGCTCGTCCTCAAGGACGTCGACCAGAAGGACCTCGCGCTCGCTCTCCGCGGCGTGTCCGAGGAGGTCAAGCAGAAGATTCTCAACAACATGTCCCAGCGCGGGGCCGAGATGCTCGTCGAGGAGATGGAGTATCAGCCGCCGCAGCGCCGCTCGGTGATCGAGGAGGCGCAGGGGCGCATCGTCGCCAGCATCCGCCGCCTCGAGGACTCGGGCGCGATCGTGATCGCCCGCGGTGGCGATGACGAGGAGGAGGCGGAGGAGCTTGTCTAGCGTCGTCGAGGCGCCCGAGAGCGCCTTCTCCTTCGATCAGCTTCCCCCAGAGCCCGCCGGCGCCCGGCCGATGGCGAACATCGACCCGCGGGGCATGGCGGAGGACGTGATGGCCGCCGCTCGCGCCGAGGCCGACGACCTCCGCCATGCCGCCCGTGGGGAGGGCTACCAGGAGGGTTACCAGGCCGGAATGGCCGCGGCGCGGGAGGACATCGCTCCCGTAACAGCCGCTCTCGGCGAGGCCGTGGCGGGCGCCGAGCAGCTGCGTTCCGAGATGGCCGACACGGTCGAGGAGCGCGCTGTGGAGCTCGCCCTGCGACTGGCCGAGAAGGTGCTCGCCGGCACGATTGAGGCGCAGCCCGAGCGCGTGGTTGACGTCGTCCGCGGCGCGCTGCGCTGCCTCGTCGATCGCGACCGCGTGACCGTGCAGGTGAACTCGCTCGACCTGGAAATCGTGCGCGAGGCGATCGGGCCAGTGGCCACCGCGCTCGGCGGCATCGACCACATCGACGTTCAGGAGGACCGCCGCGTGACGCGCGGCGGCGCCGTAGTCCGCAGCGCCGCGGGCGAGGTGGACGCCACCATCGAGACCAAGCTCGAGCGCGCCCGCGAGGTGCTCGAGGCCGAGCTGCAGCGATGACCGGGGAGCAGGGGCAGCTCGGGGGGCTTTTTGAAGCTCTGAAGTGGAGCGACCTCCACTCCCGCCGCGGTCGCGTGATCAACCTGATCGGCCTGATCATCGAGGCCACCGGGCTCGAGGCCGAGGTGGGGGAGGTGTGCGAGGTCGAGACCGGCCGCAACCGTGAGGCGGTTCCCGCCGAGGTGGTCGGCTTCCGCGACTCGCGCACGCTGCTCATGCCGCTTGGCGAGATGCACGGCATCGGTCCCGGCCGCGCCGTCACGCCCACCGGCAGGCAGTTCCGCGTCAACGTGGACGACGATCTCCTCGGGCGCGTGCTCGACGGTCTCGGTCGCCCGCTCGACGCGCGCGGTGAGGCGCCCACGGGCGAGTCGCTGTCCACGATCGCCGCCGCTCCCGACCCGATGGAGCGCCCCGCGATCAAGGAGCGCGTGTCGCTCGGCGTGCGCGCTCTCGACGCCCTTGTGCCCTGCGGCCGCGGCCAGCGCCTCGGCATCTTCGCCGGCTCCGGCGTGGGCAAGTCTTCGCTGCTCGGCATGATCGCGCGCTCCACCTCCGCGGACGTGAACGTGATCTGCCTCGTCGGCGAGCGAGGCCGCGAGGTGCGCGAGTTCATCGAGCGCGACCTCGGTTCCGCGCTCACGCGCAGCGTCGTGATCGTCGCGACCTCCGACCAGCCGGCGCTCGTGCGCATCAAGGCCGCCTTCACCGCCACCACGATCGCCGAGTACTTCCGCGACCGCGGCAACAACGTGATGCTGATGATGGACTCCGTCACGCGCTTCGCGATGGCGCAGCGCGAGGTCGGCCTCGCGATCGGCGAGCCGCCCGCCACCCGCGGCTACACGCCCAGCGTGTTCGCCCTGCTGCCCAAGCTGCTCGAGCGCAGCGGGACCAACCGCAACGGCTCGATCACGGGCCTCTACACGGTGCTCGTGGACGGCGACGACATGAACGAGCCGATCGCCGATGCGGTCCGCTCGATCCTCGACGGCCACGTCGTGCTCTCGCGCGACCTCGCCCACGCGAACCACTACCCGGCGATCGACGTGCTCTCGAGCGTGTCGCGACTCGTCGGCGAGGTGGTGACCCCCGAGGTACGCGAGGCCGGCCAGGAGGTGCGCCGCCTGATGGCGGCCTACAAGGAGAAGGAGGACCTGATCGCGATTGGGGCCTACCAGCACGGCGCGGACCCCGTCACCGACATGGCGATCGCCAAGCGCGACCCGATCAATGACTTCCTCCGCCAGTCGGTCACCGATGCGAGCACCGCCGACGAGGCGGACTCGCTGCTGATGCAGCTCGCCCAGATCCCGGGCGAGGCGCTCGTCCAGCACGAGCCCGACCCGTTCGAGTCCATCCAGCCCGACCCCATCGCTCCCGGTCCGAGCGCGATCCCGCCCCTCCATCTGGCGGTCTAGCGGTCGATTAACGAGAACGGATGACTCCCAGCCGACACCCACGCGTACGCGAGATCGACTTCCGCCGCCCCTCGAAGTTCAACCGAGAGCAGGTGCGCCGGATCGAGGTCGCGCATGAAAACTTCTGCCAGTCGGCCTCGAGCCGCATGTCAGCGGAGCTCCGCACGGAGCTCCAGCTCGGTGTGCTCAACACCGACCAGCTTCCGTACGGAGTCGTGATGGCCGAGGAGGTGCCGCGCTCCGCGCTCGTCAACCTGCTGCGCGTCGAGCCGCTCGACACCGAGATCGCGCTCATCATGGACCTGCCGTTCGTGCTCGCCCTGGTGGCACGCCTGCTCGGCGGCTCCGGCGCTCCCTCCGGTCAGCCCACCTCGCTCACCGACGTGGAGACGACGGTCGCGATGCGCGCGGTCACGAGCCTCGTCGACGCGCTGTCCGCCACCTGGCACGACCTCGCCGACGTGACCCTCCGCCAGGACGGGCATGCGATCTCGCCGATGTCGGTGCAGATCGTCTCGCCCAGCGAGCCGACCCTGCTGCTCAACCTCTCGGCCATGATCGACGGGCTCATGTCGATCCTGACGCTGGTCGTCCCCCACAGCTCGGTGGAGAAGATCATGCCGAAGCTCGAGCAGGGGCACTACGGCGCCGTCACGATCGACGACTCGAGCGCCGCCGCCATGCACGACGCCGTCGGCGACGTGGACATGGACCTGCGCGCCGAGGTGGGCGCCATCGACATTCCGCTGTCCGAGGTGCTCGGGATGAAGGCGGGCGACATCGTGCGCCTGCGCCGTCCCGCCTCCAAGGGCGTCCTGCTCTACGCCGGCGACGTTCCCGCTCATGTCGGCGACCCCGGCCGAAACGGCAATGCCCGCGCGGTGCAGATCCGCCAGCCGTGGGGAGGAGTGTGATGGAAGACCAGATTGCCGAAGAGCAGATCGTTGACGAGTCCGCCGTCGGCAGTCCGCCGTCCGCAGAGGCTGAGCCCGTTACCGAGGAGGCTGCTCCTGAGCCGGTCGTGGAGGCCGAGCCGGAGCCGGAGCCCGTCGAGGAGATGCCGGATCCCGGTGAGGATCTCGCGCTTCATCTGCTCGATGTGAATGTGCGCATGTGGGCCGAGCTCGGCCGCGCAAAGCTGCCGCTCGCCCAGGCCGTGGCGCTTGGCCAGGGGGCCATCGTGGACCTCGACAAGGAGCCCGACGACGAGCTCGACGTGCTCGTCAACGGCCTCCCGTTCGCCAAGGGCAAGCTGCTTCTCGTCGACGGCGAGTGGGCCGTCCGCCTCGAGCGGATCGTCGCAACTCCCGCCGCCGTCGAACAGGCGTCCAGCTCGGGTTCAGGAGCCTGAGCACCCGTCGATCAACCGGGCTACCGTGGACCGTCCCTTCACGTTCAAGCTCGAGCGCGTGCGCGCGCTCAGGGAGCGCAAGGAAGAGCTCGCCAAGGAGGAGCTCGCCGCTTCGCTCGCACTGCGCCTTCGTGGTGAGGCGATGCTTCAGGCTGCCGTCGAGAACGTGGAGCAGGCACGCGGCACCCAGCGCGCTGCCGTCGGCACCGCGATGAGCGCCCACGACCTTCAGGCCGCGCAGGCCTACCTCGAGCGCACCGAGCGCGAGCGCGAGTCCGCCTCGCTCGACCTGGACCGCCAGGACGCCGAGGTCGATGCCCGCCGCAGCGCCCTTCAGAGCGCCGCGCGCGACCGCGAGGTGCTCGAGCGCCTCAAGGAGCGCAAGCGCGCGGAGCACGTCCGCGAGGCCGGCCGCCGTGAGGGCGCCCTCCTCGACGAGATGGCGCTCAACATCCACCGCCGGGGAGTGCAGGCCGCATGAGCGTGACCGACGCCGTAGCGCGCATCTCCCAGCTCGAGGCCCTGATCGCCTCCGCCTCCGCGGGCTCCCCGTCGCCCACGGTGAGCTCGTCGGCGAGCTTCGGCGACCAGCTCGCCCAGGCCACGAGCACGACCGCCACCGCGGCCACCACCACTTCCGCCGACGCCGGCTCGGGCAGCACTCCCTACGAGGATCTGATCAACGCCGCGGCCTCCAAGTACGGCATCGACCCCGCCGTGCTCAAGGGCCTGATCCAGCAGGAGTCTGGCTTCAACCCGAACGCCGGCAGCCCCGCCGGCGCGCAGGGCCTCACGCAGCTGATGCCCGGCACGGCGTCCTCGCTCGGCGTGACCGACGTGCACGACCCCGCGCAGTCGATCGACGGCGGCGCGCACTACCTGAAGATGCAGCTCGACCGCTTCGGCGGCGACTACAGCAAGGCGCTCGCGGCCTACAACGCGGGCCCGGGCGCGGTTCAGCGCTACGGCGGTGTCCCGCCGTACTCGGAGACGCAGAACTACGTCAAGAACGTCCTCGCGTTCGCCCAGCAGTACCGCCAGGACGGCGGCACGGCGGCGACCGCGGCGCAGTCCCTGTCCAGTCCCAACCTCGACTACTCAACGGTTTGAACATGACTCCAGATCGCGCAGCGCCAATAGCGCCCCAACCACCGCCCGGACGGCAGCCCTCGAAGGGCAGGTCGGAGGGGAGCGGAGATCCATTCGGAACTCTCCTCGACCAGCACCAGGCCCGGACCGCTGATGCGGAAGGCCCAAGTAAGGAGTCGCGACAGGACTCCCGTGCGGATAGATCGCAGGTCGCAGGTCACAGGTCGCGGGACCAGGACCAGGCGCCGACGGCTACGACTGACAAGTCGCCGGCCGCGGACAAGCCTGCGGATCCTGCGGTTGCTCAGGACCAGGCCGCCGCTGCTGCCGCTCCGGTTGCGCAGCCGGTTGTTGCTCAGCCGGCCCCCGCTGTCGCGACTGCTCCGATCGTGCCGGTGCCGGTTGTGGCTACGCCTGCTGACGCGACTTCGGTTTCTCAGGTCGCGGCCCAGGCCGTCCCGGCCCCGGCTCAGTCTGGCGCGCCGGTTGTGGCTGCTCCGATCCAGCTTGCCGCGACGGCAACCGCCACGGCGGTCGCCGGCGAGGCTCAGAACGTGCAGGGGGCAGGCGTGCCCGCGCAGGCCGGCAACACGCCGGCGCTGCCGGGTACGCCGGCAGGGGCTCCGCTCGCGAACGCGCCCGCCACTCCCGCCGCCCAGCAGCCTGCCGCCGACGCCCCGGCTGTCACGCAGCGGCCGGTATCCAATCCCCAATCTCCAATCTCCAATCAGACGCCGCAGGCAGCCCCGGCCCAGCCGAAGGCGCCCGTGCACGCGACTACCGCTCCGACGCAGCAGCAGGACCCCTCCCAGCAGAACGCAGGCCAGCAGCAGCCGCAGCCGAACGCAGCTCCGGCCGCTGTTCCGACGCCGGATGCCCAGGCAACCACCCAGGGCCCGCAGGCGCCGGCCAATCCCCAATCCCCTATCCCCAATGTCGCTCCGGCCCAGCCGGCAACGCAGGCGTCCGCGCCCGCCCCGGCCCCGGCGCCTCAGGCGCCGCTGCCGGGCGCGCGGCTCCAGCAGGCCGTCGAGACCGTGCATCAGGTGATCAAGATCTCGCAGTCGAGCGGGATCACCCAGGCGCGCGTGCAGCTGCACCCCGAGGAGCTCGGCTCCATCGACATCCACCTGCGCTCCACGCCGGACGGCGTGGTGGCCCGGGTGGTGGCGGACGCCTCGCAGGCGGCCGCGGTGCTGCGCGACGGTGGCGACGAGCTTCGTCGCCAGCTCGCCTCGCAGGGCATCAACCTCACGCACTTCGACGTCGGCACCACCGGCCAGGAGCAGCGCGGGGCCAGCTTCGGCAACCAGGGCCAGCCTCAGCGCGGCCGTGGCGGCAACACGCAGGAGGACGTCGACTCAGGCGCTTCCGCTGACAACCCCGAGGAGACGACGATCAGCCTGCCCAACGGCGTTCTGGTCGACGTGCTCGCCTGAGGACAAGGAGAAGAACGAAATGGCCATTGATCCCACCACCTCGGGCAGCGCTACTGGACCTGCCGGTACGCAGGTTCAGCGCGACTCAGGCTCGCTCGACAAGGACAGCTTCCTGAAGATCCTCGTCGGCGAGCTCCAGAACATGGATCCGATGTCGTCGAGCAACCAGGACCCGACGCAGACCGTGTCGCAGATGACGCAGTACTCGATCCTGGAGCAGCTGACCAACCTGTCGGGCTCGTCGAGCGACACGCTCGCGGCTCAGAAGCAGACGCAGGCTCTCTCGCTGCTCGGCAAGACCGTGGGCTACACGGACTCGACCGGCGCGGACGCCAGCGGCCTCGTGAAGAAGGTCGACTTCGGCGCCGACGGGTCGACCGAGCTGACGCTTGACAGCGGCATCCAGATCACTCCGGGCGACGTGTTGGGAGTTTCGTGACCAACCCCGCCCACAACCCCGCTCTGGTGCCGCCGGGCCTGTCGCCCGCCGCGCCCGTCGGCCCCAAGCCGGCGAGCGGCGGGACGAGCGGCCAGCTCAGCGGTCCGTCGTTCCAGGAGATCTTCCGGCAGCAGGCCGGCGGGCTTCAGTTTTCGCAGCACGCGCTGCAGCGAATCGAGCGCAGGGGCATCGACCTCTCGGACGGGACGCGCGAGCGTCTCGAGGCGGGCGCTGCCCGCGCCGCGAGCAAGGGCTCACGCGACTCAGTCGTCTTTGTGGACGGCACCGCGTTCGTGGTGTCCGTGCGCAACAAGACCGTCATCACGGCGGTGGACCAGGAGCACATGCGCGAGCACGTGTTCACGAACATCGACTCTGCGGTCATCGCCTGATGCGCGACCCGCTTAACCACGACGGCCGGACCCCATGGACGGGGAGGCCGCTTCCGAGAAAGGAAACGATGCCCCGATGATGCGGAGCATGTTTGCCGCGATCAGCGGCCTCAAGACGCACCAAATCATGATGGACGTGACGGCGAACGACATCGCAAACGTCAACACCATCGGCTACAAGGGCAGCCGCACCACGTTCGCGGACTCGCTCGCCCAGCTTCAGCGCGGCGGCGCGGGTCAGGGTCCGGGCCAGGGTGGCTCGAACCCGGCGCAGGTCGGCCTCGGCACCCAGCTCGGCTCGATCGACAACGTGATGAGCTCCGGCTCGTTCCAGTCGACCGGCAACACCACCGACCTTGCGATCCAGGGTTCGGGCTGGTTCCGGTTGAGCCAGGGCACGATCAACGCGGGCCCGCCCGTGACCGTGACCCCGACCGCCGGCACGACGCAGTACACGCGTGCGGGCAACTTCCGGACCAACGACGACGGCTACCTGGTGACCGCGGACGGCTACTACGTCCTCGGCCGCACGGTGCCGAGCACGACCATTTCCGCCACTCCTCCGGGTGCGGATCAGCTGATCCAGATCCCGCAGGGCGGCACCCAGGTTGCGGTCGGCGCGGACGGCTCGGTGAGCTACATCCCGGCCGGCTCGGCCACCCGCACCATCGCCGGCTACGTCTCGCTGGCGAACTTCTCGAACGAGAGCGGTCTGCAGCGCGCGTCCGGCAACCGCTGGACCGCCAGTGCCGCTTCGGGTCCCGAGGAGATCGGCACCCCCGGTGGCGACTTCGGCCCGACCGTCTCGGGCGAGCTCGAGATGTCGAACGTCGACCTCGCCACCGAGTTCACCAACATGATCAGCGCCCAGCGCGGATTCCAGGCCAACTCCCGTGTCATCAGCACCGCTGACGACATGCTCAACGACCTGGTGAACCTCAAGAGGTAGAGCGCTGATCTAAAGACGTGAGCGCGAGGCATGGCAGGGTTGAGGGACCTCTGCCGTGCCTCGCGTCACGGATTTAGTTGGCAGTTCGCAGTTGGCAGTTGGCACCGTCGACCGCCTGCCAACTGCCAACCGCCAACTGCCAACCAAGGACTCCCAATGATCACTCTGCATCGACTCGGCCACTCTGACGAACCGTTTCTCCTCAACGACGACCTGATCGTCACGATCGAGGCCTGCCCCGACACGCACCTTGCGCTGGCTACGGGCACCAAGATCGTCGTCTCCGAGACGCCCGAGCAGGTGGCCGAACTCATCCGCGAATGGCGCGCCAGCGTGCGTCTCGCCGGCCTCCGCTCGGTCTGAGGTAGAGGCCTCTCTACACCAAAGATTTCTCGTCCCCGGTCGATCACCGGGGACAGAGGCTCTGCGCTGTGAAAGCTATTTCTGCCATAGGAATCGGTTTCGCGATCGCCGCGGTGCTGATGAGCGCGATGATGGAAGGGACCCAGATCCCGGCGTTCATCAACATTCCGGCGCTTCTGCTCGTGTTCGGCGGCACCGCCGGCGTGACCATGGCGGGCACGTCCATGGAGCAGATGAAGCTGGTGCCCAAGCTCTACAAGCTTGCGTTCAGCCCGCCCGAGTACAACCTCCGCGAGCGCGTCGCGCTGCTCGTCAGGTTCGCCGAGATGGCGCGCCGCGAGGGCCTTCTCGCCCTCGACGACGAGCTCCAGAACGTCGATGACGAGTTCACCCGCAAGGGCATGCAGCTCGTGGTCGACGGCACCGATCCGGAGCTCGTGGGCACGATCCTCGAGATCGAGCTCGAGGCGATGCAGGGCCGCCACCACAAGGGCGTCGAGCCCTTCGAGAAGGCCGGCGGCTTCGGCCCCACGCTCGGCATCACCGGCACGGTGATGGGTCTCATCCACGTGCTCGAGAACCTCTCCGCGCCGGCCACGCTGGGCCCCGCGATCTCGGGCGCCTTCATCGCGACCCTCTACGGCGTGGGCTCCGCGAACATCGTCTTCCTGCCGGTTGCGAACAAGCTGAAGTTCCTCTCGTCGCTCGAGCAGGAGCTCGGCTACCTCACCATCGAGGGCATCCTCGCCATCCAGGCGGGCGACAACCCGCGCGTGGTGGAGAGCAAGCTGCTCAGCTACGTGGCGCCCACCGAGCGGGACGCCGAGAGCATCGAGCAGAGTGCTCAGTCCGGCGTCGGCGAGCCGGCCGCGGCTGCGGCGTAGGCCATGAGCGCGCGCGCTGGAGGGCGTAGGCGCCGCCGTGGCGGGCACGCCGGCGGGCACGAGAACGAGGAGCGCTGGCTTCTCACCTACTCGGACATGATCACGCTGCTGATGGCGCTGTTCATGGTGCTGTTCTCGATCTCGTCGGTGAACACGTCCAAGTACACGCAGCTTCAGAAGTCGCTCCAGGACGCCTTCTCGGGCAAGATCCTCGTCGGCGGCACGTCCATCGCCGACACCGGGAGCAACGGCAAGACGCCGAGCGACCAGGCCACTCCGGCGATCGAGCCGATCAAGCCCCAGATCGGCGAGAAGAGCACCGAGAGCCAGAAGGCGAAGGACGACAAGGAGTTCAAGCAGATCAAGGCGGAGATCGACGCCTACGCGCGCAAGCACGGTCTCTCCAAGCAGCTTCAGACGGTGATCGCCAAGCGCGGCCTGGTGGTGCGCCTCCTCACCGACAAGGTGGTGTTCGATCCCGGCCAGGCGACCCTCAAGCCGGCGGCAGCGCCCGTGCTCACGGGCGTCTCTCACGCGCTCAACATCGACAAGACCCACCCGATCATGGTCGAGGGCCACACCGACAACGTGCCGATCTCCGGGCAGTTCCCCAGCAACTGGGAGCTGTCCACGGCCCGTGCGTCGGTCGTGGTGCGATTCCTGCTCCATACGGGCATCGGCAGGTACCGCCTCGGAGCGGCCGGCTACGCAGATCTTTATCCCGTGGCCTCCAACTCCACGGCAATTGGTCGATCAAAGAACAGACGGGTGGAAATCGTGCTGCTCCGCCAGGACCAGCAGATCACGCCCGACATTCCAGGGAACGGATGAGCACTCCATGGAGGGAGTACTGAATGAAGAAAAAGCTGAAGATCGTGATCCCCATCGTGCTAGTGCTCTTTGGGGGTGTCTACAAGACGGTGCTGGCGAAGCCGCCGAAGGCGCCTAAGCCGAAGATCGCCGGCACGGTGTACGTGATGCCGAAGGAGTTCCTGCTGAACATGGCCGATGGCCGCTACGCAAAGCTTGATGTGTCGCTCGTCCTCGACAAGAAGGAGGTCCTTCCGACCTCCGAGGGCGCGCCCACCAGCGAGAACTACGGTGCTCTCGAGCAGGAGCCGGCGGTGCGCGACGTCATCACCGACATCGTCACCGACACCCCGTCCAAGGACCTGATCGACCGCGACGGCCGCGAGCAGCTGAAGCGGGAGATCCTGAAGGGCATCCGTGAGCACACGGACGTGAAGGTCGACGAGGTTCTGTTCACCGACGTGGCAGTCCAGTAGGAGGAAGCTCGTGTCGCAAGAGATCGAATATCAGGCTCTCGAGAGCACGACCGTCGCGGAGCAGCGTGCGGCGGACCTCCACAGGCTGGAGGACGTGCCCGTCGAGCTGGCCGTCGAGATTGGCCGTACCCGCATGACCATCGGCGAGACCCTGGCCCTCGGCCCGGGCTCGATCGTCTCCCTGAGCCGCCTCGCCGGCGAGCCCGTGGACCTGCTTGTGAACGGCAAGCGGATCGCGAGGGGAGAGGTTGTGGTCATCGACGAGGAGTTCGGCCTGCGCCTCACTGAAGTGGTGTCGCCTGCCAGGCGGCTGCGTGAGGCGGAAGGCGCGCTGGAACAGCAGTAGTTCTTAGTTCTTGGTTCTTAGTTCTTGGTTCCGATTTGGGCCAGGCAACTAAGAACTAAGAACTAACAACAAAGAACTTCGAGCTAAAGCAGCGCCTCGCCCTGCCGACTACTCGGGTCGATCCTGTCCCTCACTCGGATCGTCCCTCAATGCGATTGGCTCGACTTTCTCTTGCCGCAAGTGCGGCCCTGACCGGCTTTTTGCTGTCGGCAAACGCCGCGTTCGCCAAGCCCTCCGGGCCTGGTGAGAACACGCCTTTGAATCTTCCTGTGCAGTCGTCGCAGTCGTCCAGCACGCCTGGCGCGAACGGCGGCAGCCTCGTCCGCACCTTCGTCGGTCTCGCGATCGTGATCGCCGTCATCTACGGCGTCTACTGGGTCCTCAAGCAGGTCAAGGCGAGCCGCGAGGAGCGCTCCACCGGCACGGGCCTCGCCAGCGTCGCCACGCTCGCTCTCGGCCCCAACCGCTCGGTCCACCTCGTGCGCAGCGGCCGCGACTACGTGCTGGTCGGCGCCAGCGAGAACGGCGTCACGCCGATCCGCAGCTACACCGAGGAGGAGGCGCTCGGCGCCGGCCTCATCGGCGAGCAGGTCGACGCCGCGGGCGAGCTCGAGGCTCCGGCCCCGGCGCGGCCACAGAAGAGCGGGATCCTCATCAAGGACATCGTCGACGAGATGCGCCGCAGGACGGTGCGGAAGTGAACATCACCACCAACGGTGGGAACGCCGTCGAGATCTTCCTGATCGTCGCCGGCATCTCGCTGGTCCCGGCGCTGCTGTTCACGGTCACGGGCTTCACCCGCATCCTGATCGTCCTCGGCTTCATCCGCAGCGGCCTCGGCACGCCCACTGCTCCGCCGAACCAGGTGCTCGTCGGCATCTCGGTCTTCCTCACGATCTTCGTGATGGCGCCCACCTTCACCGCGATCAAGAAGGACGCCATCGACCCGCTGAGCAAGCACAAGATCACGCAGGCCCAGGCGATCCAGCGCGGCCAGGAGCCGCTGCGTCAGTTCATGTTCAAGCAGACGCGCGAGAAGGACCTGGCCCTGTTCGCCAAGCTCGCGCACCTCAAGCAGCCGAAGACGCGGGCGGACATCCCCACCTACACGCTGATCCCCGCGTTCATCATCAGCGAGCTGAAGACGGCATTCCAGATCGGGTTCCTGATCTTCCTGCCGTTCCTGGTCATCGACTTAGTCGTGTCGTCGACCTTGATGAGCATGGGAATGATGATGCTCCCGCCCGTCTTCATCTCGCTGCCTTTCAAGATCCTCCTGTTCGTCCTGGTGGACGGCTGGAACCTCGTCACCCAATCGCTCGTACAGAGCTTCCACTGAGGTAGCTAATGAACCAGGACGTCGTCATCAATCTCGTAATGCAGGCCGTCACCGTCGCCGTGAAGGTGGCGCTCCCGATTCTGCTCGCCGGCCTTGTCGTGGGCCTGCTCGTGAGCATCTTCCAGGCCGTCACCCAGATCCAGGAGATGACGCTCACGTTCATCCCCAAGATCATCGCGACGATCGTCGTGATGATCGTGGCCGGCCCCTGGATGCTGAACCAGATCGTCGCCTACACGACTCAGCTGTGGCTGGGGATCCCGGGGATCGTTTCTTGAACGCGAACGCGCTCCTGCAGCAGGTGAGCGAACAGCAGCTCGCCGGCTTCATCCTCGTGCTCGCGCGCGTGAGCCCGCTGTTCCTGCTCGCGCCGATCTTCTCGTCGAAGATGCTGCCCGCGCGCGCCCGCGGCGTGGTCGCCGTGGCGATCTCGTTCGGCCTCGCGCCGCTCGCGCTGCACGGCCAGCACCTCAATCTGGACGGCTTCAACCTCGCCGGCCTGATCGGCAAGGAGCTGCTCGTCGGCCTTTCCTACTCGTTCGCGCTCGCAGCCGTGTTTGCGGCGATCAGCGTGGCGGGCTCACTGCTCGACACCTCGATGGGCTTCTCGTACGGCTCGCTGATCGACCCGATCACCGGCACGCAGTCGCCCGTGCTGAGCCAGCTCTACGCGATGGTCGGCGTGCTCATCTTCATCGCGATCAACGGCGACCACTGGATGATCGAAGGCCTCGCGCGCAGCTACCAGCTCGTGCCGATCTCCGAGTTCCCGTCGATCAATGCGATCGTCGGCGGCGCCGACAAGGCCTTCGTCTCGATCTTCGGCTCCGCGATCGAGCTCGCCGCTCCCGTTCTTCTGGCGGTCCTGCTCACCGACTGCGCGATGGGACTCGTGGCCCGCGTCATGCCGCAGCTGAACGTCTTCGCCGTGGGCTTCCCGGCCAAGATCGCCGTCGGCCTCACGATCATGGGGATCTCGCTGCCGTTCATCGGGGGCTGGATCTCGGATCAGGTGCAGGTGTCCGTCTCGACCGCCCTCCAATCCCTCCACGTCGCCTAGGTCATGGCCGGCGAGCGCACAGAGAAGGCAACTCCCAAGCGCCGTAATGAGGCGCGCAAGAAGGGGCAGGTCGCCAAGTCGTCGGACATCAACGGCTCGGTGGTGCTGCTGGCCGCCCTGTTCGCGCTCGGCTCGTTCGGCCCCAAGCTCGTCGGCAAGCTCGAGGCGTCGATGTACCAGGGGCTGACCCAGATCGCCCACCCCGACGTCGTCAGCCAGCAGGGGCTCGGCAAGCTGCTCGCCACCAGCTTCGGCACCGTCGCCGCGGGCGTCGCCCCGATCGCGGGCGTGTGCATGCTCGCCGGGGTGCTCGCCAACGTCGCGCAGGTGCGCCCCAAGCTCAACCTCCAGGCGATCAAGCCCGACCCCAAGAAGCTCAACCCGGCCGCCGGCATCAAGCGCATGTTCGGCCCGTCGGGCGCCTTCGAGGCCGGCAAGGGCGTGCTCAAGGTCACGCTGCTCGGCGCGATTGCCGTCTTCACCGCGATGCCCAAGCTCAAGGAGATGGCCGCGGCCGTGGGCATGTCGCCCGCCGACTTCCTCTCCACAGCCGGCTCGACCGTGCTCGCCGTGGCGCGCCGCATCTCGGTCGCCTACCTCGTGATCGCGATCGGCGACTTCTTCTACCAGCGCCACCGTCACGAGAAGTCGCTGAAGATGTCGAAGCAGGACGTCCAGGACGAGGCCAAGCAGCAGAACCTCCCGCCCGAGGTGCGCGCCGCCATCCGCCGCCGTCAGATCCAGGCCGCCCGCGCGCGCATGATGTCCGCCGTCCCGCAGGCCGACGTGGTCGTCACGAACCCGACCCACTTCGCTGTCGCGCTCAAGTACGACAACGAGAAGGCGGCGCCCGAGGTCGTGGCCAAAGGCCCGGACCTCGTGGCCGCCCAGATCCGCAAGATCGCCAAGGAGCACGGCATCCCGGTCATCGAGGATCCGCCGCTCGCGCGTGCGCTGCACGCCGGCGTCGAGGTGGGGCAGGAGATCCCCGAGGAGTTCTTCCAGGCGGTGGCCCAGCTGCTCGCCTTCGTGTACCGCATGGCGGGTAGGAGGGCCGGCTGATGGAAGCGACGATGGGCCGTTTGACGAAGCACACCGACCTGCTCGCCGCCGGTGCGGTGGTGCTCGTCGTGATCATGATGATCATCCCGCTGCCGCCGTCGCTGGTGGACCTCTGCATCAGCCTCAACATCTCGGCGGCGCTCGCGATCGTCGTCACCACGCTCTACCTGCCGAGCGCGCTCGACTTCTCCTCGTTCCCGAGCCTGCTGCTGCTCACCACGCTGTTCCGGCTCGCGATCAACGTGTCGGTCACGCGCCTCGTGCTGCTGCATGGCGACGCCGGCCACGTGGTCCAGTCGTTCGGAAACTTCGTCGTCGGCGGCAACGTGGTCGTCGGCCTGGTGGTCTTCATGATCCTCGTGGTCATCCAGTTCGTGGTGATCACGAACGGCGCCGGCCGCGTGGCCGAGGTGGCCGCCCGCTTCACCCTCGACGCCATGCCCGGCAAGCAGATGGCGATCGACGCCGACCTCAACGCCGGCCAGATCACCGACGAGCAGGCGCGCCAGCGCCGCAAGGACATCGCCCGCGAGGCCGACTTCTACGGCGCGATGGACGGTGCCTCGAAGTTCGTCAAGGGCGACGCGATGGCGGGCATGATGATCGTCGCGATCAACCTGCTCGGCGGCATCGTGATCGGGATGCTCCAGCAGCACATGTCGATCGGCGAGGCCGGTCAGCACTTCTCGCTGCTCACTGTCGGCGACGGCCTTTGCGCTCAGATCCCGGCGCTGATGATCTCGGTCGCCACCGGCATCATCGTCACGCGCACGGCGTCGGAGAAGGACCTCGGTAACGACATCGCCGGCCAGATCACCGGCCAGAAGAAGGCTCCGCTCGTGGCGGGCGCCTCGATGCTCGTCCTGGCTCTCGTCCCGGGCCTGCCGAAGATCCCGTTCTTCGTGATCGGCGGCCTCTTCCTCATGCTCTGGCGCTTCATCAAGGACCGCCCGGACGCAACGGAGCAGGCCGAGCAGCAGGCTCAGCTGGCGCAGGCCGAGGCGGCCAAGGAGCTGCCAGCGCCGAAGGACGCGGCCCTCGAGGCGCTCCAGGTGGACGCGCTCGAGCTGGCCATCGGCTTCGGCCTCGTGCCGCTCGTGGACGACAGCGCCGGCGGCTCACTGCTCTCGCGCGTGAAGACGATCCGCCGCCAGATCGCCTCCGAGCTCGGCGTCGTGATCCCGCCCGTGCGCATCCACGACGAGGTGGGCCTCGACGCCCACGAGTACGTCGTCAAGGTTCGCGGGGCCGAGGTGGCCCAGGGGCGTATCCTCGCTGGGCATCAGCTTGCGATGGACCCGGGCGACGCCGTTGGGCAGCTGCAGGGCGTTCCCACCACCGAGCCGGCGTTCGGCATTCCGGCCACATGGATTCCGGACACGGCTCGTGCGGAGGCGGAGGCACTCGGGTACACGGTCGTCGACCGCGAGTCGGTGATCGTCACTCACCTCACCGAGACCATCCGGGCGAACGCAGGGGAGATGCTCACCCGTCAGGACACACGCCAGCTGCTGGACCAGCTCAAGGAGACGAACGCCGCCGTCGTGGAGGAGGTCGTCCCCGACGTGCTCCAGCTCGGCGAGGTTCAGCGCGTCCTTCAGAACCTGCTGCGCGAGGGCGTCTCCGTGCGCGACCTCGGCACGATCGTCGAGGCGATCGGCGACAAGGCGCGCCTCACGCGCGACCCGTCGCTGCTCGCCGAGTACGCACGCCAGGCGCTCGGCCGGTCGATCACCGCGCCGCACCTCGACGCGGAGCGCAAGCTGCGCGCCATCTCGCTCGACCCGACGGTGGAGCAGGAGGTGTCGGACTCGATCGCCCAGACCGCCGACGGCGAGTACCTGGTCATGGAGCCGTCGCGTGCTCAGCTGCTCGTCTCGCAGCTCAAGGAGCAGACCGACTCGGCGCTCGCCCAGGGCGGCCGCCCGGTGCTCCTCTGCTCGGCGCGCGTGCGCCGCCACCTGCGCCGTCTCTGCGAGCAGGCCCTGCCGCAGCTGCCGGTGTGCTCGTACAACGAGGTCATGCCCGGTATCCGGGTAGAGACCGTGGGAGTGGTTAACGCATGAGTACCGCTACTAGGACATTCCGCGGCAGCACGCTCGAGGAGATCCTGCCCCGAATCAAGGCCGAGCTTGGCCCCGACGCCGTGATCACTCGCCGGCGCGAGGGGCTCACCGGCGGCGTGGGCGGGTTCTTTCAGAAGCAGTTTGTTGAGGTGGAGGCGCGCCCGGGGGCTGCTCGGTTGGACGTTGTCGATGACTCGGACGCTGTGCCCGACTCGTTTGCGTCCGCCGTCCGCCGTCCGCCGTCCGCAGAGCCGCGGTCTGAGCCGCCCGCTCCTGCTATCGAGAAGATCCTGGAGCAGGCTGCGCCCTTCGCCGAGGAACTCTCTACTGCTTTGGAGCGCACTCCGCCCGTGCCCGGCATGGCGATGGCGCCGCTGGTTGCCGGGCGTCGTGCGCCGGTCGAGGCGGGGGAGATCGTCCAGCAGCTGATCGACGCGGGACTTCATCCCGTGCTCGCCGAGGGGATCGTCACGGAGACCGTGTCGCACGTGCTGCCGTTCGCGCCGCACTCGTCGCTCGACCGGCTCGTGCAGGACACGCTGGCGCGCCGCATCCCGGTCCAGTCCACGTGGAGCCGCCGCGGCCGCACCGTCGGCTTCGTCGGCCCCGGCGGCTCGGGCAAGACGCTCTGCACCGCGCGCCTCGCGGCCACCTACGCCCAGGCGAGCGACGTCCCGGTGATCTGCATGAGCCTGCGCCCGCGCGATGGGGGCGCCGAGCTGGCAGCGCTGCTTCAGCCCTACGGCGTGCAGGTGCACCCGGTGAACGACCCGGGCGAGGCCCGCGCACGCATCGCCGGCGCCCGCGAGCACGCGCTGATCGTGATCGACACGCCCACCGTCTCGCCCTCGTCACCGGACGAGGTTGCGCGCCTTGCCGAGGACCTGGAGCGGATCGGCGTCTACGAGGTGCACCTCACGCTTCCCGCGACCACCGGCGAGCACGCCGCCGCGGACATGCTGCGCGGCCTCAGCCCGCTCGGCGTCTCGCGGATCGTGCTCACCCACGCCGACGAGACCGGCCACATCGGCCCCGCCGTCGGCCTGGCGATCAGCAGCGGGCGTCCGTTTTCGTACATCTCAAGCGGCACGTCGATGGACGGCGGGCTGCTCCCGGTAAACCCACAGGCTTTGGCGTCGATCATCCTGCTGTGAAGCTTTTTACCCGTGCAAAGCAGGAGGATTCCCAGTCGGGGCCCGACATCTCGAAGTCGGACCGGGTGGAGATCAAGATCCGCGGGGTCGGCCGCACCAGCGGCACCGTCGAGAATGTCGACGACGACTCGGTGGTGATCGCGCTCGTCGTGAGCGCGACCGCTGATGCGATGGCGCTCGAGCAGCCCGACGCGGTGCTCGAGTACACGACGGTCCGCGGCCTCTACCGGCAGAAGGGATACGCGACCTTCGACCAGGGGGGCAACAAGAAGGTTCGCTTCGTCGGCCAGGAGGAGCCTGAGCGCGTTCAGCGGCGGGATTTCGTCCGCGTGGACGTGAACATCCCGGTCGCGGTCGCCTTCAAGAACGATCCCCACGCGATCCAGTACGACGCGCTCAACCTCAGCGCCAACGGCGTGCTCCTGGCCTCCCCGCCGGGCGCCGGCGTGGCGATGCAGATCGGCGTCTTCGTCTGGCTCCAGATCAACCTCTACGACGGCAAGGACCCGATCGAGGCCCGTGGCACCGCGGTCCGCAGCGCGCCGCACGGCGCGGTGGGCATCCGCTTCGACCACATCAGCGAGGAGAACCAGGAGCGACTGGCGCGCTACGTCGCGCGCCAGGAGCGTGAACAGCGGAAGCGGGGTGCATTCTGATGGCCAAGAAGAAGACGGACGGGGACCAGCCCACCACCATCACGCCGCCGAACGCGGACGACATCAAGATCTCGGCGCATCCGCGGGCGCAGATGCAGATCCGCCGCTGGAAGGCGCGCGGCGGCATCGCCGGCTTCCTCCTGATGGCCTGGCTCTCGCACCGCTCCGGCACCGACTTCGTGCACCTCGGCCTGCGCGCGATCCTGGGCGGCCTGGCGACCTACATGGCCGTGTGGGCCGCGTCGGTCTACATCTGGCGGCAGATCGCCGTCGCCGAGGTGCGCCAGCAGGCGCGCATCCTCGCCGAGCGCAAGTTCGCCGCGATGGACGCGGCGGCCGCGACCCAGCAGCAGACCTCCTAGCGCTCCGATGACCCATGGACCCGATCCAGCCGATCTCGCCGCGCGTCAACAACATCCCCTCGGTTGAGCGGGTGGGTCAGCGCATCGACCCGGAGCAGCAGAAGCGCGAGCAGCAGAAGCGGGACCAGCAGCGCAAGCGCGAGCAGTACGACGACGACGCGGATCAGCCCGAGGAGGACGACGGGCTGCCGCACATCGACGTCTGCTGCTAGCCAGGCCCCACTGGTCAGAGCGCTGACCTAGTTCGGTTACCCATACCTCAGATGGGTGGCTAGCCCGGTTCCGGCGCCTGCGCCCGGATTGCAGACTGGCGGCCAACTGGTCCTTCAGCGGGAGGTAGCCCGAATGCATGACTCGCGTTCCGTCGATCGGCGGTCCCTGGCCGTACTCGTAGTTCTGCTGGCAGCGCTTGGCATTGCTGCCCTGCTCGCATTCCCTCGACCTGCGGCGGCGGAATGTCCCATCGAAGGCTGTCCGGGTGGCGGCACGGTTACTCACAAGACCTTCACGCACACGCTGACGGTGGCGCGTCCATCGCAAGGCACGATCGCAAGCACTCCCTCCGGGATCGATTGCCCGGCCGGGAGCGGAGGCGACTGCACGGCGCAGGACTCGCAGACGGTCACCTGTGTCGACGGCGAGTGCGAGCCCGAACCGACCACCGGCTGGGACAGCTACACGCTCACGGCCAGCGACGGCCCCTCTGGGTTCGCTGCCGGCTGGTCAGGTGACTGCAGCAGCAGCAGCACCTGCAACGTGACGCTCGACGGCGATAAGACCGTGGCCATGAGCTGGCTCGACGTCACCAACCCAACCGTCAGCCTGAGCGTGGGGCAGAAGGTCGGGAAGATGATGAACGTGTCCGCGACAGCCTCGGACAATGCGGGTGTTTTCGATGTGCAGTTCTGGGTCGATGGTGCGCTGAAGGCGACAGACACTGCGGCTCCGTACTCGGCGAGCATCGCCATGGACGGCTATGCCGACGGCACGTCCCACACCGTGTTGGCGCGGGCCGTGGACACGAGCGGCCGGATCAGTGATGTCTCCAAGACGGTCACGCTGGACAAGCAGGTGAGCATCACCGTCGGCACCGTTCCTGCGTTCACGAACGCGGCGTTCGTCCCGGTCAGCTTGAGCACGGATCCGGACGCGAGCGTGAAGTGCCAGGTGAACAGCGGCACGGCGACCGCCTGCGCGGGAGCGTTCAGCCCGTCGCTTCCCACCGATGGAACGTACACCTACACGCTCACGGCGACCGACGACGTCGGGAACGTGGCTTCGGTCACGCGCAGCTTTGTCGTCGACCGCACCGCGCCGGATGTGTCCTTCACAGACGGGCCGTCGGAGGGTGCGACCGTGGCTGCTGGGGACATCACGGTCGGCTTTGACTACTCGGACACCAATCTCGCCGAGGTCGCGTGCAACATCGACGGCGCCGGGTTCGCACCGTGTGCGGCGGCGCACGCGTACACGTTCAGCCACGTTGCGCCGGGGACCTCGCACAGCCTGGTTGTCCGTGTCACCGACAAGGCCGGCAACGCGACGACGATCACGCGCCACTTCGCGGTCACGCCGGCGCCGCCGGCAAGCGGCGGCGCTGGCAACGGGAGCAGCGGTCAGGTGAACGGCGGCAACGGCACGACGCCGAACAAGCCGCGGCTCGCGGCCAAGCTCTCCAGTGGCTTCAAGCTCAAGGGCAAGAACACGCTGGTGCGCAAGCTCGTGCTCAGCGGGCTCCCGGCGGGAGCCAAGGTCAAGATGCGCTGCAAGGGCCACGGTTGCCCGTTCCGCAGCAAGTCCTTCAAGCCGAGCCACGGCAAGGTAAACCTGGCGAAGGCGTTCAAGGGCCGCAAGCTCGCGAAGGGCGCGAAGATCGAGATCGACGTGATGCTCCCCGGAGCGAGCAAGCAGGTCTTCAAGCTCTCGACACGGTCCGGCAAGAAGCCGCTCGTCAAGAGCTCGTAAGCAGCTCACGGCACCTCGGCGCCGCGCCCTTTAGTCCGCGGCGCCGAGGCTCCAGCCGCCGTCGATCAGGATCTCCTGGCCGGTGATGTAGTCGGAGGCGGGGGAGGCGAGGAAGATCGCGAGGCCCTTGATGTCGTCGGGCCAGCCGACCCGGTGCATCGGAATGTCCTTCGACATCGCCTCCTGCACCTCAGCCGCCTGTGCGTGGCCGCCGCCGATGTTGGTGACGAAGAAGCCGGGCGCGATCGCGTTGACGGTGATGTTGTAGGCGGCGAGCTCGAGCGCCAGGCCGTGCACCAGGTGGCGGGCGCCCGCCTTCGCCGTGGCGTAGGCGTGGCCGATCGCGGGCTCGACGTTCGTGGCCGCCATCGACGTCGTGACGATGATCCGCCCGGAGTTCCGCGGGCGCATGTGGCGGGCCGCCGCTCGCGCCGTGGCGAAGATGCCGTTGAGGTTGATGTCGATCACGCGGTTCCAGCGTTCGTCGGTGTAGCGCTCGAGGGCGCCCTCCTCGACCCGCGGCCGCTGGTCTCCCGCCCAAGCGCCGAGGAAGCCGACGCCGGGGTCGATACCCGCATTGGCGAACACCACGTCGAGCCGGCCGTACTCCTCCGCAGCCTCGTCGATCACGCGGTCGAGCGTGGGATGGTCGGTCACGTCGGCCACCGCCGCGCGCACGTCGAGTCCCTCGCCCCGCAGCCGCTCGGCCTCGCGCGCGACGCCGCCCTCATCGAGGTCGATCAGCGTCACCCGGGCGCCGCCCGCGGCGAGCGCCTCGCCGTACGCCAGTCCGAGCCCGCTTGCCCCTCCAGTGACGGCCACTCCATAGCCCGACACGTCGAAGCTCGCTCCGTTGCTCACCGATCCTCCTCCTCGCGTCCGTTGGCGGCGAGACGCTACCGCGTGAGAGAGGCCCGATCTAGGTCCTCGTCCGGTACTCGAGCAAAACGAGCCGACCGTCGAGTACCTGGGTCTCCACGAGCTCCAGGTGCTGCGCGGCCAGCTCGGCGAAGGCCGGCTCGCGTCCGCGCGGTCCGGCGATGACTGGGAACACCATGAACCGCAGGCGTTCGAGCACGCCCGCCTGGAGCAGGCTCTTGACGAGCGACAGGCTGCCCATAGTCCGTAGCGGCCTGTCGCTCTCGTCCTTCACCCGCCGGAGCTCCTCGGCGGCGTCGCCGCGGAGCAGGCGGGAGTTCGCCCAGGCGAGCGGCTCCTCGAGCGTGTTGGAGACGACGAGCTTCGGCACGGCGGTGAGCCCGGTCGACACGGAGTCCAACCCGGCGGAGATGGACGCGAGCGCCTCGTATGTCTTGCGGCCGAGCACGACCTGCTGCGGCTCCGCGAGATGCTCCTCCACCCAGGCGTCGAGCTCGGGCCCTCCGTAGCCGAAGTAAGGCCCGAAGCCCTCGCCGCCCGCGAAGCCGTCGAGACTGATGAACAGGTCTGCGAGAAGCTCGGCCATCACAAGTCCGGCTGGACCCGCCGGGCGTACAGCTCCTCGTAGATCGGCCGGCACGCCTCGGCCACGGCGGCGTCGTGGTCGGAGAGGTTGGTCTCGCGTGGGTGCCAGGGCTGGAAGCCGGTGGAGGCCCAGACGTTGGCGTACCAGTGCGGCGCCCACACGCCGTCGGACTCGCGCGGGCCCTCCGGCCAGGACAGCATCCGATCGGTGAACGGGATGTCGAGCCAGTCGCACATCCAGCGCAGGTGCGCCTCGGGCGCGCGCAGGAACTCACCTGAGTCGATGATCGGCACGTCGACTCCCTGCTTCTCCCACAGCTCGAGCAGCCGGCCCTGCTGGGGCAGGCCGATGTCCTCTGGCTCGCAGCTCTCGCGCGCGCGAACGTACGAGGCCACGACCTCGGCCGGATCGCGGATGAGCAGCAGGTTGCGGAACTCGACGGTCCAGCTCAGGTCCATGTCGCTCGACACGTGGTGGGCCATGTGCTTCGCGTAGTAGACGGTCTTGCCGGGCGGCAGCGGCTCTGACAGTCCCGCGACGGCCGTGGCGAGATCGGTCGGCTGGGAGGCAAGCACCTCCTCCCGCGCCGGATGGTCGACGCCGGTTCGAGCAAGGTAGGCCGCGTAGAGCGGCTCGTCGGCGACGACCGTGTCCGGGCGGTTCTCGAACGCGCGCATCAGCGCCGTCGAGATGTTCCGCGGCCCGGACCACATGGCCACGCGCACGACGTCGCTCATGGCGCGACTCGCGTGGCCACGTCCGCGTCCACAAGGTCGCGGTACAGCCCCTGGAGGCGCTCGACAATCGGCCCGCGGCTGCCATCCCCGATCGTGCGACCGTCCACCGACCGGACCGGCACGACCCCGGCGAAGGTGCCGGTGACGAACGCCTCGCGGGCGGAGTAGACATCGGTGAGGCTGAACGTCGTCTCGCGCGCCGGGATGCCGCCCGCACGGCAGATCTCGAGGACGTTGGCGCGGGTGATCCCGGCGAGGCAGTAGCGCCCGTCCGAGGTGAGCACCTCGGGCGCATCGTCCGTGCCGGCGACGATGAAGAAATGCGTCGAGTTGCAAGTGGCCACGAACCCGTGCGGGTCGAGCATCAGCGCCTCGTCGGCGCCGGCGGTATAGGCCTGGATGCAGGCGCTGATGTCGTTCAGCTTCGAGTGCGAGTTGAGCTTGGGGTCGAGCGTGTCCGGCGCTGCGCGCCGCACGTGTGTGGTGAAGAGCGTGATGCCCTCGGTCACGGTCGCCGGCAGCGGTTCCTTGTGCTCGGCGATGATCACGACGGTGGCGGGCCCGATCGTCACGCGCGGGTCCTGGTACGGCGTGCGCTTGATCCCGCGGGTGACCATTAGGCGCACGTGCACGCCGTCGCGCATGTCGTTGGCGCGGAGGGTCGAGTAGATCGCCTCGGTCAGCTCGCTGCGGCTGCGCCCGATGTCGAGCATGATCGCCTTCGCACCCTCGAACAGGCGGTCGAGGTGGCGCTCCAGGAACGCGGGGTGGCCCGCGCGCACCCGCAGTCCCTCCCACACGCCATCGCCAAGGACGAAGCCCGCGTCGAACACGGAGACCACGGCCTGGTCGCGCGGCACGAGCTCTCCATTCACCGAGATCAGAATGTGCTCGTTGCGCGGGTCGTCTTCGAAGTCGTGTGTGCCGTGCGCCACGCCGCGAACTTTATGGTCAACCGATGAGCCAGCACCCAGGCGCGCTTGCCTCGGCCGAGGCAGAGGTCGCGACGGTGCGCGACGATCCGGCGGCGCGCCTCGCGTTGATCACGCGCCTCTTCCACGGGCCGACGGGCAGCGCCCCACGGCACCTGCCGTTCCGCCGTGCGGCCCTGTCCTTCATGCGCTGGCAGGCGAACCGCGGCGTGCTCAACGCGATCGAGGCGTCGCCACCAGGCAGCGTCTGGTGGCGCGCGATGAATGACCGACTGCTGCGGGACGGATCCGAAGCCGTCGGGCTGCTGGGCGGGTTGGACGGCGAACCGTCGTCGCCGGCCGTGCGGCTCTGGCTCGAGTTCAGCGCGAAACCGACGGGGCGCAACTGGTACCGGGCGCACAACGCGAGCATCGTGGGCGGCTACCTCGAGCACCGGCCCCTCGCGGAAACGGAATGTGAGTCGGAGCGCTTCTTCATCAACGTTGCGCTCGTGCGGGTCCTGTTCGCGCACGCACTCGTCGGGGCACCGCGGCTCGCTCTAGGCCGGTTGGCCCCGCTCGGCCGCCCGCTCGGCGACCCTCGCTTTGGAATGGCCGGACTGTTTCTCTCACTCCGGCGCGTCCTGCCCAACCGCTATCCGCTCGAGGATGAGGTGGAGAACTACATCGCCGATGAGCAGCGCCTTGGCCGGATGCTCGACTACGCGGTGATCGTGCCCCGGCTACAGCGCCTGTATGAGTGGTCCGCCGAGGATCTCGTCGAACCGCGCCTGCTGGAACTGGTTCGCGACGGCAACCCGATCTACGCCTGGCCGTTCGAGCAGCGACACGTCTGGCGCACCCGGGACATGCCACTCCCCGCGCGCGTGCTCGAACGCATCACACGCCCTCGCTGATCGCCACCTCGCCGCCCAGCGCAAACGGCGGCACCAGCTCGATCCGATCCCCGCTCCAGAAGCGCCCAGGGTCATACCAGCTGGCCGGCCGGCGCTTGGGCAGCAGCCCCATCGCCTGGTACGTGGTGGCCACGAGCTCCGCGCAGTAGATGGTCTCGAGCGAGGACGAGCGCCGGAAGCGGCCGTTGAGCCACTGGCGCGCGAGCCCCGGAGTGGTAGGGAAGGGGCGACCGTCGAAGCGGTCGATCACCTCCATCAGCCGGTCCTCGTGGTGGCGCTCGACCTGGCCCTCGAGCGCCCGCATCCACGCGCGCTGCCCGTAGCGCTCGTCCCACGTCCGCACCGCATCCACCAGCATGTGGAGCTGCACGCCGCGCTGGTGCTTCCCGCTCCAGACGTCGGGCAGCGAGCGCCCGAGCTCGGCGTGCCAGAGCAGCGGCGGGAGGTCGTCGAGGGCGACGACCATGCCCACGTGGTTCACAGGGCTGTTGGTAACGGCGCGGATGGCGCGGTCGGCCAACGACTTGCCGCGGAACAGCCAGATGTCGCCGGTGTGGGCGGACTCAATGGCGTCGGCGAGCGTGAGCGACGTGTCGTTCACGGCCCGTAACCTACGCAACCCATGCGCGTGCCCTGGAAGTTGATCGGGCTGGCGGGACTTGCGGGCGTGGCGGCCACCGGCGTCGTCGTGGCTCGCAAGCGCCGCGCCCAGCGGACGTACGAGCCCGACGAGCTGCGCGCGCGGCTCCATCAGCGCCTCGCCGAGGTGTCGAGCGAGTCGCCCAAACCCGGGTAGCAGAGCCTCAAGGCAGCGTGGCCGCTGCCGAACAACTGGGACGTGGATCCGTCCCACACCCCTTTGGGCATCCCTTCCGGCGTCGTCTGGTTCGGGCCGCTCACCGATATGACCGGTTTCGCCGACGAGGGCCGCGGCTTCCTGCGCGTGCTCGAAAACGCGGGCCTCGAGCCCGTCGCGCGCGATTTCGACTGGTCGACGGGCTCCACAGGGCTCTCGCTGGATGACCAGCACATGCTTGCGCGCCAGTTCAAGCGCAATCCGGGCGCGGAGTTCGTCGCCGTGCACCAGTACCTGCCGTCAAAGATGGACCTGAGCGTCGAAGACGCGGTCAACGTGGCGCGCACCATGTTCGAGACCGACTCGATCCCGCGCCCGTGGGTGGCACCGCTGCTCCAGCGCGACGAGGTGTGGGTGCCTTCCGAGCACAACGTCGAGACCTACCGCCGCAGCGGCATCCCCGAGTCCAAGCTGCGCATCCTCGGCGGCACGCTCGACTTCGACCTCTTCCAGCCTGGCGCCGAGCCCTACCCGCTCCAGACCGAGGAAGGGCGCTTCGTCTTCCTCGCCAACTTCGACTTCAACGAGCGCAAGGGCTGGAGCCAGCTGCTGCGCGCGTGGGCGCTCGCGTTCAGCGCCGACGACCCCGTCTGCCTCGTCCTCAAGGCCACCAACCTGGTGAAGGGCGACGACTACGTGCGCGACCGGATCATGAACTTCCTGCGCGCGGAGTTCGGCCCGCAGGGCACGAACGATCTCGCGCCGATCGAGATCCGCCCGCTGCGCCTCGACGACCCCGAGCTGCCCGGCCTCTACGCCGCCGCCGATGCCTTCGTGCTCGCCTCGCGCGGCGAGGGCTGGGGCCGCCCCTACATGGAGGCGATGGCGATGGGCCTGCCCACGATCGGCCCGCGCTTCGGCGGCAGCCTCGCCTTCATGAACGACGGCAACTCGTGGCTCTTCGACGGCGAGCTCGTGCCGGTGCCGGACGACGCCGAAGTCCACGGCGGTCTCTACAAGGGCCACAGCTGGCTCGAGCCCGACGTCGACTCACTGGCGGGGATCATGCAGGAGATCGCCCGCGATCCTGAGGCGGCCCGCCCCAAGGCGGAGGGAGCGCGCGCCGACTTGATCGAGCGCTTCGGCCCCGAGGCCACCACGAGGCGCTTCACCGAGCTTGCGCAGGACGCGATCGACCGCCACCTCACCCGCATCGCGCAGCCGGCGCTCTGCACCATGCGCGGCCAGTTCGGCTCGAACGCGTCGCTCGGCACCGTCAACGACGGCATCGCCGACGCCCTCGTCGAGCGCGGCCACAACCTGATCCACCGCGCACAGGGCACCGGCATGATCGACAACGAGAGCGTCGGGATCACGCACTCGTGGCCGCCCGACTTCAACCCGGTGAGCTTCGGCCCCACCGTCATCGTGCTGCCCTGGGAGTTCGGGGCGCCGCCGCAGGAGTGGGTCGAGAAGGCCCGCGCCCGCGCCGACCGCGTCTGGGTGCCGAGCGCCTACGTCCGCGACGGCTACGTGGCCGGCGGCATGCCGCCCGGGATCGTCGAGGTGGTGCCGAACGGCGTCGACCTCGAGCGCTACAGCCCCGAGGGGCCGCGCCGCGAGCTGCCCGCCGCCGGCTGCACCTTCCTGTTCGTCGGCGGAAGCATCTGGCGCAAGGGAGTCGACCTGCTGCTCGAGGCCTGGGCCGAGGCATTCGGCCCGGACGAGGACGTGCAGCTCGTGGTCAAGGACTTCGGCACCTCGACCCACTACCGCAGCCAGCACTGCGGCGACGAGATCCAGCGCATGGCGGAGGCGGGGGAGACCGCTCCCATCGTCTACATCGACGAGGACCTCTCGCCCGACGAGATCGCCGAGCTCTACCGCGCGGCCGACGTGATGGTCACGCCCTACCGCGGCGAGGGCTTCTGCATGCCGGCGCTCGAGGCGATGGCGTGCGGCCTGCCCGTGATCCACAACATCGAGGGCCCGACGAGCGAGTTCGTGCCCGAGGACGGCGGCTGGGCGCTGCCCGCCGAGCGCGCGCCGCTGCCCGAGACCTCCAAGCTTCCCGTGCTGGCCTCGCCGGGCTACGTCTACGAGATCGGCCGCGACGCCCTCGTCGAGGCGCTGCGCTCCGTGGCGGCGGACCCCGCCGATCGTGAGGCCCGCGGCCTGCGCGCCCACGCTGCCGCGCAGGACTACAGCTGGGACAAGGTCGCGCAGATCGCCGAGCGCCTGATCGAGCGGCTCACCGAGGAGGACCTGGAGCTGGCGCGCGACGTCGCTCCCGCCGAGCTCGAGTCCCGCGACACGATGGTTCTCTACGCGCCCGACTGGAGCGACGAGCCCACCTGGAGCGCGGCTCTGTCCGCCTGGGCGGACGCCGTCGGCCCGGACGACCCGGTGACCCTCGCCCTCCAGCTCTCGGACGGTGACGCCGCCGAGCTGGCCGAGGGCATCCTCCGCGCCCTCGAGCAGACGGGCCACAGCGAGGAGAGCCTCCCGGACCTCGCGCTCTGCGAGGCCGACTCCGTCTCGGTGGCCTCGCTCGTGGCGGCCGCGGACGCGGTGCTCCTCGACGGCACGAACGAGCGTCCCGAGCTCACCCGCCGGGCGCGCGCGCTGCTGAGCGCCGTCCCGAGCGAGCTCGCCGACTTCGCGGAGGCGCTGCGCCTCCCGGCCAATTCCCTTCTAGCGACCCGAGGTTCCGATGACTGACCGAATCAAGCTTGGCCTGCTGACCACGTGGAACACGCGCTGCGGCATCGCCGAGTACAGCCGCTACATCGTCGAGCAGCTCCACAAGCGCGACGACGTCGACGTGACGGTGCTCGGGTCGATCAACCACGGCGACTACAAGCTGCGCGAGGACGAGGACTTCGTCGTGCCGGTGTTCGAGATGGCGCTGTGGGCGAACGGCAGCGACCGGCTGCTCGTGGACAAGATCCTCGAGCAGGACCTCGACATCCTGCACGTTCAGTACCAGATGCTCTTCTACAACCCGCCGCTGTTCGAGGAGCTGCTGCGGCGCTTCGAGGGCCGCAAGGTCATCACCTACCACGACAACGACTTCCCGCCGAACTTCCCGGCTGACGCCTTCGACTTCCGCTACACGCACCGGCTCGGCGTGGGCATGGGCGAGTGCGCGCAGATCGCGCACGGCCTCGAGAACCGCCCGCCCGTGATCAAGACCTTCGGCCGCGGCCGCTCGCGTGCCGACATCATCGGCGCGATCTGCGAGCGCAACGGCTGGCAGTTCGAGGCCTTCTTCGGCGGCACCAGCAAGGCATGGATGGAGACGCCCGACCTCTATCGCTGGCTGCGCGACTCCGACGCCATCGCCCTCTGGTACGACGAGGCGAAGGCCGCCGGATCGAGCGGCGCGGTGCGCATCGCCATCTCCACCCGCCGTCCCGTGGTCTGCAACAGCACCACCTGGTTCAACGAAATCCCGGCGGAAGGCCCGAACTTCACGAAGGTCGACACGCCGGACGAGTTCGAGGCGGCGCTCAAGGCGCAGCTCGACAACGACTTCATCGACCGCGACTCGTGGGAGCGCATCGCGGAGCGGCACGTGACCGACTACCGCATGCTGCTCGATCGTCGCCGGCCGATCCAGGATGCGCGTGAGTTTGCAGTGGTCGCGTTCGCCGACGAGTTGATCGCCGACCCGTCGCTGCTTGCCGGCTGGGGCCGCGCCTTCGGTGGCGACGACCCTGTGACGCTGGTGATCCGCGCCTCAGACGCGGACGCGGCGCAGCTTGCCCAGGCGGTCGAGACCTGCGGCCTCGACGGCGAGTCCGACGCCGACCTGCTGGCGCTCGACAGCGAGCCCGCGCGTCTGGCCGAGGGCGCCACCGCCGTCTACACCAGGCGCTCGCTCGACGGGGTCTTCGCCTCCGTGCCGAGCTACGACGACTCGGCTCTGTCCGCCCTGCGCGGCCTGCTCGAAAACGGCGCTTCGGCCAACTGACGCAGGGGCTACCCCCGTTCGGCGATCCTTTGGCCGACGAACCCCATCCGTGCGCTACCGTCCCCAATCGCGCCATCAAGAAGCCCCTGCTCCTGCCGAATAGACCGGAAGAAGCATCAGCTACACAGAGGAATCACTGACCATGCCCAAGGTTCTCATCGTCGAAGACAGTCCCACGCAGGCACTGCGCGCGCGCATTGCGCTCGAGTCGCAGGGCTTCGACGTAGCGATCGTCAACGACAGCCGTCAGGCCATCGATACGGCCAAGGCCGAGAGCCCCGACGTCGTGCTCTCCGATGTGCGCATGCCCGGCCTCGACGGCTTCCAGCTGACCGAGGCCTTCCGGGCCGACCCCGCCGTTTCCGACACCGCCATCGTGCTGAACAGCGCGACTGTCAACGAGGACGAGGACAAGGCTCTCGCCCTCAAGCTCGGCGCGCAGGATTACATCGACAAGGGCCTCGCTCCCGACGCCCTTGCCACCGCGCTGAACAGCGCGATCACGGCCGCCGGCTAAGCACGCCCAACGGCGTTAGAACAGCCGTCTAGCGCGCTCTTCAAAAGCCGCTTGCAGAGCCGATCACTCCGGGCATGACCACCACTGCCCTCAGCGAGACCGAGGCCGGGTCGGCGGACGCCACCCAGCTCGTCGTCTTTCGCATCGACAAGTCCGAGTACGCCCTGCCCGTCGGCAACGTGGGGGAGATCCTCCGCATGGTTGCCATCGCGCCCGTCCCCGAGGCGCCCGAGTGGCTGCCCGGCGTGATCAATCTGCGCGGCAAGGTGATCCCCGTCATCAGCCTGCGCGGCCGCCTCGGGCTGGCGGACGAGCCGGTCGGGCTCAACACCCCGATCATCGTCGCCGAGCACGAGGGCCAGATGGTGGGCCTTGTCGCCGACTCCGTCACCGAGCTGCTCACCGTGCCGCTCGAGGCCGTGGAGGCCCCGGACGCTCGCGTCGGTGAGGGCAACGCTGTCGAGGCCGTCGCCCGCGCCGGTGGTCGCCTCATCCTCATCCTGGACCTCGAGCGCGTCTGCGCCGGGTCGCAGCAGCACCTGGCGGGTCGATGACGGGCGGGGCGGGCGCGGTAACGCTCAGCCCCACCGACTTCGATCGCTATCGCGCGATCGTGCGTCAGCGGGCCGGGATCGAGATCCCGGACGCCCGCAAGGCCGATCTCGAGAAGGGCGTGCAGGCCGCGCTTGAGCTCACCGGCGCCGCCGACGCGGACTCGCTCTACGAGCTGCTCGCCGAGAAGGGCCCGCGCGGCACGGCCGCGTTCGAGGCCATGGTGCCGGCGATCACGATCAACGAGACGCACTTCTTCCGCAACCGTCCGCAGATGAAGGCGCTCGAGACCGAGATCCTTCCGCAGCTCATCGAGGCGCGCCGCTCGACGCGCAGGCTGCGCATCTGGAGCGCCGCCTGCTCCTCGGGCGAGGAGCCCTACTCGCTGGCGATCCTGGTCGACCGCCTGCTGCCCGACCGCGACGAGTGGGACGTGCTGATCCACGGCACGGACATCGATCCGACCGCGCTCGACAAGGCCCACACCGGCCTCTACGGCAACTGGTCCTTCCGCGAGGTGCCCCAGGACGTCAAGGAGGAGTACTTCACCAAGGCGGACGAGCACCGCTTCGAGCTCGACCCGAGGATCCGCCGGATGGTCAAGTTCTCGCGCCTCAACCTGGTCGACGACCGCTACCCCTCGCCCGAGAACACCACCGACCGCATGGATCTCGTGGTCTGCCGCAACGTCCTCATCTACTTCCGCGAGGAGACGATCCAGCGGATCGTCGACCGGTTCCATGACTCGCTCGTCGATGGTGGCTGGCTCGTGGTGGGCCACGCCGAGCCGTCGCAGGAGATCTTCCACCGGTATCAGGTGAAGAACTACCCCGGGACGATCGTTTACCGGAGGGCTCGAGCCGCAGCGCCCGAGTCGGCGAGTCCGCCGTCCGCCGTCCGCCGTCCGCCGACTGCCGTCCCGAGTCCGCCGTTCGCAGTCCGCAGTCCGCAGGTCCGTCCGCCGGCGCCCCTCAAGCCGTTCACCCCGGCCCCGGCCAAGCCTGCAGTCTCGGTGAGGCCGCTCAGGCCGGTGGGTGCGAAGCAGGATGCCGGCCCGCCGCCCGAGGCGGGCGCCATCGACGCGGCGTACGCGCTGTTCGAGGCCGGTAGGTCGGGGGAGGCGATCAACCGCCTCCAGGAGCTGGCAGCCGAGTCGCCCACGGAATTCCGCCCGCCGTACCTGCTCGCGAAGATCTTCGCCAGCCGGATCAAGTTCCCGGAGGCCGAGCGCTGGATCGACGTCGCGATCAGCAACCGCGAGCTGGCCCCCGAGGCGCACTACCTGCGCGGGCTTGTGCTCCAGGAGCAGGGCCGCCTCGAGGACGCACTCGAGGCCTTCCGCCGCAGCGTCTTCCTCGACCACACCTTCGTGCTCGGCCACTTCGCCGCCGCCGGCCTCTTCGGCCGGACGGGGCAGACCGGCCGCGCGCAGAAGTCGCTGGCCACCGTCGAGAGCCTGCTCTCCGGCAAGGCCGCCGACCACGTGCTGCCCGAGGGCGACGGCCTCACGGTCGGCCGCCTCATGGAGCTCGTCGAGCTCCAGCAGCAGCTCGTCGCATAAAGCACCAGCCGTCGGCTTTCTGACCACCCGAGTGAACCCCGCGGTCTGCGAACCGACTACCGGGCCAACACCCTCTTCGTTGCCAACTCCAATCCCTAGGACCTCATGAAACTCCTCACCCCGTTCCAGAACCTGAAGATCTCAGCCAAGATCCCGGCCGTCCTCGCGGTTCTCGCGCTCGGCCTGGTCGTGGTTGGGCTCGTCGGCCGCAGCGGCGTCGGCAGTGTCGGCGCGGTGGCGGACGACATGTACACCGCCGACGTGACCGACATCACCTCGCTGATCGGCGGCACGCCGCACTTCGGCTCCGCCCGCCAGTACGCGATGCGCGAGACCGTCACGAAGGACCCGAAGCTCGCGCGTGAGTACTCGGCCGGCGTCCAGAAGGAGGCCGCGGCCGGTCTTGCCGTGCTCGAGTCGTTCGACAAGCGCGCTCACGACGATCCGGACCTCAACAGCAAGCTGGCCGACAAGGCCGTTGCCGACTGGCAGCACTTCATCGCCCTACACAAGGCGGGCAAGCTGGTGGTCAAGGGTGACGACGCGGCCGCGGCCGTCGCGCGCGACAAGGTCCTGGGTGAGATCAACGACCTCGTGGTCCAGACGAGCAACGACGTCGCGCAGCTACAGAACGAGTCGAAGGCGAACGCCGCAGCGAGTGCGGCCGACGCTCAGTCGACCGCCAAGTCCAACCGCCGCACCATTCTCATCGTGCTGATCGTGGCCCTGCTCGCCGCCGTCGGGCTGAGCTTCGCCCTGATCCGCAACATCGTGCCGCGTGTGCGCTCGTTCGGCGCCTTCGCTCGCAAGATCGCCGGCGGCGACCTGACCGTGCGCGCCGAGGTGAAGGGCCATGACGAGCTCGCCGAACTCGGCGGCCATCTCAACGAGATGGTGGAGAACCTCGCCCAGATGTCCTCGCACGTGCGCGAGAACGCCCAGGCCGTGAGCTCGTCGGCGTCCGAGATCCTCGCGACGGTGAACCAGCAGACCGCCGGTGCCAACCAGCAGTCCGCCGCGATCAACCAGACGACCACCGCCACCGAGGAGATCCGCGCCACCGCCGAGCAGGCAGCCCAGAAGGCCGCCGAGGTGGCCACGCAGGCCCAGGACGCGGTGCGTGTCTCGCACGAGGGCGCCGAGGCGGTCCAGGCGATCGTGTCGGGGATGGGCGACATCCGCGAGAAGGTCGAGGCGATCGCTGGCGACGTGCAGGCGCTGTCCGAGCAGACCGCTCAGATCGGCGAGATCACGAGCGCCGTCAACGACCTGGCCGACCAGTCCAACCTGCTGGCGCTGAACGCCACGATCGAGGCGGCCCGCGCGGGTGAGCAGGGGAAGGGCTTCGCCGTCGTGGCCGACGAGGTGCGCAACCTCGCCGAGCAGTCCAAGCAGGCGACCGCCCAGGTGCAGGCGATCCTCGAGGAGATCGAGCGCGCGACGCATGCCGCGGTGTCCGCTGCCCAGGAGGGCACCGAGGTCGTCGAGCACGGCACGCAGCTCGCCGAGCGGGCGGGCGAGATCATCGCCCAGCTCGCCGACGCGAGTGGTGTGGCCGCGCAGTCCGCGGAGCAGATCTCGGCGTCGGTGCAGCAGCAGAACGCCGGCATGGACCAGATCGCGACGGGCATGCAGGAGACGAGCCAGGCCACCGGCGAGTTCGTCGCCGGCGTGCAGCAGTCCCAGGCGGCTGCCGAGGGTCTGAGCACCGTCGCCTCCGAGCTCGAGGAGCTCGCCTCGCAGTACAAGGTCTGATTCGCAGAGACCAGGCGTTTGGCACAGGGGCCTCGGCGGCAACGCCGGGGCCCTTGTTCGTTCTCTTACCCGGCCTTGGTTTCATGCGCCGGAACTACTCAAACATTCCTGCGTGAAGCCGATTCCCCAGGATGCGTCCAGCTGAGGCCCCTGGGGAGAGGCCTCGGAGAGGCCCGGTCGCAACTCGCAGGTCGCAGGTCGCGGGGGCATGGGGCCCCGCGGGCCTGCGGCCCGTGCCCGTCGCCCGTCCGCTGCTCTTGACGCGTCAGGACTCGGATCTGAGTCCTCAAGACGCGCCTATTCACGCCGATCAACCGGGCGAAGGTGCGGCGGTAGCCGCCCGCCGATTCCAAGGAAGGAAACCCACCTCCATGTCTGAAACCCAAGACTTCACTCCCGCGGCGCCTGTGGCCGAGCTTCCGCTCGAACAGGCCGTCGCACAGCCCGCCGTCGAGGACATCACGCCGATCCTCGAGGAGCGGGCGGCCGCCCTCGCCCGCTCGTCCGATGACGAGGAGACGAGCGGCGAGACGATCGGCATGGTCGTGCTCGTCGTCGGCGAGGAGCGCTACGGAGTGGACGTCCAGGACGTTCAGGAGATCGAGCCGCTCGACAAGATCACGCCGATCCCCGGCACCCCCGCCTTCTGGTCGGGCGTCGTGAATCTCCGAGGAAGCATGTACCCGGTGCTTGACATCGAGCGCTACCTCGGCCTGCCCGCCTCCGCGGAGGTCGAGAACCCCAAGGTCGCGCTCGTCTCGCGCGGCGGGCTCAGCGTGGGCCTGCTGGTGGACGAGGTCGCCGAGATCCGCAAGGTCCGCAGCTCCGAGATCGGTCCTCCGGTGGCCGACGGCTTGAGCAAGGCCGAGGTCGTCCGGGGCGTCACCCCGGACATGCTCTCGGTCCTCGACCTCGAGGCGCTGCTTGCCGACCCGACCCTCGTGGTCGAGGACGGCGCCGCCTAAGCCCCCGCCCACCCTTCGACTCGCCCCTCAGGAGAACAAACAATGTCCATGTCCAACGACGAGCTTCAGCAGCTGCTTCTGGCCACCTTCGCCGACCAGGCGAAGGAGCAGCTCCAGACGATCAACGAGCGCCTGCTCGCCCTCGAGGAAGCAGAGGGTGACGACAAGGGTCCGCTCCTCGAGGAGATCTTCCGCGAGGCGCACAGCCTGAAGGGCGCCTCCCGCGCGGTCGACCTCAGCCGCGTCGAGGCCGTTGCCCACAAGCTCGAGAGCCTCTTCAGCGTGATCCAGAAGGGCGAGCTCGAGGCCGACGCCGAGGTGTTCGACCTCGCATACAAGGCCCTCGATGCCCTCACCGCGCTCGTCGAGGAGGGCTTGGCGGGGACGCCGGCCGACGTGAACGTCGAGGAGCTTTGCGGCGTGCTGGAGTCGGCCGCCGAGGGCGGCAGCGGCCCGGCGCCGAAGGCCGAGGAGGTCGCTCCGGTCGAAGAGTCGAAGGCCGAGGAGCCCACGCCGGCTGAGGAGCCGAAGGTCGAGGAGCCGAAGCCCGCCGCTCCCGCGAAGCCCAAGGCCGCCGCCAAGCCGAAGAAGACCGAGGAGCGTGACGAGACGGTTCGCGTCGCCACTTCCAAGATCGATGCCCTGATGGCGCAGGTCGGCGAGCTGCTCGCCGCCCGCATCGGCGCCGAGCACCGCATGGCCGAGGTCCGCACCCTGTTCGAGTCGCTGCTCGACATCGAGGAGAGCTGGCGCAAGAGCCGCCCAGCCCGCACGCTCGAGCTCGCCCTCGAGGGCGACCAGGGCGCGCTCGCCGAGGCCCGCAGCCTCGTTGAGTTCCTCGAGCGCAGCGACGAGAAGATGCGCGAGGTCCGTGGCGGCCTCGGCGAGCTGCGCCGCAAGTTCGAGGCGGACAGCCGCCGCATGGCCCAGGTCACGACCGACCTTCAGGACGACGTGCGCCGCACGCGCATGCTGCCGGTGTCGACGATCTTCGACACCTTCCCCCGCATGGTCCGCGACATGACTCGCGAGCTCTCGAAGGAGGTCAAGCTGACGATCGAGGGCGGCGAGACCGAGGTGGACAAGCAGGTGCTCGAGCAGCTCCGCTCGCCGCTCACGCACATGGTCCGCAACTCGGTGGACCACGGCATGGAGACGCCCGACGCCCGCGAGGCCGCCGGCAAGGCGCGCGAGGGCAAGGTCGTCCTCCGCGCGTTCCAGCGTGCGGCCGACCTCGTGATCGAGGTCGTCGACGACGGCGCCGGCATCGACGTCGAGAAGGTCAAGGGCAAGGCGATCGAGAAGGGCCTGATCACCGCCGAGAACGCCGAGGGCATGTCCGAGCGCGAGGCGCTCTGGCTGATCTTCCGCTCGGGCTTCTCGACCAAGCAGGAGGTCACGGACCTCTCCGGCCGCGGTGTCGGCATGGACGTGGTGCGCGAGCACATCGAGCGCCTCCACGGCATGATCGACGTCGAGTCGGTGCTCGGGGAGGGCAGCAAGTTCACCCTCAGCGTGCCGCTCAGCGTCGCCACCACGCGCTGCCTGCTCGTGAAGGCCGGTGAGGAGACGTTCGGGATCCCGATCACCAACGTCGAGCGCATCGTGCGCCTCTCGGCCGAGGACATCGGACACACCGAGGGCCACGAGGCGATTCGCATCGACGAGCGCCCGATGGCGCTGCTGCGCCTGGGCGACGTGCTCGGCGTCCCGACGGAGCCGTTCGAGCCCGCCAACCAGCCGGCGATCATCCTCGGCTCGGCGGACCGCCGCGCCGCGTTCCTGGTCGACGGCCTGCTCGGCGCCCAGGAGATCGCGACCAAGACCCTGCCCAAGCCGCTGATCCGCGTGCGCCACATCGCCGCCGCGACGATCGTGGGGACCGGCGAGGTCGTCCCGATCTTGAATGTGCTCGATTTGCTGAGGGCGACCGGTAAGCGTCCGCAGTCCGCAGTCCGCAGTCCGCAGAAGCCATCCACGGAAAGCCCTGCGGACCGCGGACGGCGGACTGCGGTCCGGAAGGCGGAGCCTGCCGAGAAGCAGTCCATTCTCGTCGTCGACGACTCCGTGACGATCCGGACCTTCGAGAAGGCCCTTCTCGAGGCGGCCGGCTACGACGTCACCGCGGCGTCCGACGGGCTCGAGGCGTGGAACCTGGTGCAGAAGCAGGCGCCGGATCTCATCGTCTCGGACGTCGAGATGCCGAACATGACCGGCTTCGAGCTCACCGAGAAGGTGCGCGGCGACCAGCGGCTGAAGGGCATGCCACTGATCCTCGTCACCACGCTGAGCTCAGACGAGGACCGCAAGCGCGGAATCGACGCGGGCGCCGACGCCTACGTCATCAAGGGCTCCGCGGAACAAGACCACCTACTCGACACAGTTCGCAGACTGATCTGAGGTACCCAATGAAGCGCATCAAGCTCGATATCAAGGCCAAGTTCGGCGTACTCATCGCCGTCGTGCTGGCGGCCGTGGCCCTGTGCGGGTGGAGTGGCATCCACGCGAACAACGGCCTCAACGGCCACGTCAAGACCCTGTTCGGCCGTGACTTCGACGGCATGCGCACGATCGCCGACCTGAACGTCCAGCTCGGCCACGTGCAGGACGAGGCCGTCAACTACACGCTCACGGGCGAGAAGGACGAGGCCGCCGAGCTGCAGGAGCGCAATCAGGTCATCCGCAAGGAGCTGGCCCACCTGAAGGGGCTCTCCGGCCTGAACCCCAAGCAGGTCAAGCTGATCAACACCGAGCTGAAGCTCTGGCCCTCGTTCATGGCCGACTGGGATGCAGGCAAGTACTCCGTCAAGACGGGCAAGAGCCAGAACGACATCGCCGGCGCGCTTGACGAGCGCATGGATCCGATGAAGACGGCCATGGAGGAGCTCGCCGCCACCAACCAGGCGCGCGCCCAGGCCGGCTTCGACGAGGCCGAGTCGCTCGCCTCGAGCGGCAAGCGCCTGACCGTGATCATGGTCATCGTGGCCGCGCTGCTCGGCATCGCCGGCATGGCGTGGCTGATCCGCGAGATCGTTCCGCGCGTTCGCCGCTACTCGGCCTTCACCACCAAGGTGGCCGAGGGCGACCTCAGCACGCGCGTGGAGACCGGCGGCAACGACGAGCTCACGCATCTCGGCGACAACCTCAACACGATGGTCGAGAGCCTCGCCGGCATGTCGTCCCAGGTGCTCGAGGGCGCCCGCACGATCTCGTCGAGCGCCTCGGAGATCCTCGCCGCCGCCAGCCAGCAGTCCGCCGGCGCGAACCAGCAGTCGGCCGCGATCAACCAGACCACAACCGCGACCGAGGAGATCCGCGCGACCGCCGAGCAGACCGCTCGCACCGCCGAGCAGGTGGCCGAGCGCGCCCAGCAGTCGGTCCGTCACGGCGACGAGGGCGCCGAGGCAGTCCAGGCGATCGTCGAGGGCATGGACGAGATCCGTCACCGCGTCGAGGGCATCGCCCAGGACGTGCAGGCCCTCTCCGAGCAGACCGCTCAGATCGGCGAGATCACAAGCGCGGTGAACGACCTCGCGGACCAGTCGAACCTGCTGGCGCTGAACGCGACCATCGAGGCCGCCCGTGCCGGTGAGCAGGGCAAGGGCTTCGCCGTCGTCGCCGACGAGGTGCGCCAGCTGGCCGAGCAGTCCAAGTCGGCCACCGCCCAGGTCCAGGCGATCCTCCAGGAGATCGACGCCGCCACCCGCGCCGCGGTCGAGGCCGCCGAGCGTGGCAACAGCGTCGTGGAGGCAGGCGCCGAGCTGGCCACCCGCGCGGGCGAGATCATCGCGGCCCTCACGGACTCGACGCGTGAGTCCGCCCAGGCCGCCGAGCAGATCGTCGCCGCCGCCAAGGAGCAGAACGCCGGCATGGACCAGATCAGCGTCGGCATGCGTGAGGCGAGCCAGGCCGCCGACGAGTTCGTGGCGGGCACCGAGGAGGCGCAGAACACCGTCCAGAACCTCAACAGCGTCGCGGCCGAGCTCGAGCAGCTCGCCAGCGCTTACAAGGTCTGACGAGCGTGTCCGGCACCCTCCGCGTACTGGTCACCGAGGACTCGGTGGTGGCACGGGCATTGCTCGTGTCGATCATCAACCGGGACTCCGGTCTCGAGGTCGTGGGCGAGGCACGCGACGGCGAGCAGGCGGTCAAGCTCGCCGCCGAGCTGAAGCCCGATGTCATAACGATGGACGTCCACATGCCCAAGGTGGACGGCCTCGAGGCGACGCGCCAGATCATGGGGGAGACGCCCACGCCGATCGTCGTGATCAGCGCGATCGACCCCAAGGACGTGAAGATGTCCTTCGAGGCGCTGAACTCCGGCGCGCTCGCCGTCCTCGCCAAGCCCAGCGGGCCCACGGCGCCGGACTTCAACGAGCGCGCGGCGGAGATCGTGAACACGGTCAAGACGATGGCCGGAGTGCGCGTCGTGCGGCGCCGCCCGCGGCTCAGTGCCAGTCCGCCGTCCGCCGTCGGGCGTCCGCCGGAAGTCGCTCCCGTTGCGCCTGTGCCACCGGCCGCGCGCCGTCGCGTTGATCTGGTGGCGATCGGTTCTTCGACCGGCGGTCCCGATGCTCTTGGCAAGATCATCGGCGCGCTGCCCGCCAATGCGCCGGTGCCGATCTTGATTGTCCAGCACATCACCGTGGGCTTCCATCAGGGGCTCGTCGACTGGCTGAACAACGTCACGCCGCTCAGCGTCAAGCTGGGGGAGGCGGGCCACCGGCCGGTCGCCGGCGAGGTGATCCTCGCGCCTGGCGAGCACCACATGTCCGTCGACACGGCCAAGCGCCTCGTGCTGACCGAGGAGTCACCGGTCCGCGGTCACAGGCCGTCGGCAACGCACCTCTTCCGCTCGGTCGCGAGCGTATACGGGGCGAACGCCATGGGCGTGATCCTCACCGGCATGGGCGACGACGGGGCCGACGGCCTCGTGGAGCTCCGCCGCGCCGGCGGCTGGGTGATCGGGCAGGACGAGGCCACTTGCGTGGTGTACGGAATGCCCCGTGAGGCGGCCGCGCGTGGCGCTGTAAGCGAGGTCCGCCCGCTGCCGGAGATCGCCTCCGCGATCGTCGACGGCTGGAATCGCGGGCGCCTCGGAGCAGCCGCCTAGAACGAACGTCCACACCACTGAAAGTGGTAGACGAGCGGCCGATTACTCCGGCTGCAGTACGCAGGAACGGGCGACACGGAGTCGCCCGGGGACTACATAAACAACGTCATCAAGGAGAGATGAACGATGTCCCTTCGTATCCAGAACAACATCGCCGCGTTTGACGCCGAGCGCAACCTGAACGCGACGAGCGGTCGACTCCAGCAGTCGATGGCCCGCCTTTCTTCGGGCTACCGCATCAACACCGCTGCTGACGACGCCGCTGGCCTCGCCATCAGCGAGAAGCTGCGCGCCCAGATCGGCGGCCTGCAGCAGGCGAACAGCAACGCTCAGGACGGCATTTCGCTCGTCCAGACCGCTGAGGGTTCGCTCAACGAGGTTCACTCCATGCTTCAGCGTGTGCGTGACCTGGCCGTGCAGTACAAGAACGGCACGCTCAGCACCGAGGACCGTAACGCCATTCAGTCCGAGGTCAACCAGCTGGGCTCGGAGATCGAGCGCATTGGCAACTCGTCTGCCTTCAACGGCATCAGCCTGCTTGCCACCAGCACTGCGATCACCTTCCAGATCGGCGCCAACGACGGCGACTCGATCACGGTGTCGACCATCAGCCTCGGTCAGGCCGTTGGCTCCAGCGTGTTCACGCTGAGCGCCTCTGGCACGACCGACATCTCGGAGATCGACTCCGCCATCAACGCGGTTTCCGCTCAGCGTGCCACCTTCGGCGCGGTGCAGAACCGTCTTGAGCACACCATCAACAACCTCTCGACGTACCAGGAGAACCTGACCGCGTCTGAGAGCCAGATCCGGGACGTGGACATGGCCAGCGAGATGGTCGAGTTCACGAAGGACCAGATCCTGCAGCAGGCGGGCACGAGCATGCTCTCGCAGGCCAACCAGCTGCCCAACTCGGTTCTGTCGCTGCTCCGCTAACCCGGAGCCACATAACGCCTCGCTACGAGGCGAACATAACCATCGAGGTACGAGCCACCTCGAGGGACGGATCAGGAAGAGGCGGGCCTTTGGCCCGCCTCTTCCAGTTGGCGGTTGGCAGTTGGCAACCGTCGGGAAGCCGTGCCAACTGCCAACCGCCAACTCGAACAGATGTCCACAGGCGGTAAAGAGCGCGGCCGGCGGGGCGAATAACCGGGTTGCAAATACGGGGCGACAGGGAGTTGCCCCGGGACAACCCACCCGTCATCAAGGAGATGAACGATGTCCCTTCGTATCCAGAGCAACATCGCTGCGTTCGACGCTGAGCGCAACCTCAACGGCACGAGCATGCGACTCCAGCAGTCCATGGCTCGCCTCTCGTCCGGTTACCGCATCAACACCGCTGCCGACGACGCCGCCGGCCTCGCGATCAGCGAGAAGCTGCGTGCGCAGATCGGCGGCCTCGCCCAGGCCAACAGCAACGCCCAGGACGGCATCTCGCTCGTCCAGACGGCTGAGGGTCAGATGAACGAGGTCCACAGCATGCTTCAGCGTGTGCGTGACCTGGCAGTCCAGTACAAGAACGGCACCCTGAGCACCGAGGACCGCCAGGCCATCCAGTCCGAGGTCAACCAGCTCGGCTCGGAGATCGAGCGCATCGGCCAGTCCGCCGCGTTCAACGGCATCTCCCTGCTCTCCAACTCCGGTTCGATCACGTTCCAGATCGGCGCCAACGACGCCGACACGATCACCGTGTCGACGATCAGCCTCGGCTCCGCGATCGGCTCGAGCGTCTTCACGCTCAGCGCGACTGGTTCGAGCGACATCTCGGAGATCGACGGTGCCATCGTCGCGGTGTCGGCTCAGCGCGCCATCTTCGGCGCGGTGCAGAACCGCCTCGAGCACACGATCAACAACCTGGCCACCTACCAGGAGAACCTGACCGCCTCTGAGAGCCAGATCCGCGACGTGGACATGGCCAGCGAGATGGTCGAGTTCACGAAGGACCAGATCCTGCAGCAGGCCGGCACGAGCATGCTCTCGCAGGCCAACCAGCTGCCGAACAGCGTTCTCTCGCTGCTGCGGTAGTCAAGTAGTAGGCAGTAGGCAGTAGGCAGGGGCAGTAGGCAGGGGAGCAGAGAGATTGGAGCTTGGGGAAACCGGAGGATCCCGGTGACCCCAAGCTCCAAATCTCGTTCAAGATCCTCGCCGCCCTTCCGACTACCCGGTGGTGAGTCTCGAATCCGTCCTGACTCGGATACAAGCGCTCGATGGCGCTTTCGCACCTCCGCAGTCGACTTCCACCTCTTCCTCGACGGGAAGCACGAACTTCGCCTCCGCGCTTCAGAGCGCGATGGGCACCACCGCCGCCGCGGCCACCGCTCCCGTGTCCAGCACGCTGGGCACCGGTGGCAGCGTCGGCGCCCGCATGGTCGCGATCGCATCAGGCGAGGTCGGGCAGGCCGAGCAGCCGCCGGGCTCCAACAACTCGCCGCGAATCGCGCAGTACCGCTCGGCCACCGCCGGCGCCCCGGGCCCGGGGCCGTGGTGCGCCTACTTCGTCTCCTGGGCAGCTCGCCAGGCGGGCGCTCCCCTCGGCGACCAGGGCCAGGGCTTCGGCTCCGTGGATGCGCTCTGGTCGTGGGCGCAGAGCTCCGGCAGGGCCTACACCCCCTCGTCCGGGCAGACGCCTCAGCCGGGCGACCTCATCGTCTTCCACGAGCACGTCGGGATGGTCGAGAGCGTCGACGCTAATGGCCAGATTCACACGATCGAGGGCAACTCCAGTGACCAGGTCGCCCGCCGCGTACACCCGATGAGTGACGCGGTCGGTTTCGTCCGCGTCGGGTAGCGGATAGCGTCAATGCGCCAAACGTTTTCGACCGGTATGTTGTGGTCCGTGCAGGGTGCGAATGACCGGGCGTTCGCTGGCCAGACGGGAACAGAGCGCAGGGCCCGCGGGGCGGACAGACAACGAGGTGCCTCTGACGGAGGGGGCCGTTGTGACGCACTTTCACGCCGGGAGCTCGCAGTACTCGAGGAGCTCGCAATGGGCACGTCCACCGAGGACATCGCCGCGAAGTTCCACGTGAGCCCGCACACCGTCCGCACCCACATCAAGAACATCCTGCGCAAGCTCGACGCGCACACGCGCGCACACGCCGTAGCGATCGCCTACTCGGAAGACGCGATCGACCCGGACGTCACCGCGTAGCGAACCGTCTCCGCCACTCCCTGCGGGTCGGTGGCAAGCCAGTGGTCGCTGATGCGGATGACGACGTATCCCTTGGTCGTCAGGTCCGCGTCGCGCCGGCGATCGTTGTGGAACTCCGCCGGCGTGCGGTGGTACTCGTAGCTGTCGATCTCGACGATGAGGTTTGTGCCCGGCCAGTGCATGTCGACCCTGTAGCCGGCGACCTCGGCGTTCATCACGGGTATCGGGAGTCGGTATCTGCGGAGGAGCGCCAGGAAGTCGAGCTCCAGATCCGAGCGGCTGCGGCTGGCTTGGGGGTCTACGGCCGCAATAACGGCACGCAGTGCCTTGGCGCCCGCTCGTCTGTGGTTTCTCTGGAGGAGCTCTTGGATCCCGTTGCGGTTGAGCTTGCCCCTGCGGTCCGCCTCATTGACGGCGCGGCGTAGGACTCGCTCGTTCGCCACCGCGGCGAGGTCAAGGAGGGTCCTCGGCACCGTTGTGATGGGGATCCGTTCGCGCCGGGTGCAGTCGCGCGGGTGGAGCTTGACCCAATGGGACCGCACTCCCTTCACCGCTCGGTGACTCGGCACGGAAACATCGATAACGGCCCGCCGAGTTTGCAGCAGCTCCCAGTGCATCGCGGCAACCCAGTGGCTAAGCACGGCGTCGGGCCCGCACGCAAGGACGGCCGCCATGTACCGCCCCTCCGTGGTGAGTCGAGGATTCCCGACGGCATAGACACCCCGGAGGACCCGATGCAACCGCCCCCGCTCGACCCACCCGGCGATCTCCCGTCGACTAAGCCCCAACCGGACCAGCTGCCAGGTCGCGACGACACCGTGCTGCTGACCGGCCAGTTCCGCCACCTTCAAATCACGCGCTTCGTTTTTTGCACCCACACGGTGCTAAAGGCGAAGAGCGTGGAGTTTTCGCCCCCCTACGGGCCGCCCTTTATTGCAAGCTTTTCCCGAGCACGGCCAACAACTCAGCCACGCCGAGACTGGCGTCCTGGGCGCTCAACAGGCGCTCCGCCTCCCGCCGGCCGCCCAACGCCCGCAGCGCCCGCTCTCCGTTCTCGGCGACGAACTCCGCCAGGGCTGCCAACCGCCGCGCTCGGGCACGAGTGGAAGGCAGGTCCAGCGACGCACGGTGCGAGTCCAGCGCCTCCACCAGCTCCTCGATCCCCACAGGCGGAGGCACAGAGGACACCGCCAGCACCGGGACCTCGCGGTTCCCCAGCGACCGCAGCGCCGCCGCCAGGTCGCGCCGCGCCGCCAGAGCAACGTCGCCCAGGTCCGACTTCGTCACCACGAGGATGTCCGGCACCTCCATGATCCCGGCCTTCAGGAACTGCAACGTGTCTCCAGACGCCGGCTGGACGATCACGGCAAGCGTGTCGCACACCTGCTCCACGTCGGTCTCCGACTGACCCACGCCAACCGTCTCCACCACCACGATGTCGAACGCCGCCGCCAGCGCCTCGGCCGCCTCGCGCGTGGGAGCAGCGATCCCTCCGAGCCGCGAGCCCGCGGCGGTCGAGCGGATCAGCACCCCATCGTCGCC
>DATBKS010000047.1:0-7518 GCA_036555755.1 Thermoleophilaceae bacterium
CACACGTACTGCTCGCTGCTGATCGCACAGGGCGAGGCGCTCCCGACCGTGGCCGCGCAGATGCGGCACGCGGACCTGAGCACCACGCTGCGTATATATACACACGTGATGAAGCACCGCCGCGACGGAGTTGCCGAGCGCCTCGACCAGGCGCTCTGGGGCGAGTCGGCCCCGAATTCGGGCTGCAAACGGGCTGCAAATCGGCCCGATCGGAGTACCCTCGCGCCGGACCGGGTGACGGAGTCCGCTCTGGCAAGCGAGAAATAGAGGCGCGCCCGGCAGGATTCGAACCTGCGACTTCTGCCTCCGGAGGGCAGCGCTCTATCCACTGAGCTACGGGCGCCGGCGGGAGCCGAGTCTAGTGGCTGACGGCGAACTTCCGACTCAGGCCACTACATGATCGATACGCATGAATTCGTCCAGTCACGGGAAGCAAGCAAGGCGTGCTCATCGCGGTCATCTCGGACACGCACCTGCCGCGCGGGGAGCGTCGGATCCCGGACATCTGCCTCGACCAGCTCGCGGCGGCTGACCTGATCCTGCACGCCGGGGACTTCGTCTCGGTCGAGGTGCTGGAGGAGCTCGAGCAGATCGGCCCGCCGCTCGCCGCGGTGTACGGCAACGTCGACGCCGAGGGCGTGCGCCGCCGGCTGCCCGCCACGCGAACCGTGGACGTCGACGGCGTGCAGATCGGGATGATCCACGACGCCGGCACCTCGCGCGGGAGGATGGAGCGGATGCGGGCGGTGTTCCCGGACGCGGCCGCGGTCATCTACGGTCACTCGCACATCCCGATGCACGAGCAGAGCGACGGCTTCCAGCTCTTCAACCCGGGCAGCCCCACCGACCGGCGCCGCCAGCCGCGTCACACGATGGGCCTCGCGCGCGTAACTGATGGGCGCGTGTCGTTCGAGTTGATCGCGCTCGACTGACCCTCCCCATAACCTGCCGCACATGGACCTCGACGTGGTCTTCATAGGCACGGCCGGCTCTGCACCCACGGCGCGCCGGGGCCTGCCCGCGACGCTGATCCGGCGCGGCGGCGACCGCCTGCTGATCGACTGCGGCGAGGGCACCCAGCGCCAGCTGCTGCGCTCCGTCGGGCTGATCGATCTCGAAGAGCTCTTCATCAGCCACTTCCACGCCGACCACTTCCTCGGCCTGCCCGGGCTGATCAAGACGTTCGGACTGCGCGGCCGCGAGCAGCCGCTGTCGATCTATGGCCCGCCCGGCCTGCGCGCGATGTACCAGGCGCTCGGCCCGGTTATGGGGAAGACGGGCTTCGAGGTGCGCATCGAGGAGCTCGAGCCGAACGCCGAGCTGCGCCGCGACGGCTACCTGATCGCCGCCTTCGAGGTGGCGCACCGCGTCACCTCCTACGGCTACGCGCTGATCGAGGATGAGCGCCCCGGCCGCTTCGACGAATCACGCGCGCGCGAGCTGGGTGTCGAGCCCGGCCCGGACTTCGGCCGGCTCCAGCACGGCGAGCAGGTGGGGGACGTGACGCCGGATCAGGTGCTGGGCGAGCCGCGCGCGGGCCGCAAGGTCGTGATCGCCGGGGACACCGCTCCCTGCGACATGACCGCGGCCGTATCCCACGGCGCCGACCTCCTCGTGCACGAGGCCACCTTCTCGATCGAGGACGCCGAGCGCGCGGAGGAGACCGGGCACTCGACCGCCCGCGGCGCCGCCGAGCTGGCCGCCACCGCGGAGGTGAAGCTGCTGGCGCTTAACCACGTCTCGCAGCGCTACGCGGGCAAGGAGCTGCGCGACGAGGCGCGCGAAGTGTTCGAGAACACCATCGTCCCGCGCGACTTCGACCGCGTAGAGATCCCGTTCCCCGAAAGGGGAGAGCCGCTTCACGTCAAGGAGCAGGACGCTCGCTCGCGGCCGCCCGGTCCGGCGGTTGACAACATAGAAAGTGAGTGCTAACTTACTTTCTCGATGGCGACCACGACTAAGACCAAGAAGCGCGAGCGCGGCCCGCGCATCAGCGCGGAGGAGCGGCGCGAGCTCGTCATCGACGTGGCGATGGAGGAGTTCGCGAAGCGCGGCTACCACGGCACGCCGACCCAGGACATCGCCGACCGCGCCGGCATCTCGCACGCATACCTCTTCCGGCTCTTCCCGACGAAGGCCGACCTCTTCATCGCCGTCACCGAGACTTGCTTCGGCCGCGTCCAGCAGACGTTCGCGGACGCCGTCGCCGGCGCCGAGCCGGGGGAGGAGAGGCTGGATGCGATGGGTCAGGCGTACAAGGGCCTGCTCGCCGACCGCACCCGCCTGCTCGGCCAGCTCCAGGGCTACGCCGCGTGCGACGACCCCAGGGTCCGCAAGACGGTGCAGCGCGGCTGGGACGAGCTCTGGAGCTTCGTCGAGCGCGAGTCCGGCGCCGATTCGGAGCAGCTCCGCGAGTTCTTCGCCATGGGCATGCTGCTCACCGTGGCGGCGGCCGTCGACCTCTTCTCGGCCGATCCCAAGTGGATCGGGCGCCTGATCCCCGCCGACAAGATCTGACCGCCCACCCTTTTTTTCACCTCCAAAGTGAGTAAGCGCACACTTACAACGAACGAAGAAGGAGATGTAAGAGCCATGAAAGCCCGCGTAAGCACTGGATGGACCTTCGCGATCGTCTCGGTCGCGCTCTTCATGGTCGTGCTCGACAACCTCGTGGTCACGAACGCGTTGCCCGCGATCCGGCTCGACCTCGGCGCCACGATCCAGCAGCTCGAGTGGACCGTGAACGCCTACACGCTCAGCTACGCCGTACTGCTGCTCACCGGCGCGGCCCTCGGCGACCGCTTCGGCCGCCGGCGGATGTTCTCGATAGGCCTCGGTATCTTCACGCTCGCCTCAGCCGCGGCGGCGCTCTCGCCGAGCACCGGCGCGCTGATCGCCGCGCGCGCGGTTCAGGGCCTCGGCGCCGCGATCGTCACGCCGCTCACGCTCACGCTCCTCAGCGAAGCGGTTCCGGAAGGCAAGCGCGGCCTCGCGCTCGGCGCTTGGTCCGGCATCAGCGGCCTCGCGGTCGCGCTCGGCCCGGTAGTCGGCGGCGCGGTCGTCACCGGCATCTCCTGGCACTGGATCTTCTGGCTGAACGTTCCTATCGGCCTCGTCACGCTCCCGTTCGCACTCACCAAGCTCACCGAGAGCCGCGGCGAGTCGCGCAGCATCGACCTTCCGGGAGTCGGCCTCGCGAGCGTCGGACTGCTCGGCGTGGTCTACGGCATCGTGCACGCGTCGGCCGCCGGCTGGACCGACCAGACCGTCGTCGGCCCGATCGCGATCGGCGCCGCCTTCCTCGCCGCCTTCGTGGCCTGGGAGCTCCGGACGGACGAGCCCATGCTCCCGATGAGCTTCTTCAAGTCCCGCGCGTTCACCGCTACCAACGGCGTCTCGATCGCCATGTACTTCGGCACCTTCGGCTCGGTGTTCCTGCTCGCCCAGTTCTTCCAGGTGGCGCAGCACTACACCGCACTCCAGTCCGGCCTCCGGATCCTGCCCTGGACCGTGATGCCGATCTTCATCGCCCCGGTCGCCGGCATCCTGTCCGACCGCATCGGCGGACGCCCGCTGATGGCGCTCGGCCTGCTGCTCCAGGGCGGCGGCCTCGCGTGGATGGCCGCGGTCACCACTCCGACTATCGCCTACATCGACCTCGTGCCCGGCTTCGTGATGGCGGGTGCCGGCATGGCGCTCGTGTTCGCCCCGGCCGCCAATACGGTGCTGAGCGCCGTCCGGCCGAAGCAGGCAGGCCAGGCTTCGGGCGCGACCAACGCTCTCCGTGAGCTTGGCGGCGTCCTCGGCGTCAGCGTCCTCGCGACGGTGTTCTCGGCGCATGGCGGCTACGTCTCGCCCCAGAACTACGTCGACGGCCTCGTGCCGGCCGTGTGGGTCGGTGCCGCGGTGCTCTTCGCCGGTTCGCTCGTTGCTCTGCTAATCCCCGGGAAGAAGCGCGAAAGCGCGCCGGTCGCGGAGGCGGTCACGGCCTGAGCGGCAGCGCTGCCTACTGCCAACTGCCTACCGCCAACCGTCCCCGACCGCTGCTACGCTGGCCAAGCAACTCCTTTAACCCGGTCCCGAGAGGCCAGGAAGGAAAGAGCAGCTGAGTCAGAAGGTCGTACTCGACCGCGAGGACATTCGCCGCACCCTCGTGCGCATCGCACACGAGATCGTCGAGAAGACGGGTGGCGAGCGGATCGCAATCGTCGGGATTCACCGGCGGGGAGCGGTCATCGCGGCACGCGTGCACGAGCACGTGGAGGAGCTGATCGGCGCCCCGGTCCCGCTGGGCGACCTCGACATCTCCTTCTATCGCGACGACATGGCCACGCGCGGGCCCGACCGCCAACCGGTGGTGCTCGCCTCCCACATCGACTTCGCACTGCAGGGCTGCACCGTGATCCTGGTGGACGACGTGCTCTACACCGGGCGCACGGTGCGCTCCGCTATCGAGGCGCTGTTCGACTACGGGCGCCCCGAGCGCGTTCAGCTCGCCGTGCTCGCCGACCGCGGCCACCGCGAGCTGCCGATCCGACCGGACTACGTCGGGAAGAACTTGCCAACCGCCCGCGACGAGCGGGTGAACGTGCGCGTCGACGAGGTGGACGGCGTGGACGAAGTAACCATCAGCCAGCGTGCAGAGGATGGGCGCAGCCCATCCGTTCACGCGAGACCGGATGTCGAGCCCCACGATCAGGACGCGGGGCTGGAAGCCCCGCGGAGGTAGAACAAACATGAATCGCAATCTGCTCTCCGTCGACGATCTCTCGCGCGACGACATCGAGCGCATTCTCGGCCGGGCGCGCAGCTTCGCCGAGGTGTCGGGCCGCGAGATCAAGAAGGTGCCGACGCTCCGCGGCCGCACCGTCATCAACCTCTTCTACGAGTCCTCCACGCGCACGAGCTCGTCCTTCGAGCTCGCGGCCAAGCGCCTCAGCGCCGACCTCGTGAACATCAAGTCGGTGGGCTCGTCGGTGGACAAGGGCGAGTCGCTCAAGGACACGATCCAGACGCTCTCGGCCTACGACCCGGCCGCGATCGTCATCCGCTCGCCGCACGCCGGCGCCGCCAACCTCGTCGCGCGCTGGACCACCGCCTCGGTGATCAACGCGGGCGACGGCAAGCACGAGCACCCGACCCAGGCGCTGCTCGACCTCTACACGCTGAGCCGCCGGAAGGGCTCGCTCGACGGGCTCAAGGTCTGGATCGTCGGCGACGTCCTGCACAGCCGGGTGGCCCGCTCGAACATCCTCGCCTTTACGCGCATGGGCTGCGAGGTCACGCTCTGCGGCCCGCCCACGCTCATCCCGCGCGAGATCGAGACGCTCGGCTGCGAGGTCCGCTACACGCTCGACGGGATCGAACAGGCCGATGTCGTCTACGCGCTCCGGATGCAGCACGAGCGCATGACCGGCTCGTTCGTCCCCTCGCTGCGCGAGTACGCCGCGCGCTACCAGATCGACTCCCGCCGGCTCGCGCCCAACCAGCTGCTGATGCACCCCGGCCCGGTCAACCGCGGGGTCGAGCTCTCGTCCGAGGTGATCGACTCGCCGCAGGCGCTGATCGTCGACCAGGTCGAATCCGGAGTGGTGGTGCGGATGGCGGTGCTGTACGAGCTCTTGGCCGGAGGCCCGGGCCGGGCCGCCGCGGGCGCGCCGACGCCCGCCGGCACGGAGACGGAGCCGCAGCCCGCGTGAGCGCCGCACTCGACCGCGCCCCGGTGCCGCCCGGCAACCTGCTGATTCGCGGCGCGCACCTCGTCGACCCGCGCTCGGGCCTAGACCGCACCGGCGACCTGCTGGTGCGCGACGGCGAGATCGCCGAGATCGGCGAGCCCGGCTCGCTGGCCGCGCCCGACGGCGCCGAGGTGGTGGACGCCGAGGGCCTCCACGCACTGCCCGCCTTCGTCGACCCGCACGTGCACCTGCGCACGCCGGGCCGCGAGGACGAGGAGGACATCGACTCCGGCACGCGCGCTGCTGCCGCCGGTGGCTTCTGCGCGATCCTCGCGATGCCCAACACCGACCCGGTCGTCGACACCGCATCGGTACTCAGCTCGCTGCGCCGCCGCGCGCGCGAGGAGGCGCGGGTGCCGGTGGGCTTCACCGCCGCCATCACGCGCGGCCAGGCCGGCGAGCAGCTGACCGAGATGGCCGAGCTGGCCGCAGAGGGCGCCGCGGCGTTCACCGACGACGGCCTGCCGGTGCGCTCCGCCGGCGTGCTGCGCCAGGCGCTCCAGTACCAGAAGCTCGCCGGCAGGACGATCGCGCTGCACGAGGAGGACCCGTCGCTGTCGGGTAGCGGCGTGATGCACGAGGGTGGGGTGTCGGCGCAGCTGGGGCTGGCGGGGATCCCGTCGGTGAGCGAGTCGACGATGGTGGCGCGTGACGCCGCCCTCGCGGGCTACGAGGACGCGCGCATCCACATCCAGCATGTCTCCGCGCGGCAGACCGTCGAGGTGATCGAGCGCGCCAAAGCGGCCGGCGTGCAGATCACCGCCGAGGCCACGCCGCACCACCTGACCCTCACCGACGAGGCGGTGCGCGCACTCGACAGCAGCTTCAAGATGAACCCGCCGCTGCGCTCGGAGGACGACCGCCAAGCGCTGATCGAGGCCGTGCGCTCCGGCACGCTCGACTGCATCGCCACCGACCACGCCCCTCACGCGCGCGAGGAGAAAGAGCAGCCGTTCGAGGCCGCGCCGATGGGCGTCACCGGGCTCGAGACAGCCTTCGCCGCGCTCCACACCGACGTCGTGCTGCCGGGGCTCATCAGCCTCGAGCTGCTGATCGAGCGGATGACCGCGGGCGGCGAGCCCTTCGGGATCGTCGCGCCGACTCTCGCTGCGGAGGCCGCGGCGAACATCGTGCTGGTCGACCTCGCCGCCGAGTGGGAAGTGGGCGAGGCCGGCTACGAGAGCCGCTCCACCAACTGCTGCTTTGCCGGGCGCAGGCTCACAGGGCGCGTCCGCATGACCGTCGCGGGCGGCGCCGTCGCCTACCGCGAGCGCTCCTTCGCGATAGGAGCCGTATGAGCGCCTACCTGTTGCTCGAGGACGGCACGCGGTTCGATGGAGACTCCGTCGGCGCACCCATTCCGGCCACCGGCGAGGTCGTCTTCAACACCTCGATGTCGGGGTACCAGGAGTCGGTCAGCGACCCGAGCTACCGCGGCCAGATCATCGTCTTCACCTACCCGCTGATCGGCAACTACGGCGTGTCCGCCGAGGCGATGGAGTCGGACGCGATCCACGCGCGCGCGGTGGTCATGCGCGAAGGCGTGAACCGCGAGGACGCGCCGGGCGCCGAGGGCGGCTGGCTCACCTGGCTCAGCGACTGCGGCGTCCCGGCGATCGCCGGCGTCGACACCCGGGCGCTCGTGCTCCACATCCGCGACAAGGGCGCGATGCGCGGCGGCGTCTTTCCGGGCGACCTGCCCGAGTCGGAGGCGCGTGAGCGCGTTATGGCCGAGCCGCCGATGGCAGGCCAGGACCTCGCGCGCCAGGTCACGCCGGCG
>DATBKS010000048.1:0-25584 GCA_036555755.1 Thermoleophilaceae bacterium
CATGCGCGCGAGCTCCTCGCCCGTCTCGCGGAGCGTCGGTCGCTTGTCGGGCTCGGCGATGCGTTCCTCGGCCATCCCCCGGTAGTGCTCGTACACGCGTTGCTGGAGCAGCTCGACGAACAGCTGCTCCTTGCTCTCGAAGTTGGAGTAGAAGGCGCCGCGCGTGAAACCGGCCTCGGCGCAGATCGCCTCCACACTCGCGCCTGCCAGCCCGCGCTCGATCACCACGGCTGCGGCGGCGTCGAGCAGCGCTTGGCGGGTCTCGGCCTGACGCTCTCCGCGCGTCTTCCGCCTCATATCCCCGACGGCACCCCGGGATGCGCGAAGAACACGAGGAAGATGTCGACGAAGACGCTCACCACCATCGTGGTGACGACGAAGAAGGTCTCGACGCCGGTGGTCGTCTCGCGGCGCGAGCGGTCGGGCGCCATCGGTTCGAGCCAGCGACTCTTGCGCTCCTGGCGATAGCGCGGCGGCGGCGGTGGGGCGATCCAGTTGGCCACGGCGCTGACGGCGATGTACGTCCAGAGAATGCCGAACGACAGGATCAGCACGGGCAGCAGCCCGAGGGCATGGAAGCCGTGCTGGAACTGCGAGGCGATCCACACCCATCCGATCGGGATGCCGGCCCCGATCAGCGGGACCCCGATGACGAAGGCTGGGATCCAGGCGATGCGCTTCACATACAGCATCGTATCCGAATACAGAACTGTATGCGAGGAGCCGGACGGAGCGCCGCTAACTCACGCACTAACGTCCCCGCCGTGAAGCTCGCCACCTGGAACGTCAACTCGCTCGCGGCACGCCTGCCGCGCGTGCTCGAGTGGCTCGAGCAGGTCGAGCCCGACGTGCTCTGCCTGCAGGAGACGAAGATTGCCGACGCGGCCTTCCCGCTGCTCGAGCTCCAGCAGCTTGGCTATGTCGCCGTGACCCACGGCATGAACCAGTGGAACGGCGTCGCGATCCTGTCGAAGGAGGAGGCGGCCGATGTCGCGCGCGGCTTCGATGAGGAGCCCGGCTTTCCCGACCCCGAGGCGCGGGCGCTCGCGGTCACCTGGCGCGACCTGCGGATCTGGTCGGTCTACGTGCCCAACGGCCGCACCCCGGACGACCCGCACTTCGAGTACAAGCTCGCCTGGTTGGCCGCGCTGCGGAAGGCGCTTCAGGCGGAGATCGACGCGGGCCGCAAGCTCGTCGTCTCCGGCGACTTCAACGTCGCGCCCGAGGACAAGGACGTGTGGGACATGGCGGCGTTCGAGGGCAGCACGCACGTGACCAAGCAGGAGCGCGATGCGGTCAAGGCGCTGCTCGAGCTCGGCCTCACCGACCTTCAGCCGCGCATCGTCAAGGGCGAGCCGTTCACCTACTGGGACTACCGCGCGGGCAACTTCCACAAGGGTCTCGGCATGCGGATCGACCTGATGCTGCTCGCCAACGAGCTGGCGCCGAAGGTGAAGGACGTCTACATCGACCGCGACGCGCGCAAGGGCAAGAAGCCCTCAGACCACGCGCCGATCGTGGTCGAGCTGGGCGACTAGCCGGCCGCTGTCACGCGGATGCGCGGGCGCGCATTGTTCACGTAGCCCTTGGGATTCCAGAGCGCGGCCTCGTCGTTCGGCTGCGTGGCCGCCGACGAGTCCCATGCGCGCACGAGGATCTCGTGCTCGCCGGGCACGAGCTGCACGGTCGTCCGCCACTGCCGCCACGCCCACGGGCCGAGGTCCTCGAGCAGCTCCGCCTGCGACCAGCTCTCGCCGTCGTCCAGCGACACGTCGACGCGCGCCACGTAGCGCTCGCCGCCGGCGAACGCGTAGCCGCGCACCTCCACCGGTCCAGCCGGCACCGTCTCGCCGTCGGCTGGCGACAGCACGTCTGCGTTCAGTGCGACGAGGCCGAGCGGCATTCCCTGGCCGGGACCGGGCGTTCCGTCCTCCGGCAGAAGCCGATAGACGACATGCTGGAAATAGCCGTGCCAGGGGGTGGCGCGCACCTCGATCCGCTCGAGCCACTTGACGCTGCGCGCGCCGATGTAGCCGGGGACGACGAGTCGCACCGGCGCCCCGTGCACCGGCTCGAGCGGTTTGCCGTTCATCGCCCACGCGAGCAGCACCTCTCGACGCAAAGCCTTTGAGAGCGGGATCGAGCCGCCAAAGAGCTCGGGCTTCGGCTTCACCTCGGGGCAGAGGTCGGCGCCCTCGAAGCCCACGTGCTCGGCGCCGTCGAGCGGGCAGGCGAGTGCGAGCACGTCGGCGAGCGGCACGCCGGTCCAGGTGGCGGTGCCGGTGGCGCCCGGTCCCCAGGGCGCCTCGCCAGGGATCTCGCGCACGGCGATCAGCCCGGCGCGGCGGTTGCCCGCGCACTGGAGCGTCGCGGTCACCTCGCGCTCGCGGAACGCCTCGTGCAATGTCGCCAGCGAGAGGTCCAGCTCGCGGTCGACCTCGCCGTGCACCCGCAGCCGCCAGCTGGCCGGGTCGATCTCCGGCACCTCGCCGTGGCCGCGCACGTAGAAGGCGTCGGTGGCCGTCAGCGGGCCCTCGGCCAGCGCGGCCGGACCGGTCTCGGCGTTGAACGGCTCCTCCTCGTGGACGATCAGATCGGCGCGCTTGCCGTAGCGAGTCATGAGCGCAGGCTAACCCGCTGGGAGGCGCGTCCGGCGTCTAGTGCTTCTTGTGCCTGCGCGCCTTCGGCTTGATCGTGGTCTTGGCGGTCTTCACCACGACCGGCTTGCCGCCCGGCACGTTGAGCGTGACCTTCAGCCGCACGGGCAGCTTCTTGAACTTCTTGAGCAGCTTGCGCCCGGTGGCGTTCAGCTTGGGCTTGATCGTCTGGGTCTTGCCGTTCGCGATGGTGAAGCGCTTGCTGCCCACGGTCACGGTCTTCGTCTTTGCGAGCCCGACGATCTTGCTCCCGCGCAGGCGCTCCTTCGCACTCAGCACCGCCTTGCCCCTGCACGTGCCGCCGGTGCACCTGAGCTTGAAGCTCACGCCGTTGCCCGTCGAGCGCAGCGCGCCTGCGAACCTCAGCTTCCCACCCGCTCCAGTGGTGAAGGACTGATCGGCGCCGAAGACCGTGCCGTAGGTGCTGGACGCCACCACGCGGTAATGAATCGTGGTGCCGCTCGGCAACCCGGTGGCGGTGGCGGCCACAGGGTGTGCCCCGACTGCCGAGCCGGCGTTCGCGGCAGCGGGTGGCGCCTGGTTGCCGTACGTGGTGCTGGTGCCCCACTGAAAGAAGAACGACGTCGGGAGGCCGCGTGCGTCGACCGAGGCGTTGAGCGTCGCGCTGTTGCTCCCCACGCCCGTGGCGCCCAGCGTCGTGGCGAGCGGCATTCCGTTGTACTCGAAGGCGCCGATGTCCGGCGCCGGGCCGAGCGTGCGCGGATTGCCGTCAGGGTCCGACGGCCCGAGGAACGTTCCGGGACCGCCGGTGTCACGCGTGGGCGAGGTCACCAGCTCGTGGAAGTCGCCGTTCGCTTTGTCGACGAACTGCGGGGCGGCGATCTGGTTGTCGGACGCCGGGGTAATCGAGCAGCCGGTACAGCTGGTGACGTTCTCGTAGTTCGAGCTCTGGGCATCGATCGTGGTGTGGTACGTCACGCAGGTCGAATCGCAGTTGCCCGTGTGGACTTTCAGATCGGCTGACGAGCCTGACGTCCCGCCCCGCGCGATCGTGTTGAACAGGAAGCTCTCGGAGTCTCCGGTGCAACCCACTAGGAACGTGTTCTGGCACGTCTGGTCCCATCCGATCCCGCTCGCTCCGATCGCGACCGCCGTCACGTTGATGGCGTCGAGCGTCGAGCCCGCACGTATGGCCGCGCCACCTGCACCGGTCGCGAATGCGGTCGAATCCCGGAGCAGGGTCTCGTCTCCGATCGCCTGGAGCGCAACTGCTCCGGCGCCGCGAGCCACTGCCGTCACATCCTCGACCTGCACGCCCGGCGTGGGGGTGTCTCCAGCGACAAGGAGGGCGGCACCGGTGCCGTCCTGCTCGAATGCGAGGTGACGGATCCTGGTCCCACCCAAGCCGATGTCGAGGAACGTCCAGTCGCTGCTACCGCTGTCGCTGATCAGCAGCGGGCGCGGCTGGCCGTCTTGACCGTGGATCTCGAGTGGAGTGCCGATCGTCGGCCCGGCGGATGTCCCAAAGTCGTAGGTGCCGGGCATGACGATCAGCTCGTCGCCTGTGCTGGCCACGTCTGCCGCGCGCTGGATTGAGCAGTTCGCTGCGGGCGACTGGCAGTTCGGGTCCGTCGTGTTACCGCCCGGCACCGCATAGCGAGTGGTGGCCAGGGCGTTCGAGGCTGCAGCGAGGGAAACCGTCAGGGCAAACAGCGCCGCTATGAGGACCAGTACTCGTCGCTGTTCAAGTGTCCTGGGCATGGAGCGCCTTGAAGCGTGCGTGCCGACCCTACCCCGATTGAGGTAGCAAACGCAACCCAGCCGCCGTGGCTTAGCCTTACGCGCGTTCGCACCTGGCTCTCCGCATCACTTCTGCTTCTCGTGCTGGCCGCGAGCGCGCACGCAGCGCCGCGGATTCCTGCCGCGCACCCGCCGCAGAACCCGTTCCTCGCGTCCAACCCCGGCAGCAACATCCACGACGACACATGGATGACCGACACCTACAACCGCCGCGGCCCCGTTGCCGGCCAGTTGACCACCCAGATGGGAGCGCTGCCGCCGTCGCTGTGCGGCTCGCTCACCTTCGACCGCAGGGGCCGCATCCTCAGCGTCTGCCCGTCGAGCGTGGCGCCGCCGGTGCTGCGGCTAATCGACCCGACCACGCTCAAGGCGCTCGCCGAGTACGTGATGCCGAGCGGCCCGCCCGCTCCGGGCACGCCCGCGTACCAGGACTACACGGGCGGCGGCTACTTCTTTCTCGACCAGCACGACAGGGTGTGGAGCGCGACTCAGACCAAGCACCTGCTCGTGCTCGCGGTGGCCGCGGGCGGCAAGAGCTTCAACCGGGTCGCCGACTACGACCTGACGTCAGTCGTCACCGGCGACGAGCGCATCACCTCCGCACTGCCCGACTTCAAGGGGCGTATCTGGTTCGTGACCAAGAAGGACGGCAAGGTTGGGATCCTCAACACGAGGACACGCAAGATCCACGTGCTGAAGACGGGGGAGGAGATCGAGAACTCGTTCGCGGTCGACCGCGGCGCGGTCTACATCGTGTCCGACAAGCGGATGTATCGCTTCAGTGCAGGCCGCGGTGGCCGGCCGCACATCGACTGGGCGGTGAGGTATCGCAACTCCGGCATCCACAAGCCGAGCCAGGCGGACGCCGGCTCGGGCACGACGCCCACGATCCTGCCGGGCGGCCTCGTGGCGATCACCGACAACGCCGACCCGATGGACGTCGTCGTGTACCGAACCGCGAAGCGTCTGCGCAAGCACGTGCGCCGCGTGGTGTGCCAAGTGCCGGTGTTCGGCAAGGGCGCAAGCGCCACCGAGAACTCGCTGCTCGGCTCGGGCCGCTCGCTGATCGTGGAGAACAACTACGGCTACCAGGACCCGTTCGGGCCGATGGCAGGGACGATCACGAAGCCGGGCTTCGCGCGCGTGGATATCTCGAGGAACCGCGAGGCGTGCCGCGTGGCCTGGACCAATCGCACCGAGCGCGCTCCCACTGTGGTGCCGAAGCTCTCTACCAAGACCCAGCTCATCTACGCGTACACGCAGGATCCGGACGGCACGGGCGGGCAGGTGTGGTCGTGGGTCGCGCTCAGCGCCAGGACCGGCAAACGCGTCTTCAAGGTGCCGGCGGGCAACGGCCTGCTCGGCAACAACAACTACGCGGGCATCGCTCTCGGTCCCACCGGCACCGCCTACCTCGGCACGATCGGCGGGATCAGCGCGCTGCGGAACGGCTAGCCGGCGCCTTCTCGAGCCTGCCGGCGAGCGCGCCCATGCCGTACTCCGCTGCCGCCTTCGCGGCGCGCTTGTAGTTGGTCGCCCGGTCCTTCGGCCGCTTGACCTTGACTGGCCGCAGCGTGGCGATGTCCTTGAACATGCGCAGCTCGTCAGCCTGATCGATCAGCGCGCCGGAAACGCGGGCGGGACGCTCGCGCACCGCGCCCTTGATCGCGGCTTCGAGTGAGCCGTGGCGCTTCAGCAGGTCGGCGGCCGTCTTCTCGCCTATGCCCTTCGCGCCCGGCAGCCCGTCTGAGGGATCGCCTCGCAGCGCGATGAAGTCGGGTACGCGCTGCGGCGGCACGCCATAGCGACGCTTCACCTCGGCGGTGTCCACCAGCTCGCCGCCGCGCACGCCGGTCTTCAGATAGAGGACCTTCACCTGCTTCGTCACGCACTGGTACATGTCGCGGTCGCCGGTGAGGATGAGCGCCTCGCCGCCTGCCTTCTCCTCAGCCACCGCGAGCGAGCCCATCACGTCGTCCGCCTCATGGTCCTCGCTGATCTCCGAGTACCAGCCGAACTCCGCGAAGAACGCCGGCGCGGCGTCGAACTGCGGCGCCAGCTCGTCGGGCACCGGCGGGCGCGCGGCGTGGTAGCCCTCGTACAGCTCGACGCGGTAGAAGGCCGCGTCCGGCCCGAAGCAGAGGACGACCGCGCGCGGGTCGTGCTCCTCGACCTCGCGCAAGATCAGGTTGGCGCTGCCGAGCAAGGCGTTCACCGACGTCCCCGCGCTGCCCTTGATCGATTTGGGCAGTGCGAAGAAAGCCCTGTAAAGGAGGGATGGCGCGTCGACGATCAGCAGCGGGCGAGCCTTCGGCACTCCTTGCACCCTATCCTTCGCCGCCGTGCAGATCTTTGGGGATCAGATCCGCTTCGGCGTCCACGCGGGACCGCAGGGCGCGACGTTCGACCAGTTGCTCGAGCTCTGGCAGCGCGCGGAGCAGCTCGACTACGACTGGGTCTCGGTCTTCGATCACTTCATGCCGATCTTCGGGCCCAACCCCGACGGGCCGTGCTTCGAGGGCGTGACGATGATGGCCGCGCTCGCCGCGCACACGGAGCGCATCCGGGTGGGCATGCTGGTCACGGGCGTCACCTACCGGCACCCGGCGGTGGCGGCCAACATGGCGGCCACGATCGACCACATCTCGGGCGGGCGCGCCGAGTACGGCGTGGGGGCGGCGTGGTTCGAGAAGGAGCACGACCAGTACGGCATCCCGTTCCCGCGGATCGGCGTCCGGATGGACATGCTGGACGAGGCCTGCCACGTGATGCGCGGTCTCTGGACCGAAGAGCGCTTCAGCTTCGCGGGCAAGCACTACCAGCTCACCGACGCCCAGATGGATCCCAAGCCGGTGCAGGAGCACATGCCGCTCGTGATCGGCGGCTCGGGCGAGAAGCGCACGCTGCGCATCGTGGCCGAGCACGGCGACGTGTGGAACACCTTCCACGGCGACCTCGATGTCTTCAAGCACAAGCTCGAGGTGCTCGCCGGCCACTGCGCGGACGTTGGCCGCGACCCCGCGGACATCCGCAAGTCGCTCACCTTCCGCGCGATCCTCTCCGAGGACGAGGCGGAGAACGAGCGCAAGCGCGAGGAGATTGCGGCGGCCCCGCCCGGCCGCTTCACGTTCTTCATCGGTACGCCCGAGGAGTGCGTCGAGAATCTGCGCCCGTACGCGGAGCTCGGCGGCGGCGACTTCCTCCTGGGGGCGAGCGCGCCGTACGACTTCCAGACGATCGAGCTCGTGGCCACGAAAGTCGCGCCCGCGCTGCGGGCAGCCGTGGCCGCCTAGCCTGCTCGTCGCCGGGCCAGGCGCTTTACCCTTGTTTCGGCCGCCTCCCGACCTGGGAACATTGTTCGGGCATGGGAAACACAGCCGTACATCAGCCGCCAGAGGCGAGTGACCGCCCGCGGCGCAGCGTCTGGCAGACGATCGCCACCACGCCGATCGCTCTCGCCCTCATCCTTCTGATGGCGATCGGCAGCGTGTTCCTGTGGATTGGGATTCCCGTGGGCTGGATCTACGCGGTGTCGCGCATGGTCGACAGCTCGCAGCCGTCGCTCGGTCCCTACGTCCTGCTGATCTTCGGCATCCCGATCACGATGGCCCTTTTCGGGAAGCTCCTCTTCAGCCTCGACCACGTATACGCGCGCGTGACCGGGCAGGACTCCGAGGTGAAGTTCCGCGCGCCATGGCTCAAGAGCATGCGCGGTGAGCGCAACACCGCGCGCCGGCTCACCGTGCTCGAGCTGACGATGGTCGTGTCGGTGTCGATCGCGCTGCTCGGCTTCGCGATCTGGTTCTTCGGCTTCGCCGGCTCGAGCCTGCCGGGCAGCTAGCCCGCGATCGGGCCGAGCAGAGACTCCGGTATCGCGAACCCGTCTACGAGCGGGAGCGCCTGCTCGCGCAACTCGCCGCAGAGGCGGTTGACCGCGCGCGTGATCGCCTTCGACTGCTGCGCGGTCATGCGGCTGTGCTCGAAGTACCAGCCGCGTTCGGCCTCGATCGTCGAGAGTGCGTAGAGGTCGCACAGCGAGGAGAGCGTGGCGCGCAGCGGCGAGTCCTCCTCGGAGCGCTCGACCGCGGCGACGAACGCCTCGAGGATCAGCCGGTCCACGTGCGCGCGGGCGGCTTCGAGCACGTGGTCCTGGCACTCGTTGAAGACCGTGAACGAGTCCATGCCGTCGTCGATGCCGCGCTTGAGCCGGCGCGCGACGCCGCCGAGCACGTGTTCCTCGCGTCCGCGGAAGAGCTGGAGGTGGAAGTCGCGCTCCTCGACGGCGGGTTCGTCCTCGCTGGTGGGCACGACGTCGAGCACGGCGCCCACGAGCTGGCGGGCGAGCGAGCGCTCCACCACGGTGTCGAACACCTGCGCGCCCACGAAGCGGACCATCTCGAGCTGGCTGAGATCGCCGAAGCGCGCCGAGTAGTCGGTGAGCAGGCCCTTGGCCACGAGCTGGAGGAGGATCGTGTTGTCGCCCTCGAAGGTGGTGAAGACGTCGGTGTCCGCCTTCAGCGAGGCGAAGCGGTTCTCCGCCAGGTAGCCGGCGCCGCCGCAGGCCTCGCGGCAGGTCTGGATCGTGTGCGTGGCGTGCCAGGTGGCGATCGACTTCACCCCGGCGGCGAGGCCCTCGAGCTTGCGCCGGTCGCGGTCCGAGGCGTCCTGGGTGAACACGCGGTGGAGCTCCGCGACGAGCGTCTCCTGCGCGAAGTGGAGCGCGTAGGTCTTGGCGAGCAGGGGGAAGAGGCGGCGCTGGTGGGCGCGGTAGTCGATGAGGAGCGCCTCTTCGTCGCCACCCGGCGGGCCGAACTGGCGGCGCACGCAGGCGTAGCGGATGGCGGTGGTCAGCGCGAGCTTCGACGCCGTGATCGACGCGCCGCTCACGCTCACGCGGCCCTGGATCAGCGTGCCGACCATCGTGAAGAAGCGGCGGTTGGGATTCTCGATCGGGCTGACGTAGTTGCCCTGCTCGTCGACGTCGGCGTAGCGGTTGAGCAGGGCGTGGCGCGGCACGCGCACCTGGCTGAACCAGATGCGGCCGTTGTCGACACCCTCGAGCCCGAGCTTCTCGCCGCAGTCCTCGATGCGGACGCCGGGGAGCAGGTTGCCGTTTTCGTCGCGTAGCGGAACGACGAGGCAGTGCACCCCGTGGTTCTCGCCGCCGACGATGAGCTGCGCGAAGACCGCCGCCACGCGCCCGTGCATCGCGGCATTGCCGATGTAGTCCTTGCGCGACTCCTCGTCCGGTGTGTGGATCACGAAGTCGCCGCTGCCCGGCTCATAGGTGGCGGTGGTGCCGAGCTCCTGCACGTTCGAGCCGTGGCCCGTCTCGGTCATCGCGAAGCAGCCGGGCAGCTCGGTGGAGATCACGCCTGGGAGGTAGGCCTTGTGGTGGCGCTCGGTGCCGAGGTGGAGGATCGCGCCGCCGAAGAGGCCGAACTGCACGCCGCACTTCACGAGCAGCGACAGGTCGCCGAGCCCGAGCGTCTCGAAGCCGGCCACCGAGCCGCCGACGTTCCCCATGCCGCCGTACTCGATCGGGAAGCCGATCGCTGTGCCGCCTTCGTCCGCGAGCCTGCCCATGCGCTCGAGCACGAGGTCGCGGTGCTGTTCGCGCGTGACGCCACGCGGCGGCGCGAACTCCGGGCGGGAGATGATCTCGCGCACCCGCTCGCGGATCTCGCGGTGCTGACCGTCAAGGAAGCGGCGCAGCGTCTCTACGTCAAGGTCCGCGCGGGCTTCCTGCCTCGCCGCCTCCGTCGCCATGGCGGCGAATCATGTCAACTACACTCGGCAGTCGCGCCGACTTAGCTCAGTTGGTAGAGCACCTCCATGGTAAGGAGGGGGTCATCGGTTCGAGTCCGATAGTCGGCTTGGCTCTATCAGCCGAATCCGGGTCCTCGACGGATTCGACGTTCTCGCTTCAGACACATTTTGGACACATCCGGCGGGGCGGTGTCGTCCACCTGGAGGCGTTACGGCCTCCGGGTAGGGCGCTGCGGTGGCGTGCCGCCTACCGCAGCTGCTCGAGCACCTCCGCCGCCGCCTGCTGCGACTCGAACCCGCCCCGTTGCACGCGCTTGGAACCACGCCCACCGACCCGATACCGGTACGCCCACCGCGTCCCATCCGTGCCTCGGCCCGCGAGCAGAAACACCTGCCCCTGCTGCGCCATCGCCATCACCTCCAACCGCCGTAGTGGTGGCCAGGTCGGTCGCCTGGCTTGACCAGCAATGATCTGTGCGCTGTCGTCAGAAACGACGGAGCCTTGGCTGCGTGTCCCCAAACTCGGCACGGTCGCGCGAAGTGCCAGAGCCACGGGAGAGCGGCAGCCCGACGGTTAGCTGCTGCGACTAGGCTGCTGGGCACCTGCCACGAGAGGAACGAGGCATGACATCCGAGCAAGGATTCTCCCCCGACGAAGCTCGGCAGATCGGGCAAGCGATAGGGATCGACTGGTCCAGCGCGCCTTTCGACGTCGAGCAGTTCCGTGCCGGGCTGCAGGTCGAACTGGAGCACGGACGACATGACCCGGCAACCGACGTGACCGGCGACGATCCCCACGTGACCGGCAAGATCGCGCTCGCCCATCTCAACGAGTTCCCGGACTACTACACGAGGCTGGAGCGAATGGAGGCGGAAGCCAAGCGCGACCGCGGAAGTCGCTGAGCCTGCACCACCGGCGTGCCCTATCGCCGTGCGCTCGAAGCAGAAGCGGCCAGCGTCGGCGCGGACGCCGCGACTCGTCCTGACCCGTGCCGCGCTTTCAGGATGGTCGTGGGCTGGCGTGGTCGAGGTGGCGGGTGAGTTCGTCGGTGTCGGCGTCGTATTCGTAGAGCTCGCCGTAGCGGCCCCAGTCGATTGCCGTGTTGAGCTGGGCTTCTGCTTCCTCGGCGCTGTAGTGGCGGCCGAGGACATCGAGGAAGAACGCCTCCTTGAGCGCGCCGTCGTCCGCGCGCGCGAGCGCGTTGCGGATAGTGCGCACGAGCGGCACCCGTTCGGTCGCAACGCGGGCGAAGAGTTGCTTTGACTCCTGGATGTCGGCGTCGGCGAAGCGGCGTCCGTCGTCCGTCAGGCGCAGCTCACCATCGTGGGTGGTGACGAGGCCGAGCAGCAGGCAGGCGTCGACCAGGGGAAGCAGGTCGTCGACCTCGAGCGAGAGGTCGTCGGCGAGGTCGGCGAGGTCGGCTGTGCCGCCGGCGTCGCGCAGGATCTCGAGGAGCCCGGAGAGTCCGTCGACGCTGGCATGGGGCAGCATCACTGGGCGGGCGTCGACGGCTGCGTCGGCGGGCTCCACTGGCGCCGCCCTGACGGCCTCGTCTTCAGCTTCGCGGCCGGTCATGATCCCGTAGATGCGGTCGAGCAGCGCCTCGAACTCCGGGGTGCGGCGGTCTCGGGGGCGCTCGAGGCCGATGGGGATCTCGGCCTTGATGTGACCTGGGTTGGTGCCGAGCACGATCACGCGATCGGCGAACAGCACGGCTTCTTCGATGTTGTGGGTGACGATCAGGATGGCTTTGGTGGGGAATTCGCCGGTTGCCCAGAGCTCGAGCAGCTCGGTACGGAGGTTCTCGGCGGTGAGCACGTCGAGTGCGCTGAAGGGCTCGTCCATCAGCAGCACGTCTGGCTCGATCACGAGCGCGCGGGCGAAGCCGACGCGTTGGCGCATGCCGCCGGAGAGCTCTTTGGGGTAGGCGGACTCGAAGCCGTCGAGCCCGATCAGGTCGATCGCGCTGAGCGCGCGCTCGGCGCGCTCTGCCGGCGGCATGCCGCGCGCTTCCAGGCCGAGCTCGACGTTTTGCTGGACGGTGAGCCAGGGGAGCAGCGCGAAGCTCTGGAAGACCATCGCTGCGCCGGGGTTGGTGCCGACGAAGGGCTGCTCGCGGTAGAGCACGAACCCGTCGCTCGGCGGGATCAGGCCGGCGATGCAGCGCAGCAGGGTGGACTTGCCCGAGCCGGAGCGGCCGAGCAGCGCGACGATCTCGCCCTCGCGCACCTCTAGGTCGATCCCTTCGAGCACCGATAGCTCGCCGTCCTTGGTGGGGAAGGTCTTGACCAGGCGGCGCGCCTCGACGAGCTTGATCGCAGCGCGGGCGTCTGGCCGGCCAGGAGTGGCTTGGGTGAGCGTCATCGGCGTCCCCTGTTGTTCGCGGTCGGTCATAGCGAGTAGCGGGTCTCGGCGAGTGCGTAGAGGCGGCGCCAGACGAGCCGGTTGAGTCCGACCACGTAGACGGTCATCACGGCGACCCCGGTGAGGATCTGGTGGAAGTTGCCCTGTTCGGTGGCCTTGGCGATGTAGGCCCCGAGGCCTGTGGCCGTGAGGGTGGTGCCGCCGTAGGTGACGACCTCGGAGACGATCGAGGCGTTCCAGGCGCCGCCGGACGCTGTGATGCCGCCGGTGACGTAGGCTGGGAAGATCGCCGGGATGATCAGCCGCCGCCAGCGCTGCCAGCCGCGTAGCCGCAGAGAGGCCGCGGCTTCGCGGAGGTCGGTGGGGACGGCCATCGCGCCGGCGATCGTGTTGAAGAGGATGTACCACTGGGCGCCGAGGCTCATCAGCAGGATGCCGCCGACGTTGAGGCTGACGCCTGCCGCGATGAACGCGGCGGTGGCGAACGGGAACAGAAAGTTGGCTGGGAAACTGGCCAGCAGTTGGACGATCGGCTGGGCGAGCCGCGCTACGCGCGGGTTGAACCCGATCCAGACCCCGATCGGGACCCACACGAGCGTGGCGAGGACCACGAGTACCACCACACGGCTGAAAGTGATCGCGCCGTATTCGAATGCCTTGAGCACCTCTCCCGAGCCGCCCTCGCCGATGTAGGCCACCATGCGATAGAGGCCGTATGCGATCGGGACGCCCACCAGCACGGCGAAGATCAGGTCGCCGAGCCGGCGCCGCTCGGGCGCTGCGCCACCCAGCGGCTTAGTGCCGTCGCGTCCGAGCACCCGCATCGCGCGGCCGAGCGGCTCGGCGACCGCCCGACGCGCGCGGCCGATCACCCGCGGCCAGCTGGTGCGTCGAAGCATGCTGAGCACGAGTGAGCGCTGCTGCTCGGCGGCCGAGGTCTGCTCGAACTTGTAGCGCTCGGCCCACGCTGTCAGCGGCCGCCAGAACACCACGTTGACGGCGAGCACCATGATCGCCATCGTCAGGATCGCCAGCCCAACGTGCCCGAGGTTGCCGGCGTCGACCGCCCTCGCGACGTAGGAGCCGATCCCCGGCAGCGCATACTTGCGGTTGAGGACGCTGATCGCCTCGGAGGCGGCAAGGAAGAACCAGCCGCCGCCGAAGCTCATCATCCCGTTCCACACGAGCCCGACGATGCCGTTCGGAACCTCGATCTTCCAGTAGCGCTGCCAGCGCGTCAGCCGGAGCATGCGGCTCGCCTCGTCGAGCTCGCGCGGCAGCGAGCGGACCGAGTAGTAGAAGCTGAAGGTCATGTTCCACGCCATTGCGGTGAAGATCGCGAAGATCGACGCGCATTCCAGGCCCAGCAGGCTGCCGGGGAACAGCGCGATGAACCCGGTCACGGTGACCGACAGGAAGGCGAGCACCGGCACCGACTGCAGGACGTCGAGCAGCGGGATCAGCACCTTCTCGGCTCGGCGGCTGCGCGCCGCTGCGTAGCCGTAGCTGAGCGTGAAGACGAGCGCGATCGCCAGGGCGATGAACATCCGCAGCAGGCTGCGCGCCGCGTAATAGGGCAGGTTGGACGGGTCGGAGCTGACCGTGGTGACGTGCGTGGGCGCGAACGACACCGTCGCGCCACGACCCACCCTCAACACGACATAGAGCCCGACCAGCACGGTCACCAGCACGGCGACGTCGAGCGGCCCGAAAGGCAGGCGCCGCAGCGCGCCCTTTGTAGGGAACGTGCGCAGCACCGTCACGCGCCGGTCCCCCAGATGCCCTGATTTGTCAGGTTGGTGGCCATGTTTCGCCCTCTGCCTCGAGCAGCGCTGGGACAGACCACGAGCGGATCGAAGAAGCACCCGCTCGCCAGTCGCATCAGGCCCGCGTCGAGCCGCCCGGACCCCGCAGTGGCAAAGCGCAGATCAGAAGACGCGGCGCTAAGCGACTCTCGAGGCGAGCGGCCCCGCGCTTCGACCCGGACTGTCACTGGTCACAGACTGCTCACCTCGCTTTCATCACTCGCTCGCGCCGCTGCCGGCGCAACCACCGCTCGCCATATGATGGCACATTCATGTATCGATCTTCGGACGTCGGGCTAGCAACCACGGCCGCGCTGTCGACCGCAACGAGAGCGAAGCTGTCGCCCGCACGCACCCCGCTGCTGATGAGCGAACGGTCCGGGTCGAGCAGGGCACCGTCCCGACTGAGTCGCCGTTGAGACGGACCATGAATCGAGAGTGCAGCCGCGGCCCTGCGCGCCGCGTAGCGACCGGACGCGCCCGCGGGCACCTCGATGCACGAGCTGCGAGACCCGTCCGGGCTTTGCACCGTAAGCGCGAGAGGGGTGAGCAGCCTGCGAGCGCGGGCTGCTCTTCGGGCATCGAACAGCGCGAGTCCCGCCAAGCCCACACCGAGGCCGATCAGCGGCAGTCCGAATGGGCTGGGGTGGCGGACCCCAGCCGCTAGGTACACCAACGCGGCCAGCAAGCGAGTAGCGAGCACTGCCTGCGGCCGATCGTCGCCGCGACGCGTGGCGCTCCACGCCCCGAGCGCGCCCAGGGTCAGCACGCACAGCAGCGGATCGGCGGCCGGCGCGAGCCACGCGAGGGCGACACCGATCGCGGCGGCGGCCGGCGCCCGGCTCTCGACGCGCGGCACGCCACCACGAGCGCGGCGCGGCGGCAGGAGTCTCAGGGCTGCGCTCCTGCCGCGGCTACGATCTCGCGTGTCGACTTGCTCTCTCGTGGCGCCGAAATGACGTATGAACACGTCTTCATGTTAGCCAGGCGGCGGTCGTGAGCCACGGTTCCTCCCGCGATCAGCTGCCGAGCGAAACGGCGGACGCGGTCGCGGACGCGATGTTCGCGCTCTCGACACCGAGCCGGGTTCGGATCCTCGCCAGCTTGCGCGAGCGACCTCACACAGTCAGCGAGCTCACAGACGTGATCGGGATGGAGCAGTCCGCTGTTTCCCATCAGCTCCGGATCCTGCGCGAGCATCGTCTTGTAGTGGCCGAGCGCAGGGGCCGTCAGCGCCTCTACGCGCTCCACGATGAGCACGTCGCGGCGCTGCTCGACGAGGCCTTCGGGCACGTTGCGCACCTCACCGGCGCGGGCCGGAAGCGGCCGAGCTCGGGCAGCCGCCTGCGGCGCGCCGGACCCGCTTGATCCCGATGAGCCTCGTCGAACCAACCTTCACCCCACCGTCCGAGCGCCGCTCGGTGCTCGACCGCGCGCACGTCGGGGACATCGAGGGCGCTCTCGGGACGGTGCCTTCACACGACACCGGGCCCCGGCGCTCGTTCGGGCGCCGGCTCACCACGCTGCTGGCGATCATGGGTCCGGGCCTCGTGGTGATGGTCGCCGACAACGACGCCGGCGGCCTGTCGGTCTACTCCCAGGCCGGCCAGAACTACGGCGCGAGCCTGCTCTGGCTGCTCGTGCTGCTGGCCCCGGTGCTGTTCATCAACCAAGAGATGGTCGCCCGCCTCGGCGCCGTGACCGGGGCCGGGCACGCGCGCCTGATCGTCGAGCGCTTCGGCCGCCGCTGGGGCGCCTTCGCGATAGGCGATCTGCTCGCGCTGAACGGGCTCACGATCATCACCGAGTTCATCGGCGTCGATCTCGCGCTCGGCTACCTCGGTGTGAGCCGCTACCTGGCGGTACCGATCGCCGCGCTGCTGCTCGTCGCCGTCACGGCCGGCGGCAGCTTCCGCCGCTGGGAGCGAACCATGTACCTGCTGGTCGCCTTCAGCCTACTGGTGCTTCCGCTCGCGATCCTGAGCCACGCACACCGCTCCGCGGCGCTCTCGAGCGGGCTCGCGCCGGGCGTAGAGGGAGGACTGTCATCGAAATCCGTGCTCTTGATCGTCGCCCTCGCCGGCACCACCGTCGCGCCCTGGCAGCTGTTCTTCCAACAGTCGAACGTGGTCGACAAGCGCATCACGCCACGCTGGCTTGTCTACGAACGCATCGACACGCTGATCGGCACCGTGCTCGTCATCGGCGGCGCCATCGCCGTCGTGCTCGCCTGCGCCTGGGCCTTCGGCGGGACGCCACTGCACGGCACCTTTCGAGACGCAGGCGCAGTCGCGCACGGGCTCCACACCAACGTCTCACCGCTCGCCGGCACCCTCTTCGCCATCGCCCTGCTCGACGCCTCGGTGCTCGGCGCCGGCGCCGTGACGCTCGCAACCTCCTACGCCGTCGGCGACTACTTCGGCTTCAAGCACTCCCTGCACCGCAACTGGCGCGACGCCACCGTCTTCCACGGCACCTACATCGCCTTCATCGCAGCCGGAGCCGTCGTGGTGCTCCTCCCAGGAGCTCCGCTCGGACTGATCACAACGGGCGTCCAGGCGCTCGCCGGCATCCTGCTCCCAAGCGCCACCGTGTTCCTATTGCTGCTCTGCAACGACCGGGACGTGCTCGGCCCCTGGGTCAATCCGCGCTGGCTGAACGCCCTCGCCGCGATCGTGGTCGGCGTGCTCGTCGCGCTCTCCACGATCCTGACGATCACGACCATCTTCCCCGGCGCCGACGTGCCCACCCTCTGCCTGGTCCTCTTCGGCGCAGTCGCCATCGTCCTCAGCCTGGCCGCCCCACTCGCCACGCGAGACGGGACAGGGCGCTCAGCGTTGGCCGACTCGAAATGGGCTCGTCTCAACTGGACGACGCCGCCGCTGGAAACATTGCCGAGACCCACCGTGTCGCGAGTCCGCGCGCTCGCCCTCGTCGTCCTGCGCGCCCAACTCCTGATCGCGGCGGCCCTGCTACTCACGAGGCTCGTGCAGCTCGGCCTCAGCAGATAGGCCAGACAGAACTCGGCGCGATCAAAGCGCCCACGCTTGGCCAGCGGCCGCCGCGGCTGATCTAGCAACGAGGCGTGCTAGTGCACGTCCGATGGCCCCTGTGAGTCGGAGCCGACCGGCGCTCTGCCAGCACACCAAGATGACCGAAGGAGTGTCGGAAAGGAACGCCCTGGGAAGCCTGGCCGACCTCTGGCCACACGCCTCGGTTGCAGGCAATGACGGACTCGATGCCGCTCCGGGCTCGCACCCGCTCCTCGCCAATAGCGGGTCTCGCGACGGCTTGCTCGTGGGTGCCGCCGTCCCTCTTTCCGGTCCGATCTGCACGGGGCGCGAAGGGGTTGTGAGGCGGCGGTCTGGTCAGACACATTTCGGACACATCAGGGCGGGGAAGCTGGTCTGGCCCAGGGATGCGCAGTCCGTAAGCCGTCGTTAGAAATCCTCCGTTTTCCAGGGACTTTGACGCCCTTGGGTGATCTGACTTGGACTTCGCTTCCGGGGCTAGACGTCCATGGTAAGGAGGGGGTCATCGGTTCGAGTCCGATAGTCGGCTTGGGTCTGCAGAGCGGAATCCAGCGAGATGCCGAGCCGATGCCGAGGAGTCCTCGCTGACCTTCGCGTTGAACACGGTGTCGAAGTCGTCCTTCATGCTCACCGTCGTCCAGCCGCTCGCCTTGGCCTTCTTCAGTGCGTGCTCGGCACCGCTCGTGTAGGCGAACTCGCGCAAGGCATCGTCGTGGAGGACAAGTAGACGAAGGGATGGCTTGTCCGGATGCTGCGCGAAGTCGAGCATCGGGAGATCGCCGTTCGAGTTCCCGCCGGCGAGAAGCGGCCGGCGCCCGGTGCGGGCCCAGATCTGGATCGGCTTCTGCGGCCCGTCGTCGAGGAAGCCGAGCTCTGCCTTGCGCGTGAGGGTGCCGCCCTGGTCGCCGCTCCCGTACTCGAGCACAGTCGCACTCCCGATCACACGCTCCACCGGGATGCCGAATAGCTCCTGGCTGATCGGCCGCATGAAGTCACCGCCGCTCCCGGAGACGATGTGGTTCGAGAAGCCGTTCGCCTCCAGGTAGCCGAGCAACTCGACCATCGGCGCATATGCGGTTTCGAGATAGCCGCGGTCGAGCGTCGGATGTTGTGCGCTGCGCAGGAACGAGCCCGCCCGTGCCTCGAAGTCCTCGACGCCGATCCCCGCGAATGCGGCGCCGACGCCGCCGAGAAGCGTCTTCGCTTTGGTGTCGTCGCCGGCGTAGTGCTCGGTGATGACCTGGCCGAGCCAGTCGTTGTCGTGCTCGTAGGCGGCCTTCCAGGGTTGGTTATCCCGGAGCTTGGGATCGGCCGTCGCCATCTCCGCCAGCCGGCGGAGAATGAAGTCCGCCTCCACCGGGACTGGCTGCTCGCTCCAGAGGGTGCCGTCGGCGTCGAACACCGCGATCCGCTCCTCGACCGGCACGACGCTGGCCGTCTGCTCGACGAACTCGACGATCGCAGCCTTCGCGGCGCCCTCGTTCCAGCTGGGGAGTGGTTCTTTGCCGTTCATGGTCGATCGGTCATGAACGGGGGAGCAGGCCGGCGCTCTCCGCCAGCTTCACGGCTTCGGCCCGCTTGGTGGCGCCGAGCTTCCTGTAGATGTTCTCGACGTGCGTCTTCACCGTCGGACGGCCGATGCCGAGCCGGGCGCCGATGGCCGCGAGCGTCAGGTACGTGGGAAGGAGGGACAGGACACGGCTCTCGGCTGGCGTCAGGGGAACCAACTGGCGGACCCCTTTTCTGCTGTCGATGCTCGCTTGCCTCGTGATGATCTTTTGACCCTACGCCACGGCTGCCGGCCGGTCATCGGCCTAAATGGCTGATCTCGAGCAGTTGTTGCGGACGGGTCCTACGTAGTTATGGCCGATGGCGCGCCCATCGAGGCGACGTAGTTTCGGGGTCGTGGATCTGGCGATGGCAACTGGAAATGTTGGCGCGCCGCTGATGTGGTCAACGCTCTACTGGACGGTCCCGAAACGCCCGCGGCGGGTTGGGTCGTTCATTGAAGCCTGAAGGGAGAGGCCAGGTCGTCGATGCGGCCAGACAAGTCCCAGAGCCCAGCGCGGTTGTCTAAGAGCTCGGCGCCCCGTCATCGTCCGGGAATGGGGTCGGCGCCCATGCGCGAGTTCGTCGCGCAAGCCGCTCGCTATGGGCGGGGAACGAACGGCAGCGCGATCGCCGGCACTGCCCATCCCGGGGCCGTGACGCGAGTGCGAGCGTCGGGGCTCGGGGTCCCGGCTGTCCGGCCCGGCGCGGTGCCGCGACCTCGTCTTGCTCCGTTGCAGACGAGGGCGGGGCGCAGCAGGCTGGTGCTTGTTTGCGCCCCGGCTGGCTACGGCAAGTCGACGCTCGCCGCGCAATGGAGCGACGTGGATCCGCGGCCCAGCTGCTGGGTGCGACTCGACCACGGCGACAACAACCCTGTGGTGCTGCTCGCCCGCCTCGTGGCGGCCCTCGAGCGCACGGGCCCGGTAGGCGCCGAGCTGCTCGCGGAGTTGTCACGGCCGACGCCAAGGATCGACGAGGTCGTGCTTCCTCTTCTGGCCGCGGCGCTCGGCGAGTGTGACCCGTTCGTCATGGTGCTCGACGACGTGCACGTCGTGACCGCGACGAAGAGCCGTGCGATTCTCGAGTTTCTCGTCGACCAGGTTCCACCCGGCTCTCAGCTGGTGTTGGTAGCTCGCGGCGATCCGCCGGTGCCGCTCGGTCGCCTCCGCGCGGACGGAGAGGTGGTCGAGATCGGGGCCGCTGACCTCGCCCTGGACGCGCAAGAGACCCGTGCTGTTGCCGCGATCGGAGGAATGGAGTTGTCGGATGAGGCGGCCGCGGCTCTGTGCGAGCGGACGGAGGGGTGGGCTGCCGCGGTTGTACTGGCGGCGCTCTCACTGCACGGCCGTGACGATGCCGAAGCGAGGGCTGCCGGTTTGTCGGGCGATCAGGTCCAGATTGCGGACTATCTCCTGGAAGAGGTGTTGGAGCGCCAGCCGGAGCATTTGAAGAGATTTCTGCTGGCGACGTCGATCCTCGAGCGCATGACGGCGCCCTTGTGCGATGCGGTGCTCGACACCACCGACGCGGTGGGGTCGCTGGAGGCCCTCGCTCGGTCGAATGCGTTCGTCGTCCCGCTCGACGACCGCCGAGAGTGGTACCGCTACCACCACCTGTTCGGCGATCTCCTCCGGGCGGAGCTTGGTCGCCGCCACCCGGAGTTGCTCTCTGTGTACCGGCTGCGAGCCGCACGTTGGTGCGAGCAACACGGGACGCCTGGCGAGGCGTTCATCTACGCGTATGAGGGCGGCGATCTCGCCCAGGCCGGCCGGGTTGCGCTTGCGCATCGGGACGAGTTCGCGATGGGAGGCCAGAGCGAGACCGTGCGACTCTGGCTCGAGCGCTGCAGCGATGAGGAGATCGCCTCAGACCCTCAGCTCGCGCTCGCGGCCGCGTGGGTCCTGTTTTACGGCGGCGATGCGGCCCAGGCACAGCGGTTCATCGCCGCGACCGAGCGGTGGCCGCTCGACGTCCCGTCGGCCGACGGGGCGTCGTCGCTTCGCTCGTCTCTCGCGAGCCTCCGAACTGCGCTGGCTCCAGACGGCATTCCCCAGATGCTGCGCGACGCTGAGGTCACCTACGCGTCCGAGAAGCACGCGGGCACGCGCTGGCATGCCAGCGGCTGTCGCGCGATGGGAATGGCGCATCTCCTCCTGGGCAGGCCGAGTGAGGCGATCACGATGCTGCAGGAAGCACTCGCGGTGTTGCGCGATCAACCCGAGCTCGCCCACGTGCGGGTCGTCTGTCTCGCGTATCTGGCGTTCGCGGCGGCGGAGCTGGGCAATCGCCGAGACGTGCAGCGATGGGCGGTCGAAGCCACCCAGCTGGTCGCCGAAGCGCACCTCGATGGCTCGGTCGGGAGCGCCGTGGCCTACACGGCAGGAGCGACGGCTCATCAGCAACGCGGTGACTACACGGAGGCCGCGCGCGACCTCGAGCGCGTAAGGCGGCTCCGCCGCCACCTCCGCGCGGCCCCGTGGGCCGACATCGATGTCGCGCTGCGCTGCGCCGACCTCAGCCTCGACCTCGGTGACCCTGCCGGCGCCGTCGAATTCGCGCAGGCTGCGAGTGACGGACTGCAGGGATATCCCGATGCCGGAACGCTTCCCGCCCGGCTACGGAGTCTCGAAGCGCGGATCAGCCGAGGGCAGGACTACGGCCTCACGTCGGCCGAGCTGCGGGTCCTCAGTTTCCTTCCGACACATCTCTCGCTCCAAGAAATCGCCGATCGGCTCTACCTCGCCCGTCCCACTGTCAAGACCCACGTGGCGTCGATCTACGGCAAGCTCGGCGTGCCTGGCCGCTCCGAGGCAGTCGAGCTCATAGAGCAGTTCGGCCTCGGCTGAACTTTGCCGCATATCAGCCTTTTCGGCCGATGACGCACGGGGTCGTCGGCCGTAGCGTTGCGGACAACTACGAATCTCGCATTCCCGCCCTCCTGGCCCGGGACTGCATAGGAGGGAAATCTGATGGGCGTTCTCGCAAGCAGTTACCCGTTCCTGGATGTCGTGTGGACGATCCTCGTCTTCTGTGGCTTCGCGATCTGGATCTGGATGGTGATCATGGCGCTGATCGACATCTTCAGCCGCCACGACATCTCGGGCTGGGCCAAGGCCGGCTGGGTGGTCCTGATCATCGTGTTGCCCTTCATCGGCGTGCTGAGCTACCTGATCGCCTACAGCGGCGGCATCGCCGAGCGCCGGGCATAGGGACGCGGTCGGGCGTGTGAGTCGTGCCCGAGGGGCTGTCCGCGGCCGAGGTCGGCAAGGAGATCGCCGAGCACAGGAAGCACGTCGCGGCGGACAAGGAGACCGACCGCAGTGATCGGCGGCTCTCGATCCTCGAGGCAGTGCTGTTGTCGCTCGTGGCCGTCTTCGCCGCCTATTCCGGCTATGCGGCTGCCAAGTGGAGCACGGAGTCTTCGGTGACCCTGGCGAAGGCGTCCGCCTACCGCACGAAGGCGAACCGGGCCGACCTCGAGGCTCTCGTGACCCGCGTTGGCGATTCTGCTTCTTTCAATGCCTGGTTCACGGCGTTCACCGCCGGCAACGTCGAGGCGCAGCGGCTGGCGGCGAAGCGGATGCGTCCGGGCTATCGCCCGGCCTTCAATGCCTGGTTGGCCACCGATCCCGCACACAATCCGAAGGCTCCCGCCGGACCGGCCTACATGCCGCAATATGTGATTCCGCAGCAGGCCAGCTCGAAGGCATATGACGCGCGGGCCGACGCCGCGTTCGCGCACGGCTCCGATGCCGGCTCGACGTCGGACAAGTACATCCGGGCCACGGTCTACCTGGCCACCGTGCTGTTCCTCGTCGGGATCAGCGGCCACTTCCGGTTCCGCGCAGCGCGCAGGGGCCTGATCTGCGTGGGAGGGTTGCTGCTGGGGTTCGCGCTGGTCCAGCTCCTTGGCCTTCCTGGACCACCCTCGTAGCCGGCCGCCGCTCACTCGACCAGCGAACCGGCCTCGTCCCGACTCTGCGAATCAGCCATTTCGGCTGATGTGGCCGCGCTGACTGTTGAACTACGTTGGCACGAGACGTAGGAGCACAAGTGCATTCCAGCTTCTTGAACAGCTTGAGCCGAGAGCAGATGCTCGCGGCCTGATTGCGTCCCTCCATGGCGAGTCAACGCACAGCCGCCAAGCGATTGATGGAGAGCCCGTTGGTCGAGCGGCTGCTGTGGTCCGGACTGCAAGCCGGAATCGGTGCGCTCGCGAGCCTGGCCTCCACGCGTCTCGCCCGCTCGATCTGGACGCGCGTCCTGGGCGAAGCACCGCCCACCTGACCAGCGAAGTCTCGTGCGGGGGGATCAGCCATTGTGGCCGATGTGCGCCCGCGAACCTCCGTTTAGGTTGGGATGAGCTCGCAGGACTCGCATGCCCGGTAGGCGCCGGTCGCCCCTACACGAGAGAGAAGTCGGACGATGGCCGCAGGAGACGTTCGAGCATGACCCTGGCCAAGACCATTCCGCTGGCGTTCGTGATGATCGCCGGACCGCAGATCCTGAGCGCGATCTTCCTCGCGACGAGCGAGAGGTGGCACAGCGATTCGGTGGCGTTCGTTGCGGGCGCGGCGATCTCGATCACGGCGATCGTCACCGCCGCGTTCTTCCTGAGTCATGGCGCGACCAAGCAGGGAGCATCCGGTAACACGCTGGACATCATCTTCATGGTGCTCCTCGTCGCCGCCGGGGTTCACACCTTCCTGACGCGCAAGACATCCAAGCCGCCGAAATGGATGGGCAAGCTTGAGGAGGCGAAGCCGAAGGGCGCCTTCAAGCTCGGGTTCCTGCTGCTTGGCGTCTTCCCGACGGACATCCTCACGTCGATCGCGGTCGGCGGGACCGTCGCGCGGCACCATGAGTCCTGGTGGCACGTGCTGCCGTTCGTACTGCTGACGCTGCTCTTCCTCGCGCTCCCATCGCTGTTCGTGCTGCTCATGGGCGCAAAGGCCAAGGAGCTCATGCCCAAGGTCAGGGACTGGATGAACGACAACTCCTGGATCGTGAGCGAGTGCGTGATCGGCCTCTTCGTCGTCCTAACCCTGACCGGCTAGCGCTTGCCGAAGGCTCATCCGGATCAGCCATTTCGGCCGATGACGGACCCGTCGCCCCGACGTACCGTCAGAGCACTCCCTGATCGAGAGGACGGCGATGGCGATGGCGACAAGCGCACCTCCGAAGGACGGCAAGGCCCCTGTGACAGGCAAGGGCCGGGTGGCGAGTGAGGCCAAGCCGGCCGCGGCCGTGCCGCATCTGTCGACGGCGGAGCGGGTTGCGCGTGGCAAGGCGGCGCGCAAGGAGGTGCCGCGCGCGGGTCATGCGCTGTTCGAGCCGCTCTCGACGCGGCCCGATCCGGTCGAGTTGCTCGAGCGTCAGGCCAAGACGCGCGTGCCGGAGTTGGTGCCGATCCGCTATGGGCGGATGCTGGTCTCGCCGTTCACGTTCTATCGCGGCGCGGCGTCGATCATGGCGCACGACCTCGCCGGGACGCCGCGGTCGGGGCTGACCGTCCAGTGCTGCGGGGATGCGCACCTGTCGAACTTCGGCGTGTTCGCCTCGCCCGAGCGGGCGCTGGTGTTCGACGTCAACGATTTCGACGAGACGCTGCCCGGGCCATGGGAATGGGACGTCAAGCGATTGGCGGCGAGCATGTTGATCGCGGCTCGCGACAACGGCTTCCGGTCCAAGGAGCAGAAGCGGATCGTGCTCGACACCGTCGGCCAATACCGCAGCGCGATGGCCCAGTTCGCGGGAATGAAGAACCTCGACGTCTGGTACGCGCGCCTGGACACACAGAGCGCCCTTCAGGACTACGCGTCGCAGTTCAAGCCCAAGGCGGTGAAGCGAACCGAGAAGCAGCTCGCGAAGGCTCGCACCAAGGACAGCATGACCGCGTTCTCCAAGCTGACCCATGTGGTCGACGGGTCGGCCCGGATCGTGGACCAGTCGCCGCTGATCGTCCCGATCGACCAGCTCGCCAAGGGCCGCGAGCGCGACGAGATGTTCGAGGGGCTCCGCGAACTGCTGCGCGGCTACCGCAACTCGCTCGAGCCAGACCGCCGCGTACTGGTCGAGGCCTTCAAGCTGACCGACCTCGCGCGCAAGGTGGTCGGAGTCGGAAGCGTCGGTACGCGCGCGTGGATCGCGCTGATGCTCGGCAGCGACGACCAGGACCCCTTGTTCCTGCAGATGAAGGAGGCCGAGGCGTCGGTGCTCGAGGAATTCCTCGGCCCCAGCGAGTTCTCGAACCACGGCCAGCGCGTGGTCGTCGGACAGCGCCTGATGCAGGCCGTCAGCGACATCTTCCTCGGCTGGCTGCGCGTCGAGTCTGGGCTCGACGATAAACCGCGCGATTTCTACGTCCGCCAACTGAAGGACTGGAAGGGCTCCGCCGAGATCGAGCAGATGAGCCCCAAGGGCATGGCCACCTACGGCAAGCTCTGCGGCTGGACGCTCGCGCGGGCGCACGCCCGCAGCGGCGACAGGGTCGCGATCGCCTCCTACCTCGGCAACAGCGACAGCTTCGACCGCGCGATCGTCGAATTCTCCAAGGCCTACGCCGACCAGAACGAGCGCGACTATCTAGCGCTGACGGAGGCCGTGAACTCCGGAAAGATCAAGGCGGAGAGAGGTCTCTGATA
>DATBKS010000049.1:0-23019 GCA_036555755.1 Thermoleophilaceae bacterium
GAGAGGTCGACGATCTCGTCGATCGTCCCGGCGATCTGACGCGCCCGCACCGTGGCCGGAAGGTGGCGGATCAGCCTGAACACGCCGAACGCGCCGAGCGACGCCAGCACCGCCGCTGCGAGCACGCCGAGCTTGGCCTCCTCGAGGTCACGCCCCTTGAACGCGATCGTCGCGATCAGGATCGAGACGGTGAAGCCGATGCCGGCCACGACGCCCGCGCCCGTGATCACCGGCCAGCTGAGCGAGCGGCGGAGGCCGAACTTCGTTGCCAGCCACGAGAAGCTCAGGATCCCGGCCGGCTTGCCCACCACGTAGCCGATCAGGATGCCGAGCGTAATCGGCGAGGTGACGGCGTCGCCGATCAGGCTTCCCGTGACGTGGATCCCGGTGTTGGCGAGCGCGAACAGCGGCACGATCACGAAGCTCGTCCACGGGTGAAGGCGGTACTGGAGCCGCTCGTTGGGCGAGATCGCCGATGCGACGCCCCGCTGCGCAGAGCGTGCCGATTCGGGCGTGGGCTGCTCGCGGAAGAGGCGCGTGAGCTCGACCACGCGCTCGAGCTCGCCGCGCGGCGGCGGGTACGCGCTTGTCACGAGCCCGACCGCGAGGCCCGAGATCACGGGGTCGATCCCGGATTCATACAGCGCGACCCAGAACGCCACCCCGAGCACGGCGGCGATCGGCATGCGGGCCGGGACCGGGGCGAAGCGCAGTGCCACGAGCAGCCCGAAGATCCCGATCGCGACCAGTAGCGGCGTGACGTCCAGGTTGGACGTGTAGACGGTTGCGATCACCACCAGCGCCACGAGGTCGTCGAACACGGCCAGGGTGAGCGCCCGCACCCGCAGGCGGGTACCGCCCGGCGCGACGAGCGCGAGCACCGCGAGCACGAATGCGGTGTCGGTGGACATCGCGGCGCCCCAGCCGTGGGCGCCGCGGCCGCCCGCGTTGAACGCGAGGAAGATCGCGACCGGCACCATCATGCCGCCGATCGCGGCGAACAGCGGGATCGCGACGCGCCGCCGGTCGCGCAGCTGGCCGACGTCCATCTCGCGCTTGGCCTCGAGTCCGACGACCAGGAAGAAGAACGTCATCAGCCCCGAGTTGACCCAGTGGCGCAGGTCCAGCGCGATTCCGTGGCTGCCGAGGCGGATCGAGAGCACCGTGGTCCAGGCCGATTCGTACGAGTGCGGCCACGGCGAGTTGGCCCAGATCAGCGCCGCGATGGTCGCGGCGAGCAGCGCGAAGGCGCCGCCGGTCTCGGTGCTGAGGTAGTCGCGCAGCGGCGCCGCGAGGTTGCGTGCCCACGCCGTCCGCCCGCTGAAGCGCGCGCTCATCCCGCCCGTCGTCGCTGTCTGCTCGGCCGCCACTCGTCCTAATCCTGACGGGTCGGAAGTCGTTCTCTTAGACTGCGCACATGTACCGGCTATGGACGGCCGGGCTCGCGTTACTGCTGATAGCCGGCTGCGGAGGCGGCGGACACCCGGGTGCCACCGCGAGGCAGCAGGCAAAGACCTTCCCTCCACGTCCCGGTGACGAGAAGGTGATCCGCGGCTGGAACAAGGCCGTCGACGCCGGCGACTTCAAGCGGGCCGGCTCGTACTTCGCGCCGGGCGCCATCGTCATCCAGTCGTTCGCGCTCCAGCTGCCCAATCAGAAGATCGCCGCCGAGTGGAATTCGGGCTTCCCGTGCCGGGCGGACATCACCTTCATCCGCCCCGAGCGCGCGACCACGCTCGCGGGCTTCCACCTCCGGGAGGGCCCGAAGGGGCAGTGCAAGCAGGGCGGCAGCGCGCAGGTGCGCTTCACGATTCGCGCAGGGCTGATCCAGCGCTGGCAGCAGATCCTGGAGCCGACGAAGAAACAGACGACGCCGGTGCCGGCGACCTGACCCCGGCGGCGGCCTCGCGCTCGAGCCGCTCGCGCAGCTCGGTCCCCCGGCCGGCGCTGACCGCGCGCCCCGCGCGCTCGTCGGTCAGCTCGATCCCGCGCTGGTGCGCCCAGTCGAGCAGGTCCTGCTTCTCCTCACCCTGAGCCGCCGCCTGCAGGAAGACCCACGCGAACAGGCAGATCGTGAGGATGCTCTCCTCGATCATCATCACCACGCCGGCGATGCTCTGGTCGGTGAGCGGCGCGATGTGCTCGTGCGCCTCGCCCGCCGCATAGAACGTGTAGAAGACCGTGCCCGACCACATGAAGATGTTGCCGAGCAGCGTGCCGAGCAGGCGCACGGCGATGATGTAGCCGAGCTTCCCCACGTTGTTGAACCAGGCCGGCTTGGGGAGCGGCCCGAATAGCGGCATCCACATCACCGCGCCGAAGATCAGGAACGAGAGGTGCTGGACGGCGTGGATGAGGTCGTTCTTGTAGGCGGCCTCGTACATGAACGGCAGGTGCCAGACGTAGAAGTTGATCGCCCACACGCTGATCGCCGGGATCGGATTGGCGAGGAAGCGCAGCCGGTCGATCACCTTGATGTGGAGGATCGGCTGCATCATCGGCCCGTTCATGCCGAGCACGAGCAGCAGCGCGGCGAAGTCCCCGATCACGAGGTGCTGCGCCATGTGGGCGAAGAACAGCTTGTCCCCCCACGAGTCGACGGGCGGGCTGAGCGACGCGAGCAGCACGAGCAGGCCCGCGATGAAGCACCACTCGCGCCACTCGGGCACGGGCCTGCCCTGCCGCCGGAGCGTGTCCGCGCGGCGGCGATAGCCGATGTACGCGAGCGCGGAAACGCCCAGCGCGATCAGCTGCAGGACCGATTCGGTATCGAACTGGTAGCCGGCCAGGGGCACGGCTCCAAGGCTACGCCTGCCTAGCCTCCATGTGCTCCGGCGCGTGCTCGCGCGCCCACTTGACGATCTCGGCCGAGCCGTTCACCGTGCTGCCGTCTGGAAGCTGGAGGACGGGCAGTTTCTCCTGACCGCTGATGCGCTTGAGCTCTGGGCGCTTGCCGGTCGTGAACCAGCCGAAGGGATGGTTGCGGTCGAAGATCTCTGTCCGGTAGTAGTGGCCGGCCTGCCGCAGGACGTCGTGCGCACGGCGGCAGGGGTGAACCGCCGGTCCGCCATCATCGATGTGGCAGGTATAGAGCACAAGCTCGCCCGGCGGGTCTTCAATTTGTGACACGTCTACCTCCGATCAAGAAGTCAATCCCTTGATTCGCGCGAGGTCAAATGAGGCTAAGCCAAATCTGTCGATTTTGCTCGGCTTCTTGGGCGTTATGTTCAGGTTCGGACACCTGATCGTCATTCCAACCTGCCTCTGACAGGGGTGCTTGGGCCCGCGCTTGCTCTCACGGCGCGGAAGGCGGGGGGTCTGGAGAACGGACTGTTTCGGTGAGACGCGGCCGTTTCGGAGCGTTACTGAAAGAACGCCTTGAGCCAACCAAAGGAGGGGAGTGAGCGTCTGGCTCATCCTGCTGCTGGTGTGGGTGATCGTGGTCCCGGTCGTCGTCTTTGGAGTAGCTGCCGTCCTCACGCTGCTGCAGAGCCCACAACCCCACGATGAGGCCGGCGAGCGCCACCAGCGCCGTCGCCACGAGCGCCGCCGCGGCGCGCTGGTCGACGGTATGCGAAGCATCGCCTGCGGCGAAAGCCACGAGCCCGAACACCAACATGGCGATGCCTGAGCCCGCTGCCACACGCATCGGAGGACGGATCGCCTCCCCGCCGGGCGCGACGCTCCGCAGCCCGGCCAGCACCACCAGGCCCCAAGTGGCGGCCACGAGGTATCCGGCGATCAGGTCGCTCGGGAAGTGGCGATGCAGCACCAGCATCGCGAACGACACGGCCAGCGACCAGACACAGCCGGCCACGGCCGCCAGCGGCACAAGGCGTCGCGGCATGACGATCACCGCCGCGAGCACCAGGGACATGGAGGCGGTGGCGTGCCCGCTCGGGTACGACGCGGCATGAACGCTGTAGGTGGCTGCGGCAGCGACCTCTCGCTGCGTCGCGAGCGCCGTCTTCAGCAGCTGCGTAAGCGCGCCGGCGCCCACCACGAGGGTGACCGCCGCGACGCCGCGCTCTGGGCGGCGCCGGACGAGCGCGACGGCGGCCAGCAACGCCAGCAGTGCCACCACCGGCAGCGCCTTGGAGCTGTGCGCGACGTGATGGACGTTCGCGGGCTCCCTGGAATTGAGGCCGATCTGAAAGCCCTGCAACCCCGCGCGATCCACCGACTGGACGGGCGGGGCGAGAAACACGAGCGCAGTGAAGGCCGCGAAGGCGAGTGCTCCTGCTCCGGCCAGGCGCAGCAGCGGATTCCTGCCTGCTCGAGAGCGGGTGTCCGTGCTCGGACCAGCGCTGATGTCCGACGGGTGCACCAACATGCGACCAACGTTTGGGGCAGCGTCTACTTGCGGCGTCGCCAACCCGAAACCGAGGTTTCGTAGTGCCGGGCAGGCGATTCAGGGGGAAGGGCGGTGGGATGCCGCACAAGGTTGAGGTCGGCTTCGACGATTTCGGATGGGAGGCGCTGAAGCGCGAAGCCGAGCTCCGGGGGGTGACGATCGAGGAGCTCATCTACCACGCCGCGATCTACTACCTGGCCGGCGATCGCGAGAAGCTCTCCCACCGCCCCTTGCGCGACCTGCCGGACGAGCCAGAGGGGCCGGGCGACCCGGCCGTGTAGCCGCAAGCAAGAAACCCGCCCACCAAGCCGTTCATGTTGCGAACGTCGCGCGCAAGGCCGCGGCTGAGCGAAGGAGCGGTGACTTCGGATGAAGGACTCGAATGGCAAGCGGAACGGCAACGGGAACGGCAACGGGAACGGCCATTTCCGCCGGCGGGTGATCGGCCGAACCAACGGGCTGCCCCCGAGTCCTCCGGAGAAGGGGCGCACCGTTCTCGTAACGGGCGGAGCGGGCTACATCGGGTGCACGCTCACGGGTCACCTGCTCGAGCGCGGCTACAACGTTCGTGTCCTCGACCGGCTGTACTGGGGCGAGGCGCCGCTCGAGGAGTTCGGCGACCGCATCGAGCTCGTCGTGGCGGACGTGCGCGACATGCCGGCGAGCGCACTCGACGGTGTGGACTGCGTGATTCACCTGGCCGGGCTCTCGAACGACCCGACGGCCGAGTACGACCCTGAAGCCAACTGGGAGATGAACGCCATCGCCACCGAGACGCTGGGGCAGGCGTGCGTCGAGCGCGGTGTCGAGCGCATCGTGTTCGCGTCTTCGTGCTCGCTCTATGACGGCCTCCCGCCGGGGATGCACGACGAGGATGCGCACGTGGAGCCGCGCGGCGCGTATGCGACCTCCAAGCATTACGGGGAGCAGGCTCTGCTTGCCCTCATTCCCGATGGGCTCTGTCCGGTGATCATGCGGAACGGAACGGTCTACGGGTACAGCTCGCGGATGCGCTTCGACCTGGTGGTCAACACGTTCGTGAAGGACGCGCTGCTCCAGGAGCGACTGATGCTGCACGGCGGCGGCTGGATGTGGCGCCCGCTCGTAGACGTGCGGGACGTCTCCGACGCGATGATCTGCGCGCTCGAGGCGCCGGAAAAGCGCGTGCGCGGCGAGATCTTCAACGTCCTCCACGCGAACTACCAGATCCGTGAGCTCGCGATGCTCGTCGCCGGCTCCGTGCAGTTGCTCGGCCGCAACGTCGTGCTGGACGAGGTCCCGGCGCCCCGGCTCAACCGTGACTACGAATGCTCGAACGCGAAGCTCTCGCAGCGGCTCGGGTTCACGCCATGCCGGTCGGTGGTGGAGGCCGTGTCCGACATGCTGGCGCGTATCGATCTCAGCGACCGGACGCTCGTCACCGACCCGCGCTATTACAACATCCGCTGGCTCGAGCTGATGCATGAGATCGGCGGCCATGTCGCTCAGTTCGGCGCGGTGCTCTAGGCGGGTACAAATGCATGGCGAAGAGCGGGCGGCGGCGGTGCGTGGCGCCAGTGCGGTCGTTGCGCTCGACGCCCGCGTGCGAGTGCCTCAGCACGTGGTCTACCGCGGTCTGCCGGCGGAGACCGCCGTGCTGAACGTCGAAACGGGTGAGTACCACGGTCTCACTCCTGAGGCCGGCCGGGCGCTCGAGCTGCTCGACAAGCTGGGCAGCGTCCGCCAAGCCGCGAGCAAGTTGGCGGCTGAGACCGGCGATCCGCTGGAAGAGAGTCAGCGCGTCTGCCTGGCGCTATGCGGCCGGCTGGCGAACCTTGGCCTCATCGAGGTCAGGCACCAAACAGGGTGATGCCATTCCTGTCGCTTGGGCAGCCTCCGACTTTTCTCCAACGGAAGCTAAAGGTCGGGCTGCACGTTCCTTGAGCATGGGAAGCGTAACCGTCCTGGAAACGGCCATCCCGGTAGAGGACCGGGCAGTCGTCGTCTGGCTCGTCGCGAACGATCACCTGATTCGCAGCCGTGCCGCGGCGGCCCTCGCCTTTGACCACCTGCTCGTTCCGAGCCAGGCGGACGACATCGCGGACCTGCCGTCCGAAGCCGAGGGCAGCACGGACGCGGTGGTGATCGCATGCATGAGAAGCGCCGAGGACCGGACGGCGGCGATACGAGCCGCGAAGCTGCGTCAGCCGAACGCGCACGTGGTGATAGTCGCGACCGCCGATTCGAATGGTGTGCACCGTGCCCTCGAGGCGGGTGCTGACGGCTTCGTCTTCGAGGCCGGGATTGAGACGACGCTCGGCCCGACGGTGCGTGCGGTCTGCGCCGGTCAGGTAGTCGTCCCGCCGGCGATGCGAGCGAGTGTGGTCCGTCCGGCTCTCACGCACAGGGAGAAGCAGACGCTCGGCCTTGCCGTGCTCGGTCTGACCAACGCCGAGATCGGACAGCGGCTGTTCCTTGCCGAGAGCACGGTCAAGTGCCACATGACTTCGATCTTCTCCAAGCTCGGGGTCCGCTCTCGGAGCGAGGCGGCGGCCCAAGTGCTCGACCCGCAGAACGGACTCGGCATGGGGATCCTGAGGTTGTCGCCCGGGACGGAGAACGGAACTTGAGCGCTCAGCCTGGCGCGGTGCGAAGCCTTCCGGCGGGCCGTGAAATTCCCCTGACCCGGCTCGACAACTCGGATCCCGAGTTGTTCGCCGAGCTGATGGAGGCCGTCGAGCGCGTGGCGCGCTCAGCGGCTTTTGTGCTCGGCGACGAGCTAGAGGCCTTCGAGGCCGAGTTCGCGTCGTACTGCGACGCCGGCGAGGCCGTCGGGGTCTCATCTGGCACGGAGGCTCTCGTGCTTGCGCTCCGGGCGCTCGGCGTCGGCCCCGGAGACGAGGTGATCGTCCCCGCCAACAGCTTCATCGCGACGGCCGAGGCGGTCTCGCTCGTGGGAGGCACGCCGCGGCTTGTGGACGTCGATCCAGTCAACAGTCTGCTCTCCGCGGATGCGGTCGAGGCAGCGATCGGCCCGCGGACCCGCGCGGTTATCCCCGTGCATCTCTACGGGAGGACGGCGCCCCTCGATTCGATCTTGGCCGTGGCACGCGCCGCGGGCCTCGCCGTGATCGAGGACGCCTGCCAGGCGCATGGAGCGCGTTACCGGGGCCGGCGAGTGGGGGCCATCGGCGACTGCGGCTGCTTCAGCTTCTACCCTGCGAAGAATCTGGGCGCCTGGGGCGACGGCGGCGCCCTCGTGACCGACGACCCCGTGATAGCCGATCGGGTGAGGCTGCTGCGCTCGCACGGGGAGAATCCGCGCTACCGGCACCGCGTCCCCGGGACGACCGCGCGCCTCGATGCGATTCAGGCCGCGGTGCTGCGGGTCAAGCTGCGCAAGCTCGATCGGTGGACCACCGCGCGGCGCGGCATCGGCGCGAAGCTGACGGCCGCGCTTCGCGGGTCCGCAGTGATCCCGTCCCCGCTGCCGGGACCGGGGGAGGACCACGTCTTCCACCAGTACGTGGTGGAGAGCGATCAGCGCGACGCGCTCCGAGAGCATCTGACCCGCGCAGGCATCGCGACGGGCGTCCACTACCCGGTGCCCATCCACCTCTCGCAGGCCTACCGGAGCCTCGGGATGGAGGCGGGTTCGCTGCCGGTGGTCGAGCGCCTGGCGCAGCGGATCTGCTCGCTGCCGATGTTCCCCACGATGACAGGCGACGACATCGCCAGAGTCGCGTCCGCGGTTGGCGACTTCATCCCGACAGCGGTGCTGGCGGCGGCCGGCTGATGAACGTGGAGGCTCACGGCTACAGCCACGAGTTGTTGATCGGCGCGAGCGCGCCCAGTCGCCGCTGGGCGTGGATCCTCTGGCGCGTCTTCGAGGTGCTCTCGTGCGCGCTTCTGCTGATCCTGCTTATTCCTCTCTTCCTGGTCGTGGCGCTTGCGATCAAGCTCGACTCGCCGGGCCCCGTCGTGTTCCGGCAATCCCGTCTCGGGATCGGTAGGCGCCGGTTCACCATGAACAAGTTCAGGACCATGCGCCGCGACGCCGACAGTGCGCCTCACCAGGCCTACATCGCGCAGCTCATCACGGGTGACGAGGCCTCGGCCGAGCGCGACGACGACACGCTCTACAAGCTCGACGCGGATGACCGCGTGACCGCGGTGGGCCACTTCCTGCGGCGTTGGAGCATCGATGAGCTCCCGCAGCTCTGGAACGTCGTGCGGGGGCACATGTCGCTCGTGGGTCCGCGCCCGGCGATTCCGTATGAGCTCGAGTACTACGAGCGGACCTGGCACGAGCGCTTCTCGGTCAAGCCCGGGCTCACCGGGCTCTGGCAGGTGAGCGGGCGCAGCTGCCTCACCTTCAAGGACATGGTCAGGCTCGACATCGAGTACGCGCGGAGGCGCTCGCTTCGCCTGAACGTCCGAATTCTCGCGAGAACCGCAGGTGTCGTGTTGAACGGAAAGGGGGCAGCGTGACCGGCCGTTTCGAATCCTCCCTGGGCTTCGCCCTGGTCGGCTATGGCTACTGGGGCCCGAACATCGCTCGCAACGCGATCGAGCGCCCCGAATTCGACATGCGCACGCTCTGCGAGCTCGATGAGACGAAGGCGGCGGACTTCACGCGGCGTTACCCCGGGATCCCGACGTCCTCGGATTTCGATGCGGTGCTCGACGACCCCGCCATCGACGCCGTCGCCATCGCGACACCGCCGCGCACTCACTTCAATCTCGTGAAGGCCGCGCTCGAGGCCGGCAAGCACGTGCTGGTCGAGAAGCCGCTGGCGACCACGGTTGCCGAGGCCGAGGAGCTTGTCGAGCTCGCCGAGCACGAGGGCCTCGTCCTGATGCCAGGGCATACGTTCCTCTACAGCCCACCCGTGAACAAGGTCCGCGAGCTGATCTCGGAGGGGCTCCTCGGGGAGATCTACTTCGTCACGTCGGCCCGGATGAACCTCGGGATCTACCAGGCGGACGGCGTCGTCTGCGACCTCGCTCCGCACGACCTGTCGATCCTGCTCTACTGGCTCGACTGCCCAGTGGACGTCGTGGCCGCGTCCGGTTGCACCGTGTTCCAGGAGGGCGTGCCGGAAACGGCCTTCCTCACGCTCGGGTTCGAGGCCGGCTGCACGGCCAACGTCCAGGTGTCCTGGCTCGCGCCGCGCAAGGTGCGACAGATGGTGGTGGTTGGCAGCCGGCGAATGGTGCAGTACGACGACACCTCGGCCGACGACTCCGTGCGCATCTACGACCGCGGCTTCGATTTCGAGCACCCCACGAACTTCGGCGAGTACCGGCTCAGCTATCGCTCGGGAGACATGGTGGCTCCAAGGATCAACGCGGCGGAGCCCCTGAGCCTGGAACTCGAGGATTTCGCCTCGGCCATCGAGACCGGATCCCGCCCGCGATCGCACGCGGTGCTGGGCCTCGAGATCGTGCGTGTGCTCGAGGCTGCGAACGCGTCGCTGGCGGCCCATGGACAGCCGGTGGCGATCGAGCGGCCGGAGGCGGAGATCCTCGGGTCGGGACCGGCAGCGATGAACGGCGCGAGCCGCAACGGCCATCGGGCCGAGGCTGCGGCCTGATCCGGGGCCCGGCCGTGAGCGCGCTGCGGCAGGAGCGCCTGGACCCACTGGGGGGCAGCCGCTGGGTGGCACTCCTGCACCGCAGCAGCTCAGCCGGGCCGTTCCACCACCCGGGCTGGCTCAAGCTTCTGAGGGACCAGTACCGCTACGGCATCGAGGCGCTCTGCGTGGCGGACGGCGACGGCGAGCTCCTCGCCGGCGTGCCTCTCGCGCACGTGCGCAGCCCACTCACGGGCTCGCGTCTGGTCGCACTTCCGTTTTCAGACACCTGCCCTGCGGCGGTGGCAGACGACGCGCCTGAGGAAACGACCGTGGCGCTTGCAGGGGCCCTGGAAGACCTCCACGCGGAGACTGGGCTCGACGTCGAGTTGCGCTCGGATCTACCCGGACTCACCAGCGCGGCGGCCGGCCCGGCGTTCCTCCAGCACGTTCTGAAGCTCGATCCCGACTTCGCGGCGGTCGAGTCCCGGTTCGCCAAGTCGCAGATCGGCCGCGGCATCAGGAAGGCGCGCCGCGAGGGAGTCACGGTGCGGTTCGCTGCCGACCGGGACGCGCTTGATCAGTTCTTCCGGCTTCACGTCCGCAGCCGCCGCCAGCAGGGGGTCCCCACGCAGCCCAAACGCTTCATCCGCCGCTTCGAGTCGCTGTTCCGCGAGGATCTCGGCTGGGTGGCGCTCGCCTGCTCGGGCCGCCAAACGATCGCGGCCGCGGTGTTCCTCTCCTTCAACGGCACCGTGATCTACAAGTACGGCGCGTCCGACCGCGAGCAGCTTCACAAGCGCCCGAACAACTTGCTGTTCGCCGAGGCGATCGAGCGGGCATGCGCGGAGGGTGCGCATTCGCTCGACTTCGGGCGCACGGATCTCGACAACGAGGGTCTGGCGGCCTTCAAGCGAGCCTGGGGCGCCGAGGAACGACGACTGAGCTACCTGCGGCTGGGCGCCGAGGCGGGCGCAGGTGTCCCGGCGCCGGTGCAGCGGCTCATCTGGCGCAGCCCGCCGGTGGTCGGCCGGATGATCGGCGCCGCCCTATACCGCCACTTCGGATGACCGCGACCGCCGAACACGCCGCGGTTGCGGCACCGGAGTTCGACGCCGAGCACTACCTCTACGAGCGCTACCACGGCGAACGCGGAGGGCGCTCGCCCCTTCTCGCCCTCTACTACGCGCTGAAGCCCGTGCTCCCACGGCGGGTCCAGCTCGCCATGCGGCGGGCGTACGCGCCAAAGCAGATGGCGAGAGCGTTTCCCGCCTGGCCGTTTGAGCCTGTGCTGGTGGACCACGAGGAGGAGGCGCTGCGAGCGCTCGTGGCCGAGAACGGCGGAGCACCCGTGTCCATCGTGAACCACTGGCCCTTGCGCAAGCAGTTCGCGGCGGTGCTCACCCACGACGTCGAAGGACCGCGCGGCGTCGCCAATATCGAGCGCGTGCTCGAGGTCGAGCAGAGGCACGGGTTCACCTCCTCGTGGAACTTCGTGGCCGAGTGGTACGACATCCCTGACGGCACCTTCGACCTCATCCGGCGCAGCGGCTGTGAGATCGGTCTTCACGGCATTAAGCACGACGGCAGGCTGTTCCAAAGCCGCGCGCATTTTGAGGCCGACCTTCCAAAGATCCGCCACTACGCCGAGGCCTGGGGCGTGGAGGGTTTTCGCTCGCCGGCGACGGGCCGAAACGCGTATTGGATGCACGAGCTGCCCGTGAGCTACGACAGCTCATTCCCTGACAGCGATCCCTTTGAGCCGCAGCCGGGCGGGTGCTGCTCGATCCTGCCGTACAGCTTCGGTGACGTGATCGAGCTCCCGATAACCCTGGTTCAGGACCACACGCTGTACGCGATCCTGCGCGAGCGCACTCCGCGCCTGTGGCTGGACAAGGCAGCCTGGATCGAGCGTCATCACGGGCTCGTCAACCTGATCACCCATCCCGACTACCTAGCCGATCCGGGGTTGCTCGACCTGTACGACCAGTTCCTCGGCTACCTGCGCCAGCGAGATGACTGCTGGCACGCGCTGCCCCGCGACGTGGCCGACTGGTGGCGCACACGTGAGCGGATCCTGAGCGGGACGGCCACGGTCGCGGCGGAAGCGGCCGCCACCACGGTATGGGTGTCGGTCGACGCGGACGGAAATCTGCTCATAGAGCGCTGATCGCGGAAGAAACCGCGTCCGCCGCCGTTAATTGGACGAGCGGGTCGGAGCCAACCAAACCGCGCCGGCCCGCTGACCACTTCGTCAGCCGGAGGACACAGAACAGCATGAGCGACCGCCAGATTGCGATCATCGGTGCCGGGCCCTACGGCTTGGGCGCCGCAGCCCGGTTGCGAGCAGCCGGCACCGACGTGCAGGTGCTGGGCGACCCCATGAGCTATTGGAGGGGCATGCCGCGGGGGATGCTTCTGCGGTCGCCCTACCAGGCATCGTCGATCTCCGACGCCCGTGGGTCGGTGGGGCTCCCCGCGTACGAGCGCGAGATCGGACGAGTGCTGCCTCGTCCCATTCCGCTCGATGAGTTCGTTCGCTACGGGGAGTGGGTGCAGGCTCGGGTAGCTCCTGACATCGACACCCGTCGGGTGCGGCGAGTCGAGCAGTCGGGAGCCGGCTTCAAGCTGATCCTCGAGGACGGCGATGAGCTGACCGCAGACCGCGTCGTGATGGCAACCGGGCTCGAGAGCTTCGAAAGGCCCCATCCCGTCCTTTCCAAGCTGCCTTCGGAGCTCGTCTCCCACACAGCCGCCCTAGCGGAGCCGGGAGAGTTCGAAGGCAAGCGCGTCGTCGTCGTGGGCGGCGGCCAGAGCGCGACCGAGTCGACGGCGCTCCTACACGAGGCCGGCGCGCACGTCGAGATGCTCGTGCGGGCGCCTCGCATCCGCTGGCTGACGCGCACCGCGGCAATCCACAAGCACTCGCGTTTCCTGCGGCCGCTGTTCTACCCGGACACCGACGTCGGCCCGCCCGGTCTCAACCAGATCGCGGCACGGCCCGGGCTGTTCCGCGCAGTGCCGCGTGCGATGCAGCCGCCGCTCGCCAGGCGTTGCATCCGGCCGGCGGCGTCCGCCTGGCTCGTGGACCGCACAGCCGACGTCCCGATCTCGACCGGCCGCAGCGTTTGCGCGGCTGAGCCGACGGGCTCCGGCGTCCATCTCGAGCTCGACGACGGCAGCATGCGCGAGGTCGACCACGTGATCCTCGGCACCGGCTTCGAGCTCGACGTGCGTGAGCACCCGCTACTGGCTCCGGATCTGCAGGGCGAGGTGCAGCATCGGGACGGCTATCCGCTGCTTGGCCGTGGGTATGAGTCGTCGATCACCGGTCTTCATTTCATCGGTGCGATTTCCGCCACGAGCTTCGGCCCGATTATGCGCTTCGTGTGCGGGACCTGGTACACGAGCGCCTCGCTCGAGCGCTACCTGGCCGAGCACAGGCGTGCAGGACGCCTGCGGCCTGGCGCCACGGTGCGCTCGGAGGTCGCGGCGGTGGCAGATGCACAGCAGTCCGCATCCTGAGACCGCCGGCGCCCTGGTACTCGGTGCGAACTACCGTGGGCTCGGCGTTGTCCGCAGCCTAGGACGGCGGGGCATCCCGGTGTGGGTGGCGTGCTCCGACGAGCACCGCGTGGCCTGCTCCTCCCGTTACGTCGCTCGATCGGTCCCCTGGCGAAGCGGCGGTGAGCTCGCACAGGTGGATTACCTGCTGACCCTTGCTCGCCGGCACTCCCTCGACGGATGGACGCTCTTTCCGACCTGCGACGAGACGGCACTCCTGCTCGCTCGCAACAGGTCGCTGCTCGAGCGCCACTACCTCGTGGCGGCGCCGCCGGCGTGGCCCATGGAGGTCGCCTACGACAAGCGGGCCACGCACGCGCTGGCGGAGTCGGTGGGAGTGGCGCAGCCTGCTACCGCATTCCCAGCCGGCCGCGCGGAGGTGGAAGCGCTCCACTGCAAGTTCCCGGTGATCCTCAAGCCGGCCTTCAAAACGGACTCCAACCGCTTCACCGCTGCGAAGGCCTGGCGAGCCGACAGCCGGGAAGAGCTCCTCGAGCGCTACGACGAGGCGTGCGCTCTGGTGCCGCCGAGCGTGTTGATGATCCAGGAGTTCGTGCCGGGCGGCGGCGGTTCCCAACTGTCCTACGCGGCACTCTGCCTGGTGGGCGAGCCGATCGCCTCGGCGAGCGCGGTGAGGCTGCGCCAGCAGCCGATGGACTTCGGCAAGGCCAGCAGCTACGTCGAGACGATGGAGGACGGGGACGCCGCCGTCGCGGCGCGGCGCCTGCTGCGCGCGCTCCGCTTCACGGGCCTTGTGGAGGTCGAGTTCAAGCGCGACGAGCGTGACGGCCTGCCGAAGCTGCTCGATGTGAACGCGCGCGTGTGGGGATGGCACACCCTGTGCGCCCGCGCGGGAGTGGATTTCACCTGGCTCTGCTGGCAACTGGTGCACGGCCGCTCGCCTCGTCCCGCTCGGGCGCGGCCGGGCGTGCGATGGGTCCGGATGTCCACCGACATGCCGACCGCAGCGAAAGAGATCTGGCGAGGCCGCATGTCGGTTCGGGAGTACTTGGCCTCGATAAGGGGACCTCTCGAAGAGGCGATCTTTGCGGCCGACGATCTGCTGCCCGCGCTCATAGACGTGCCGTACCTCGCGTTGCTAGCGGCGCGCCGCCGGCGCACGGCGCTCGACGATGCTGTTCCCGCCCTCCCCGCCGTGGCGCCGGAGCCGATCGCCGCGAGGGCATCATGAGTGCCCGCCGGCCGCGTGCTCGCGTTCTGCTGCTGACCGAGAACGCCCCGGTCCCGTCCGATCGCCGTGTCTGGAATGAGAGTCGCGCTCTCACGGCCGCGGGTTATGAGGTGGTCATCGTCTCGGCGCAGGGCGATGGCCGCTGCACCAAGCCGTTCGAGGTCCTCGAGGGGATCGAGATCCATCGCTACCCCTTGCGCCAGGCGGGCGCGGGAGTCCTCGGGTATGTGCGCGAGTACGCGGAGGCGATGCTCCGCACCCGGCTGCTCATCCGGAGGCTTTCGCGCGAGCGGCACTTCGACGTCGTGCACGCGTCGAACCCTCCCGACTTCCTGCTGCTCGCAGCGCTGTCCCTCCGCCGGCGCGGAGCGCGTCTGATCTTCGACCACCACGACCTCATGCCCGAGCTCTGTCTGACGAGATTCGGAGACCGGGCGATGCTCCGCAGGCTGACGCGCATGGCCGAGTGGATCGGGTTCCGGCTCGCCGACGTCGTGATCTGCACGAACGAGTCCTACCGGCAGATCGCGCTCGAGCGTGGCCACTGCCGACCCGAGAACGTCTTTGTCGTTCGCAACGGCCCAGATGTCAGTCACTTCGTGCCCGTCGAGCCCGATCCCTCACTCAAGCAGGGGCGCGCCCACCTCATCAGCTATCTCGGGGTGATGGCGAAGCAGGACGGCGTGGACCACGCGGTGCGCGCGCTCGCCCAGTTGCGCAAGCGCCGCGATGACTGGCGCGCGATCTTCATGGGAGAGGGCGAGTGCCTGGAGGAGATGCGCGCCCTCGTCCGCGAGCTGGGCCTGGACGACATCGTCGAGTTCCCCGGCTGGAAGCACGACGCCGAGGTCCGGCTTGTGCTCTCCACCTCGGACGTCTGCCTCGTTCCGGATCCACCCAATCCGCTCAACGAGCTGTCCACACTCGTGAAGGTGGTGGAGTACATGGCGATCGGGCGGCCCATCGTTTCCTACAACCTCCGGGAATCGCGCTACTCCGCCGGTGAGGCCGCCATCTACGCGCACCCCGGTGACGTTGCAAGCTTCGCCGCCTGCATCGACGAATTGCTCTCGAGCCCGGCGCGCCGTGCCCACATGGGCGAGGTTGGCCGGCGTCGCGTGCACGCCGAGCTTGCCTGGGAGCACTCGGCGCGCAGGCTGCGCGCGGCATACCGCCATGCACTTGGAGCGCACCTGGAGCTGGCGCTCGATGAGAGCGCCGATGGCCGGCTCGGGCCGCCCGTCACGCTTGCGCCCGAGCGCGCTGGTTGATCCTCCGTCAGCGGTGGCTGGAAGCGCCGACGTCCTCGCTCCCGTTGGATGAGGCCCCGTTGCCGTAGTGCCCGTTGGCCGGCTGGCCGTTGGTGAGTTCCCATTCCTTCGTCGGCGGGCCGACCCTGTTCCTGCGGGCCTCGCCAGTCAATCTGATGTGCCCCGCCTGCTCGAGCGCCTTTAGGGCTTCATACCGCTGCGACTTGCTCAGCCCGGCAGCTCTCCCGAGGTCCGCCTGGAACATCTTGCCTCCCTCGGCCCGCATCGCCTCGAGCACCTTGGCAGCGTTCTCGGCGCGTCTACCCGTCAGGCGCCAGGTCCTGGTCCGCGGGCGCGGTGCCTCTTGTTCCGCGTGCGTGGGCGAGGCCGGATGGTGATTGGTCTCGTCCTCGCCAAACACCATGATCTCGGTCTTCACGTGCGCCGCTCGCCCGGCCACGATGATCTCGGGCTCGGCGATCTCCGGCTCGACGGTTTCGGGCTCGTCGATTTCGGACCCGTCGATTTCGGGCTCGATGAACTCGGGCTCGTCGATTTCGGGTTCGATGAACTCGGGCTCGTCGATTTCAGCCTCGATGAATTCCGGCTCGTCGATCTGAGCCTCGATGTACTCCGGCTCGTGGATTTCGGGTTCGATGAACTCGGGCTCGTCGATTTCAGGCTCGATGAATTCCGGCTCGACGATCGCCGGCGCTACGGCGACGGGAGCTACGGCGACCTTCGCGGCGGCGCGCTTCGGCGCCGCGCCATCGACGGGCTGCTCGCGCAAGGCGCGGCGAAGCCGGGGAATCCCGATGATCAGAGCGCAGCCGACGCCGAACACGAACAACATCGCGATCAACACAAGGATCCCTCGCGGTCCCCGAGGCTCCGTGCCGCCCTGGGCGACCCCAAGACCGCTGACACGCAGCCGCTGCCCCGGGGCAACAGGATCCTGTGACGCCTTCGCGTTGAGGTAGTCGCTCAGCCCGGCGACGCTCGCGTTGGCGAGCGCTGCGGCGGCCGCGGCGCTCGGGGCCTGGGTCTCCACATCGATGATGGGTAGCCGCTCCCCGTCGGTTGCCGCCAGCACCTGCGTCCGGAGCACGCGCGCGGAGGGGTCTCGCGGGGTGGTACCGACCGTCCCGACGGCCGACTCGGCCACTCCCGCGAACTGGTCGGGGCGCAGCCCCGCTCGCTTCGCGATGGCCGCCTTCACGACACCGTCCACCATGAGGTTGGCCAGCAGGTTGGCGCGCACGCCGAGGGTGTCGGAGCCCTTGGGTGCGACGTCGACCACCTGCGAATCAGGCGTGTCAACAAGGATCCGCGCCGTTGCGACGCCGACCTCGTGGCGCTGGGTCTGGAGTCCGAACCCGATCACGATCGCGACAACCGCAGCGACTGCGGTCAGAACGCGATGCGACCAAAGCTGGCGAAGGATCGTGACTGTCTGCATGAGAGTGGCGGACGGTACGCCAGCCCTTTCACAGAACAAACGGCGCCGAGGAGGACCTTCTTCCGCTGTTTCTCCGCCTTTATTAGACCCCCGCAAGTGCGGTACGGCCTTGCCCGTTGATGGGTAGACGTGGCAGACCGATCGCTCAACCTCACCTTTCATGGGATCGGTGATCCCGCCCGTGCTCTCGATCCGGGCGAGGACCAGGTCTGGATCGGCCGCGACCGTTTCCTGGCCGTGCTGGACACGCTGGGCAGGCGCAGCGACGTGCGACTCACCTTTGACGACGGCAACGGGTCGGATGTGACCGAGGCCCTTCCCGAGCTCTCCCGCCGGGAGCTCCGGGCGACGTTCTTCCCGGTCGCCGGGAGGCTCGAGGTCCCGGGATTCCTGGGCAACGACGGCGTCCTGGCTCTCGTGGATGCGGGAATGGCGATTGGCTGCCACGGCATGTGTCACCGCGCGTGGCGTCAGCTGAGCGACGGGGAGCTCCGCGAGGAGCTCGTCGACGCCAAGGAGATGCTCGAGGCGCTTCTGGGCCGGCCCGTCACGGAGGCCGCCTGTCCGTTCGGCTCCTACGACCGGCGGGTGCTCAAGGCCCTGCGCTTGGCGGGCTACACGCGCGTCTATACGAGCGACGGCGGCACCTCGCCCAGCGGTGCCTGGTTGCAGGCACGCAACACCGTCACGGAGAGGAGCAGGCCCGACCCTACGGCGGAGACACTCGCGCGGGCGCCCCTGCACGCGGCGATCGGACGACAGGCGAGGCTGGCGGTCAAGAGATGGCGCTGACGGCGACGCGGTCTCGAGTGGTCATGCAGCCGATCACCGCCGAGGAGAGGCACCGGGCGGGCGAGTTCCTGCACGCAAACCTGAACGCGCGTGTGACGCCGGACGACTGGGTGCAGGCTCTCCGTGTGCCCTGGGACGTCGAGCAACCGAACCACGGATTCATGCTGTTCGACGGAGACGACGTGGTTGGCGTTCAACTCGCGTTCTATTCGGAGCGCGAGCTTCGCGGGCGCACGCAGAGCGTGTGCAACCTGGGCGCGTGGTGCGTATTGCCGGCGCACAGGCTCCACGCGCTGCGGCTTCCAAAGGCCGTGCTCGCCCAAGACGTCGACCTGTTCACGGATCTCTCGCCGAGCGGGAGCGTGCTCACCGTCAACGAGCGGCTGGGCTTCCGATTTCTCGACACCGCGACCTCGCTGCTGCCAAACCTGCCGTGGCCCTCCCCGCGGCGTCGCGAGCGGGTGAGTGCAGAACCGGCCCGCATAATGAGCGCGCTCCACGGCAGGGAGCTCGAGATATTCCTCGATCACGTGGCCGCGCCCGCGGCGCACCAGCTCCTACTCGAGGACGGGGCCGAGCACTGCCTCGTCGTCTTCCGTACCGATCGGCGCAGGAGTCTGCCGCGACTCGCGTCGCTCGTGTACGTCGGCAACCCCGCCCTCTTCCACCGCATGACAGGGCCGTTCGGGAGCCATCTGCTCCTGCAGCACGGGCTCCCGGCAACGCTGGTGGACGACCACCTGGTGGGACGGCCGCCACGCGGATCGATTCGCGTCCACTGGTCGAGGCGGCGGATGTTCCGCTCCGAGTCGATCGACCCGGCCGACGTCGACTACCTGTACAGCGAACTGGTCTGCGTGCCGTGGTAACACAGCTCCACCAGATAGTCGCCAGGGTGGCGGACGAGCGCGCCGACGCCCCGGCGCTCACGTTCAAGGAGTGCACCCTCGGCTACGCCGAGCTGTGGCGGCAGATCCAGGCCTTTGCCAAGGGCCTCCAGGAGTTGGGCCTCGAGCGTGGGGAGCGTGTGGGCATCTACCTCGAGAAGCGCATCGAGACGGTCGTCGCGTGCTTGGGAACGTCGGCGGCAGGCGGTGTCTTCGTGCCGATCAACCCTTTGCTCCGCGGTCAGCAGGTCGGCTACATCGCCGCGGATTGCGAGGTGCGCATCCTCGTGACCTCCCCGGAGCGGCTCGCGCTGTTGCACGAGCAGCTCGTGCACGGCAGCTCCATTTCCGATGTGGTGGTCGCAGGTGACGGGGCGGAGCCCGCGCCGGATCTCCCCTGCCGCGTGACCCCCTGGGACGCCGCGCTACTCGAGGGTGAGCCCGAGGACAGGGGCGTGATCGACGTCGACATGGCGGCCATCCTCTACACGTCGGGCAGCACGGGCAAGCCCAAGGGTGTGGTGCTCTCACACCGCAACCTGCTGGTGGGCGGTGCGAGCGTGAGCCAGTACCTCGCCAATCGTCCAGAGGACGTGATCCTCGCGGTGCTCCCGCTGAGCTTCGACGCCGGCTTCAGCCAGCTGACGACTGCGTTCACGGTCGGGGCGCACGTGGTCCTCATGAACTATCTGTTGCCCGGCGACGTGCTGCGGCTCTGCGTCCGGCATGGCGTGACCGGCCTGACGTGCGTGCCTCCCTTGTGGATCCAGCTCGCCGAGCAGGAGTGGCCCGAAGAGGCGACGCGCAGCCTTCGGTACTTCGCGAACACCGGTGGGCGCATGCCGAGAGCGACGCTTGCCCGGCTGCGACAGATCTTCCCCGACGCGAGCCCGTTCCTGATGTACGGGCTCACGGAAGCCTTCCGTTCCACCTACCTGGATCCCAGCGAGGTCGACCGCCGTCCGGACTCGATCGGCAAGGCGATCCCGAACGCTGAGATCGTCGTCGTGCGCGAGGACGGCAGCCTCTGCGATCCCGGCGAGGAGGGCGAACTGGTTCACCGCGGCGCGCTCGTCGCAATGGGCTACTGGAACGATCCCGAGCGCACCGCCGAGCGCTTTCGCCGGGCACCGACGGGCTCGCCCGGAGTGCCGGCATCCGAGCTTGCCGTCTTCTCGGGGGATGCGGTGGTGAGCGACGAGGATGGGTTCCTCTACTTCGTTAGCCGCAAGGACGAGATGATCAAGACCTCCGGCTACCGGGTCAGCCCGACAGAGATCGAGGAGGTCGTCTACAGCACGGAACTCGTGCGTGATGCGGTCGCGCTCGGTGTGGAGGACGAGCGGCTCGGCCAGCGGATCGTGCTCGCCGTGAGCCCGGCGAACGGCGGGGAGCTCGACCCGGAGGTGCTGCTCACCGAGCTGCGCAAGCAATTGCCGCTCTACATGGTCCCCAAGGAAGTGATCGTTCGCCCGGAGCTGCCGCGCTCGCCGAACGACAAGTTCGATCGCAACCTCCTGCGGACGGAGCTCGCCTCGGTATGAGCGCCGCCACCACCGAGCGTCCGATTGCGTGCGAGAGCGTCGGCGGCATACCACTCGAGCTGCTTGCCGCGCGCGTTGGGGGAACCCCGTTCTTCGCGTATGACCGCGCCCTGCTGACGGCGCGGATGCAGCTGCTGCGCGCGACGCTGCCCGCCGACGTCGAGGTGACCTATGCGATCAAGGCCAATCCGATGCCTGCTGTCGTCCAGCATCTCAGCGGCTTGGTCGATGGGCTGGATGTGGCGTCGGGCGACGAGATGCGAGTCGCGCTCGACACGCCGCTCCCTCCGAGCCGCGTGAGCTTCGCCGGCCCGGGCAAGACCCCCGCCGAGCTGAGCCAGGCGGTGGCGGCCGGCGTGACGATCGAGATGGAGTCCGAGACGGAGGCGCGTCGCGTGATCGCCGCCGGCGAGCGGTTCGGCGTCCGACCGCGTGTGGCGGTCCGCGTGAACCCCGACTTCCAGGTAAAGGGCTCGGGGATGCGCCTCGGCGGCGGGCCGCAGCAGTTTGGGGTCGACGTCGAGACCGTGCCGGAGCTGATGCGCCTGATCGCCGCCGCCGCGCTGGACTTCGAGGGCTTTCACGTGTTCGCCGGCTCGCAAAACCTCGACGCCGCCATCCTCTGCGAAGCGCAACGCCAGACGGTGGAGCTCGTCCTCGGGCTTGCCGCCGAGTCTCCGCTGCCGGTCCGGTACGTGAACATCGGCGGCGGCTTCGGGATCCCGTACTTCGAGAAGGATGCCGCGCTCGATCTGGCCGCGATCGGGGAGAACCTCGAGCAGTTGATGAGCGAGGCCCTGCGTCCCGCGCTCCCCGACGCCCGCGTCGTGGTCGAGCTCGGGCGCTACATCGCCGGCGAGTGCGGCTTCTATGTCACGCGGGTACTCGACAAGAAGCGCTCACGCGGCAAGACGTACCTCGTCGTCGATGGCGGCCTGCATCACCAGCTTGCCGCGTCGGGGAACTTCGGGCAGGTGGTCCGGCGCAACTACCCGGTGGCGATCGCCGGCCGCACCGCCGACAAGGCTCGCGAACAGGTGAGCATCGTCGGCTGCCTGTGCACGCCTCTCGACGTGCTCGCCAAGGACGTGGAGCTTCCTTCTGCGGACGTCGGCGACCTGGTCGTCGTGTTCCAGGCCGGCGCGTATGGACTGACCGCGAGCCCGACGGCCTTCCTCAGTCACCCGATGCCTGTCGAGGTCCTGATTTGACTCCGATCGGAAGGATCCGATGAACCCGCAATACACGCTGACGATCGACGAAGTGAAGGCCGTGCTTGTGGCGACCCTCGGGCTGGGCGACCGCGCGGACGAGCTGGACGCGTCGACCCCGCTCTTCGGCGCGCTGCCGGAGCTCGACTCACTTGCAGTCGCCGAGCTGGTGCTGGAGCTCGAGACGCGCTTCGACATCGAGTTCGACGGCGAGGACATCACGGCCGAGGCGTTCGAGACCCTCGGCTCGCTGGCGGAGCTCGTGGACGGCAAGCTGCGCTGACGCCCGACTCGGCCAGCCGCGGAGTGCATCGGCCACTCGTGCAGAATTCGTTGCGCGTCTAAGGCCGCCCGATCGACCGGCCGAAGCTCACCAGTGCGGTCGGCCTCACCCTCCCCGACTGGCTCTTGGTCGCGGCGTGGAAGGCCCCCGTGTGGTAAACGGCCCCCCGAGTCGGAGGACTGGTGCTCACCACGAGGCGCGCACACGGATGTCGAATACGCCCCGGGCTGTGGGCCGCCGTGTCGTTTCTGCTGGCTCTGGCGGTGCTCGCCAGCCCCGCGCGCGCGTGGGCAAAGCCGCGGTTGATCTACCGGTACGCGCCCTCCCCAGCGGTCGTCGACCAGCCCACGATCTTCCACGCCGGCCGGTTGGCCTGTCGAGCGAGGCTGCACTGCCGCTACCTCTGGCAACAGGACGTTCGCAAGGGACACCGCCGCCACGAGCGCAGGCTGGGCAGAGGTAAGCGCCTGTCGGTGACCTTCCGATCGGCGGGCACGAAGCGGATTCGCCTGAAGGTCTACCGCCGGCGCAGGCTGAGGGCGCAGGTGGTCAGGCGCATCACCGTCGTGCGCGTGCGCCTCTCCGACGATCCGACGACGGGCACCGGCCCGCCCCCAGGCTCCGGCGGGACGCCGCCGGGCGCGACCGAGCCGCCACTGCCGAGCGATCCCGACCCCATGCCGCCGCCGGCTCCAGGACCGCCGGTGATGGTCGATCCGCCGCCCTGCGATCTCGACGCGACGCCTTCAACCCTGTCGGCGCAGCTCGCGGCTTCGACGGCAGGCCAGACGTTGTGTCTTTCGTCTGGTGATTATGGGGTGTGGCGTGGGACGGGTCGGTCGGTGGTGGTGCGGGCGGCTGATGGGGCGTCGGTGTCGATGGGGTTTGAGTTTGGTGCGGGGGATCGTGGTTTTACGTTGGAGGGTGT
>DATBKS010000050.1:0-4736 GCA_036555755.1 Thermoleophilaceae bacterium
GCAGATGTCGCAGTTCCCCTCGGTCAGTCCCGCTCGAGGCGCCCGACGGTCGGCGGCGCAGTGGACTGCGTGTCGAGCACGCCGTGCCCGGTGCTCCAGCCGTACTTCTCGCCTGCGGCCTGGATCTCCTCGAGCGGCGGCCGGCGGTGCTCGGTGTACGGGTAGGTGGCCGACTGCGCCGACTCTGCCAGCTCCTCGAAGAAGTGCTCGAAGCCGCCGGGAACGATGAAGACGAGGAACTTGCAGGTGGCCGAGGTCACGCGCCAGTCGTGCACGGTCTTCGGCGGCACGTAGATGTAGCTGCCGGGAACCGCGTGGTAGACGGTGTCGCCCACGCCGATGTCGAGCGTGCCCTCGAGGATGTAGAAGCCCTCGGCGTCGCGGTCGTGCAGGTGCCCGGGGGCGACCATGTCGCGCGGCCCGAACCACTCGGTCACGGCGAAGCCGCCGTCGGTGTCGAGCTTGCGCGCCTTCATCGTGATGATCCCGCCCTGGAACCAGATCGCGGGACCCTCGCCCGGGCCGAGCGCGTAGCCGGGCGCGACGCCGTCGGGCGTGCCACCAGAGTGCTGGGTAGCGACGGGCTGGTCGTCGCCGATCTCTACCGGCGGGTTGGTGAACGAGCGGGCCAAGGGTTCTCCTTTCAGCGAGCCATGTAGCCGCCGTCGACGACGAGGTTCGAGCCGGTCACCCAGCTCGACTCGTCCGAGGCGAGGTACAGCGCGGCCTCCGCCACGTCCTCCGAGCGGCCTGTGCGCGGAAGCATGATCGCGGCGAGGTGGTTCTGTCGAAAGGCGGGATTCTCGAGCTGCTCGGCGGTGGCGGGCGACTCCACCATGCCGGGGCTGATCGAGTTCGCGCGGATGCCGTGGGCCGCGCCCTCCAGCGCGAGCTCGCGCGTCATCGCGATCACCGCTCCCTTTGCGGCCGCGTGGGCGAAGCTGCCCGGCGTCGACGGGTTCGAGCTCATGCCCGAGATCGAGCCGGTGTTGATGATCGAGCCGGCGCCGCGCGCGACGAGGTGCGGCCACGCCGCGCTCGTCACGTAGAAGATCAGGTGAACCTCGTTGCGGATCGTGAAGTGCCACTCCTCGTCCGTCATATCCGCGATCGAGGCGAATCTGGGCGCGGCCGCGTTGTTGTAGAGGATGTCGAAGCCGCGGTGGCGCTCGGCGGCGCCGTCCACCCACGCGCGCGCCTCGTCGGGGTCGCCGAGGTCGACTGGCTGGAACGACTCCATCGTCCCGCCCTCCGTCTCGACCATCGAGGCCGTCTCGCGCCCCTCGTCGACCTTCACGTCGCAGCCGACGACCACGGCGCCCTCGCGCGCGAAGAGGAGGGCGGCGGCCCGTCCCTGGCCGCCCGCCGTCCCGGTGATCAGCGCGACCTTCCCCTTCAGGCGGTCGGCCAAGCCGGCTCCTCCACCCGCCGTCGCACCCCTGCCTCCACAAGCCGCGGAAGAATCAGCTCCTCCATCTGCTGGAGCCCTTCGTCGTAGTCGGGCCACGACAGGGCAATCCCGTCGATGCCGAGCCGGTGCAGGTCGAGTATCTGCCCCACCACCTGGTCCGCGGTGCCGACGATAGGCAGGGCGAAGAAGCCCGCGATCATGCCCTCGAGCGTCTTCTCCATCTTCATCTCATCGAACGGCGTGGACTGCGAGTTGGCGGAGTTCATCCGCACCGTTTCGATCGCGCCACCGCGGTCGGCGAGCTCGCGGTGGATCAGGTCCCAGTCCGCGCTCGCCTGCTTCTCGCTGTCGCGGCAGACGATGTGGCCGCGGCCGAACACCCTGATCTCGCGCCCATGCTTCTCGCGCGCGAGCTGCTTGATCTCGGCCACCTGCTGCTCGGCTGTCTCGAGGTTCGTGAGCCCGGCGAAGATCAGGTCGCTGTGCGTGGCCGCGAACTCGCGCCCGGCGGGGCTCGTGCCGGCGTTCATGATCACGGGGTAGGGGTCCTGCACCGGCTTCGGCTCGGAGAAGCCCGCGTTCACCTCGATGTACTCGCCGCGGTAGTCGCTCTCGCCCGGCACGGTCCAGAGCTGCTTGAGCGCCTCCGCCCACTCGGTCGCAACCTCGTAGCGCTGGTCGTGCTCGCGCTGGGTGAGGCCGAACATCGCGAGCTCGGAGGCGTTCCAGCCGGCCACGATGTTGAGGCCCCAGCGGCCGCCGGAGATGTGGTCGACCGTGGCGCCCATCTTCGCGGCGAGCACCGGATGGCCGAGCGGCACGTGGAAGGTGGAGAAGACCATGATGCGCTCGGTCTGCGAGAGCAGCCCGGCAGCCCAGGTGAAGGTCTCGAACGAACGGTCGCCGAGGTTGGCTCTACCGCCGTAGCCACGCCAGCGTGCGATCGGCACGACGGCGTCGATGCCCAGCCGGTCTGCCCACTGGGCGAGGCGCAGCGTTTCGTCCCAGTTGCCCTTGAGATTGCCGTCGATGTCGGAGAGAGTGACCCCGCCGCGCAGGTTCGTCGCGAAGACGCCCAGCTTCAGCGCGTTCTCGTCGTTCAGGACAGGGGTGGCGCTCTTGCTGACGCGCTGGTGGGCCGCAGACACCTAGAATGATTATAACGATATGGATGGTCTGCCCGCCTGGCTGAAGGAGATGTACGAGAACGTGGATGCGAACCGCGGTCCCGACGTTCTCGCCACCTTCGCCCCCGACATCGAGCTGCAGTTCGGCGCCCGCCCGCCGGCGCGCGGGGTCGAGGATGCCCAGCGCACGCTCGCCGCGGTGCACCAGAACTTCCTGAGCGTGAGCCACAGGTTCGTGAACGTGTGGGAGCAGGACGGCACGACGATCTGCGAATTCGTCGCCACCTACCTGCTGCCGAGCGGCGACCAGGTGCCGCTGCCCACGCTCACGATCCTGCGCCGCGAGGGCGAGCGGATCACGAGCATGCGCGTCTACATGGACGAAGGGCCGCTGCTGGGTCGGGTACCCCGCTTATGATCATGAAAGTGAGTGCGTCGCCCCAAACTCCGCTTGCCGCCAGACCCTCGCGCGCGGAGCTGGTGGCGAGGGAGCTCGAACGGGAGATCGCCGACAGCCGCGAGCCGGGCGAGCGGATCGGCACCAAGGAGGACCTGCGCCAGCGCTTCGGCGTGGCGGTGGCGACCGTCAACGAGGCCGTCCGCCTGCTCGAGATGCGCGGCGCGATCGAGGCGCGTCCGGGTCCCGGCGGCGGCGTATTCGTGTCGCGCAAGTCCTCGCGCCTCGCGCTGAGCCACCTCGTGCTCGGGTTCCGCTCCGGCACGACGACCTACGCCGAGACGCTCGAGGTGCGCGACGCGCTCGAGCCGCTGATTTGCAAGCACGCCGCCCGCTACCACCGCGCCGAGGACATCCGCGCGATGAAGAAGATCGTCAAGCAGATGGAGGACACGATCGACGACCCGGCGGCCTACTTCAAGACCAACTGGGCTCTGCACCGCCGGATCGCGAAGCTGTGCCGCAACGAGCCGCTGCGGACGATGTACCTCATGCTCGTCGACTTCCTCGAGGCCGAGATGGCGGGCGCCGAGATCGGCGAGTTCGACGGCGACGCGTTCCTCAAGGTGCACCGCAACCTCGTCGCCGCCATTGACCGCGGTGAGGGTCCGTGGCTCGACGCGGCGGTGGAGGCCCACCGGCCGACCCAGGTCCTGGTAATCCAGAACTAGCGCTTCAGATGCGGAACTCGGCCTTCACCTCGTCGGGGAAGAGGTCGTCCGGCGTGAGCCGCTTCGTGCAGGCGCCCTGCTCGTGCGCGAACCCGAGGAACGCGTCGAGCGTCGTGCGGTTGTCCTCGATCCCGTAGGGCCAGAAGTCGTCTCCGAACAGCTCCTGCGCGCGCTGCGCGTTGGCGGGGCTCCACGGCACCGGGTAGCGCGGGGCGTTGGTGTCGAGCGCGCGCTCGACGGCCCGGCACTTGGCCTCGCGAAACGCCGTGTAGAGGTTCATCGCCACCCAGGGATGGGCGTCGTGCACGTCCCTCCGGAGCGCGACCACGTGCATGATCGGGAAGACGCCGGTGTCGCGGTAGTAGGCCTCCTCCTCGGCGCGGTAGTCGCTGAACAGGCGCACCACCTTACCGCTGCCGGAGTCGAACTCGTCAGGAGCGTGCGCCGCGATCACGGCGTCGAGCTCGCCGGCGAGCAGCATGTCGTTGAGGCTCTTGTCGGCCACGGGGGTGAGGCTGAAGCCCGGGGGAGGGTCGAGCTTGATGCCCTCGATGCGGCCCGGCTCGTTCGTGCCGCCCTGGAACCACTGAACCTCGCGCAGGTCGAGCCCGTACTGGTGCTGGAGCAGCCCGCGCGCGTAGACCGTGGCGGTCTGGGTCCATTCGGGCACGCCGATGCGCGCGCCGGCAAGCGCCCCGGGGTCGTCCACGGGGCCGTCGCTGCGGACGAAGATCGCCGCGTGGCGGAAGCTGCGTGACGGGAACGCGGGGATCGCGGTGAGCGACTCGTCGCCCGCCGCGCGCAGGGAGCAGTACTTGGCCATCGAGAACTCGGAGATGTCCCACTCGCGGAAGCGCGCGAAGCGGAAGAAGGTCTCCTCGACGGAGAAGCGCATGCAGGTGAGGTCGACGCCCTGCACCTGGACCTCCCCGCTCACGAGGTCGCGCACGTGGTCGTAGTCGCCGATCGCGAGCGTCAGGTGCACGTTGGCGCGCGAGTTGTGGTCGTCCGTCATCCGAAGCGAAGGTTGACGTTCTTCGTCTGCGTGTATGAGGCGAGCTCCTGGAAGC
>DATBKS010000051.1:0-9106 GCA_036555755.1 Thermoleophilaceae bacterium
GTGGGCCGCTGCGTCGGCGGGACGACGGTGATCAACTCGGGCACCTGCTTCCGCGCGCCGGGCGACATCCTCATGCGCTGGCGCGAGGAGCACGGGATCGAGTGGGCCACGGACCTCGACGCCGAGTTCGAGGAGGTGGAGCGGGCACTGAACGTGACGCCGGTGGTCCAGGGCGCGGTGGGGCGCAACGCGGAGCTGTGCCGCCTCGGCGCGGAGGCGCTCGGCGTCTCCCATCACCCGCTCGCACGCAACGCCTCGGACGTGACCTGCTGCGGCTCCTGCCCGACCGGCTGCGCGATCGACGCGAAGATGGCGATGCACGTGTCCGAGCTGCCGCGCGCCGTGGCGGCGGGAGCGCGGATCCGCGCCGGCCAGCGCGTGACGCGTGTGCTCGTGGAGCACGGGCGCGCCGTGGGCGTCAAGTGCCGTGGCGGCTACGAGGTGCGCGCTCAGGCGGTGGTGCTGGCCGCGGGCGCGCTCGGCACGCCGGAGCTGCTGCTGCGTCAGAAGCTCGCGGACTCGTCCGGCCAGGTCGGGCGCCACCTCCACATCCATCCCGCCTGCTGGGTGGGCGGCCTTTACGACGAGTCCGTGAACGGCTGGGACGGCGTGATGCAGAGTTGGGCGGTGGACGAGTGGAACGACCGCGGGCTGTTCCTCGAGGCCACCTTCAGCCCGCTGGCGTTCGGCGGCCATTGGCTGCGCGGCGTGGGCGAGCCGTACAAGGCGCGGCTCGAGCGCTTCGACCACCTCGGCGTGATCGGCGTGCATCTCTCCGACAAGTCCGAGGGGCGCGTGGCGCTGTCCGGCGGCGGCGCGCGCATCACGTACAAGCTGACGAAGGACGACGCCGCCACGCTGTGCTTCGGGATCGCGCGCGCTGCCGACGTCCACTTCGCCGCCGGAGCGACCGAGGTCTACCCGCAGGTGGGACGCGTGTCGGTGCTCAAGCCCGGGGAGCAGACCCCGCTCGTCGAGCAGGGCCGCTTCCATCCGGGCGAGCTGCGGCTCGAGGGCTTCCACCCGATGGGCACGACGCGCATGGGCCGCGACCCCCGCACGTCGGTGGTCTCACCTTCCGGCGAGACCCACGACGTGCCGGGTCTCTACGTGGCCGACTCGGGGCTCTTCCCCACGTCGCTGCGCGTGAACCCGATGATCACGGTGATGGCCGTGGCGCGGCGGGTGGCCGCGAGCGTGGCCGACGGGCTCACGGCAGACGCGCGGCCCATGACTCCGGCTCGATCCGAAGTCCATTGATCACGTAGGAGATCGTCCGGTACCAGCCGGTGAGGATGATCAGCTCGAGGAGCTGCTCGTCGGACCAGTTCGCGCGCAGTCCTTCCCAGAGCTCGTCGGAGATCTCCGAACTCATGTGCAGCTCGTCGCAGAGACGGATCAGCAGCGCGTCGCTGCCGGTCCATCCGGGCGCCTGGAGGGCGGTGTCCCTGATCTCCTCGGGCGTGAGCTCGTTGAAGAAGGTCGCGTGCACGCCCCACTCGTACTCGGCGCCGTTGAGCACCGTGGTGCGCAGGATCACGAGCTCGCGCTCGCGCGGCTCGATCGTGCCGTGCGCGAGCAGGCCGGCGCTCAGCGGGCGCATGCGCGTGGCGAGGTCGTAGTTGACGACGAGGGTCCGGAAGATCTTCAGCGGCTCGAGACCGCTGTCCGGTGGCATCAGCTGGTTGAGATAGCGGTCGATCTCGGGCTCGTAGGGCGGCTCGACCGGCTGGATGCGGGCTTGGGTGGCGGCAATGGTCACGGCGTCTATCCTTTGCTTCGAATGTCGAAGCAAGGAGTGTAGCTTCTGAATCCGAAGCATGCAATACCCCGTCCGGGTCGCCCCGTCCGCGGGTCCACCACCGGGCGGCCGATGATGGCCCTGCTCGACCTGATCGGGCGGCGCTGGACGCTGCGCGTCTTGTGGGAGCTGCGCGGCGGCGAGCCGCAGACCTTCCGCGAGCTCCAGAAGCGCTGCGACGGGATGTCGTCGAGCGTGCTCGCGCAGCGGCTGGCGGAGCTGGGCGAGGCCGGAGTGGTCTCCGGCTCGAAGGGCAGCGGCTACACGCTCACCGACGAGGGCGACGCGCTGATCGCGGCGCTCGCCCCGCTCGACTCGTGGGCACAGCGCTGGGCCAAGCGTTCGCGTTAGCGCAGGTGAGCGGTCTCGTTGAAGTAGCGCAGCAGCCAGCGGCCGTCTGAGCGGCGCACGACGCGCGTGATCGAGGTGTTGTCGACCTGGAGGAACGCGAACGGGCGGCTGCCCGTCAGCTGGTGGCAGATCTCGGTGATCACCCCGCCGTGCAGGATGGCCGCGCCGGTATTGCCCGGTCCGATCTCGTCGGCCACCTGCTCGAGGCCCGCGTTGAGGCGTGTCGCGAAGCTCTCCATGCTCTCCGCCCCCGGGATCACGTCCCAGCGCTCCTCCTCGAACAGCCGGATCGTCAGCGGATCGCCGTTCGCCACGCGGATGCGGAACTCCCCTCCCTCCCAGTCCCCGAGCATGATCTCGCGCAGCTCCGGGATGACCTTCGGCACGAGGCCCTTCTGCCCCGCGAGCGGCGCGGCCGTCTGCGAGGTGCGCTGGAGCGGCGTGACGAACAGCGCGCTGAGCGGCTCGTCGTTCAGCCATTCGGCGAGCTTGGCGGCCTGCTTCTCCCCTTCCGGCGCGAGCGGCGGGTCGGCCTGGCCCTCTACCAGCTCGAACGGCTCGCCCGGGACGGCTGCGGCCGACGCGCCGTGGCGTATCAGCAAGACGTCAGTCGCGTCGGGCGGGAGCTGGAACCCGCGCTGCGGGTAGGACTCGGCCAAGGCGCGGACTATGCCGGGCCGGGCGTGACCGTGCGGTTCGGCTCGGGAGCGGCTGGTTCGTCCACGTCCTCGTACGCGCTGCCGTCGCGCTCCGCGCGCCACGCGAGCGAGGCGCCAATGCAGATGAGCCCGAGCGCGACGAACGCGAGCCAGGGACCGGCCTTCAGCGTGGTCACCTGGTTGTCGCCGGGCTGCTGGACGATTCGGTAGAGCACGAGCACGGCGCCGAAGCCCGCCAGCAGCGCGGCCGCCGCGCTCGGCGTGAAGCCGCCCTTGTAGCGGTGGCCCGCCACGCGCATCACGGCCGCCACCGTCGCGCAGATGGCGGCGGCGAGCAGGACGATCAGCATGAGCCGGTCGATCGCGCCGGTCACCTGCCAGAGGTTCTTCTCCTGGCTCTGGGCGACGAGCGCCGCCTGGCTCTTCACGGTGCCCGGAATGTCGCTGCCGAGCGGGCCGCCCGGCACCGTCACGTCGTGCTGGATCTGACGGGCGGCGTTGCCGAGGACCGTGCTGTACCAGTCGATCGCGGTCACCAGCAGCAGTGCCAGGCCAGCAACCCACGCGAGCGCGTCGCCTTTGGTGAGGCGCTCGAAGGTCATGCCCGCTTCTCCTGCAGCTTGGTGAGCGGGACCGTTGCGGGGATCGCGCGGCGCTCGTCGCGCAGGCATATGAGCGCGCTGATGGTGAGACCCACCGCGGCGAGCAGCGCGAGCGCGGGACCGGGCGCGAGCGCGGAGCCGATCGCGATGTGCGGGCTCTCCACCGTGAACTTTGGCGGCGACAGAACGGCGAGCAGTGCGACGACGAGCGCGGCCACTCCGGCGAACGTCGCTGCCACCGCCGCGGTGAGCGGCACGGCGCTGGTCTCGTAGAGCACGGTGGCGAGCAGCAGCCAGAGGCCGAGCAGGCCGGCGACGAGCAGGATCACGTCGCCCACAGCCAGCGATTGCCAGGCGTTCGGGCTCTGCCGCACGAAGAAGTCGGACGAGGCCGCGCCGCGGCCGCCTGATGTCGAGTAAAGCGTCCCCGGCCCGATCCAATAGTGGAACCACGGCGCCCAGAGCAGCCCGATCAGCGCGGCGCCGAAGAACCCGCTGGCCCAGTCTGCTACGCGCAGCCGGCTCATGAAGGCGCCGGGGTGACGGGTATCGCGTCGATGTCGATGGTGGTGCGCCGCTCGCTGCGCATCGCGACGCCGGCGCTCAAAGCCAGGCCGATTACCGCCGCCGTTCCCGCCCATGCTCCCCACGCGAGGTCGGTGGGTCCAGGGCCGAGGTCGGGAGGCCAGATCAGCCTCAGCACCGCCAGCACGGAACCGAGCAGACCGAGCAGCGCCGCGAACACAGAGGTCGTGAGCGGAACGGCCGCCGTGGAGCTGGCCATGGTGCCCACGAAAAGCCAGATGCCCATCAGCCCGGCGACGAACAAGATGACGTCGTTGACCGCCATCGCCTGCCAGGCAGTGGCGTGCTCAAACCACGGCGCCCACAGAAGCCCCACCAGCGCGGCGCCGAACAGCCCCGCGAACACGTCGGCGGCCCTCAGCCTCCTCAGATCCACGCCAGCGAGGCTACCGGCTTACCGCTTCTTGAGCGGCGCATAGTCGGCCATGAGCTTGCGCTCTGAGCCGTCGCCCGCGAAGCGCACCACCACGATGCCGCCGGGCTCGACGCCGACCACCACGCCGTCGCCGAAAGAGGCGTGCACGACGTCCTCACCAAGAGAAAACGACGCGCCAGGCGTCGGCTCGGGCCGCGACACCGGGCCGGAGTCCCAGCTCGTGGAGAACGCGCGCGGCTTGCGCGACTCCTGCTCCTCGCGGTCGGTGAGCTCGGCCGGGATCTCGTCGATGAAGCGCGATGGGAGATTCCAGTCGCGCTGGCCGTACAGCGCCCGCATCCGCGCGTACGACACGAACAGCTCGCGCTTGGCGCGCGTGATGCCCACGTAACAGAGGCGCCGCTCCTCCTCGAGGTCGCCGGACTCGACCGCCCGCGAGTGCGGGAACACGCCCTCCTCGCAGCCGATCATGAAGACCACCGGGAACTCGAGGCCCTTGGCGTTGTGGAGCGTCATCAGCGTCACGGTGCCCTCGTCGTCGCGCAGGGCGTCCTGGTCCGAGAAGAGCGCGATCTGCTGGAGGAATTCCTCGAGGGACGGCTCCTCCGCCGCCGAGTCGTACTCGCGAGCCACGCCCACGAGCTCCTCGAGGTTCTCGATCCGACCCTGCGCCTCGATCGTGCGCTCGGCCTCCAGCGCCGCGAGGTAGCCGGCCTCCTGCAGCGACTCCTGGAGGAGGTCGCCAACCGAGGCGCCGCCGTCGATCCGCTCGCGCAGCCGCCCCATGATCGACATGAAGCGATCGACCGCCTTCACCGCCGCCGCCCCTAGCCCGGGAATGTTCTCGGGCGAGGAGGCCACATCCCACACCGGCTCCCCCAGCGTGTTCGCATGCCCGACGATGCGCGCCTGCGTGGTGTCGCCGATCCCGCGCCGCGGCGAGTTGACCACGCGCTGGAAAGCCACGACGTCGTGCGGGTTCACGAGCAGCGTGAGGTACGCCATCGCGTCCTTGATCTCGGCGCGCTCGTAGAACTTCGTGCCGCCGATCACCTGGTAGGGCAGCTTGTAGCGCGTGAGCATGTCCTCGAGCACACGCGACTGCGCGTTGGTCCTGTAGAAGACCGCCACCTCGTCGCGCGAGCCGCCCTCGTCCACGATCCGCTCGATCTCGTTGACCACGAAGCGCGCCTCAGCGTGCTCGTCCTCCAGCTCGCGGACGTGGACCGGGTCGCCCTGACCGAGGTCGGTCCATAGGGTTTTCGACTTCCGAGCGCGGTTGTTGAGCACCACCGCGTTCGCGGCCGACAGAATGGTTTGAGTGGACCGGTAGTTCTGCTCCAGACGAATCACAGACGCGTCTGCGAAGTCGTCTTCGAACCCCAAGATGTTCCGAATGTCAGCTCCGCGGAAGCCGTAGATTGCCTGATCCTCATCACCAACTACGCACAAGTTGCGATGCTCTTCAGCCAGCAATTGCAGCCAGCGGTACTGCGCGCGGTTCGTGTCCTGGTACTCGTCGACGAGCACCCAGCGGAACTGCTGCTGGTACTTCTGCAGCACCTCGGGGAAGAGCTCGAAGAGGTTTACGCAGCGGAAAAGCAGGTCGTCGAAGTCCATTGCGTTCATCGAGTGCGCCCGCTGCTCGTAGATCTCGTACACGTCCGCGGCGGTCTGCTCGAAGAACGAGCCCACCTTGATGCGGTAGCCCTCGGCGTCGATCAGCTGGTTCTTCGCATCCGAGATCTGGCGCTTGATCGCGCGCGGCGCAAATCGCTTGGGATCCACGTCGAGCTCGTCCATGCACTGCTTGATCAGCCGCAGCGAGTCGGCCTCGTCGTAGATCGTGAAGCCGCGCGTGTAGCCCAGCTTCTCCCCCTCGGCGCGCAGCATCCGCACGCAGGCGGAGTGGAAGGTGAGCACCCACATGGCGCGCGAGCGGCGGCCGACCACCAGCTCCACGCGCTCGCGCATCTCCTGCGCGGCCTTGTTGGTGAAGGTGATCGCGAGGATCTCGCCGGCCCGCGCGGCGCCCGTATGAACCAGGTACGCGATGCGCCGGGTGAGCACCGCGGTCTTCCCCGAACCTGCGCCCGCGAGGATGAGCAGCGGCCCCTCGCCGTGCTGGACGGCTTCGCGCTGGGGCTCATTGAGGCCCTCGAGCAGGGTCTCAGGGGCGGCGGTAGTGCTCACCGTCGAGACGATAGACATGCGAGCGGCTTGACTCGCGGGAGCGCAGCGGCATAGCGTTCGCGCATGACTCGGCGCCTCCTCGCGGTTGCCGTGTGCATGGCCTTCGCGGCTTCGCCGGCGCTCGCTGCCAAGCCGTTCACGCCGAAGACCGTGGCGGGGACCTGGACCGGCACGTGGTCGAACCAGACGTTCGGCTCGACCGGGACGATCACCCTCTCGGGCAAGACACTGAAGAAGGGCAAGGCCTTCCAGTTCAACGTCGATCTCGGCGGCAACGCGCTCGGCTGCACCGACCCGGCCGCTGAGCACACCCCGACGATCAAGAAGGGCAAAGGCGACAACCACTGGAACGCCAAGGGCTTCAGGCTGCACCTCAGCTCGCAGGCCTACGGCACCTTCAGCGTCAAGTACGTCCAGAAGACGCACAAGCTCACGGGCAGCGGCGGCAACCCGCCCTGCGCCCCAGGCGTGACCTGGAAGCTCGACGGCAAGCTCACCAAGACGAGCTTCACCGGATCGGTGACGATCAGCCTGCCGGGCAACCAGACGGCCACCAGCACCCTGACCGCCAATCGCCAATAGCCATACGCTTGGCCCCGCGTGGGGCTGTGTGACGACGTGCGGGCGAGCTGCGCCGCGATAGCGGAGAACGCCCGCTGGGTGCGCATCCACCTCGACGCCGCGGACGAGATCGAGCCCGGCCCGACGCCGCGAATGGACCCCGATCGGCACTACCTGGAGGGGACGCGCGCCGAGGTCTGCAGCTACTTCCTGACGCTCGATGCGATCAACTTCGGCTCAGGCTGGTTCCCTACGCTGCGCAAGCGCCCCGGCTGCTCCGGCTACTACACCGTGGCGTGGGCGCTGGCGGACCATTTCCGCGCACACGGCCCCTGGTCTCCCGAGGAGCTCGAGCTGCTCGACGGGCGGCGCGTGGCCGCGGTGCTCGAGCAGGAGCCGAACCACGAGCTGATGGAGCTCTATGCGGAGGCGCTGCGCGACCTCGGCCGCTTCCTCAGCGGGCGGAGCGCGCTTGAGCTGGTCAACTCGGCCCGGGGTTCGGCCGAGGCGCTTGCGGAGACGCTCGCGCGCGGCATGCCCTTCTTCGACGACCGCGGCTTCTACAAGCGCGCCCAGATCGTGGGAAGCAACATGGGTCTCGCGGGTGTGGCGAGCTTCTGGGACCTCGACGGGCTCACGATCTTCGCCGACAACCTCGTCCCCCACGTCCTGCGGATGGACGGCGTGCTCAGCTACGACCCGGAGCTCGGCGCGCTGATCGACAGCGAGGAGCTGCTGCCCGCGGGCGAGCAGGAGCGCGAGATCAGGGCCTGCGCCCTCCACGCGTGCGAGCGCATCGCGACGAGGCTCAACGTCCCCCCGCGCATCCTCGACATCTGGCTCTGGAACCGCGGTCAGGCCCCCCACTACAAGGCGATCCCGCGGCACCGCACGCGGACCGTCTTCTACTAGGAGCTAGGGGCCGCTCGTGAGCAGCGGATCCGAGCGGTGGTTGCCACTGTCGAAGCCGTAGAACTGGAAAGGCAGCGCGGCCGTCGGGTTCGGCGTAATGGCGAGCGCAAGCGGCAGCACCGTGCCGGCCGCCGCGGGCGCGGTCAGCCGGAACAGCACGTAGTCGTTCGTATGCCCCGGGGTCGAGCTGACTGCGCAGGTGCCGCCCGCGAACGCGCAGTTCGTGAACTGGTGGCCCTTGTCGGCGAGCACGCCGAACGCCTTCACGGGGTAGTTGAACGTCGCGTTCCCGTTGATCTCGTTGGGGAACTGCGGCGACTGCACGAACGGCAGCGTCCCCGCCGCCGCGTTGAGGGCGTAGCGGAACTCGCCGAGCGCCGGGAACGGCTGCTGGCTCTTGGCGAGGTGGCAGGCGGACTGCATGATCGTGCCCAGCGTTATCCCCGGAAGGCCCGGCCCGCCAAGCCTGCCGGCATTCGCGAGGTCCGCCGTCTTGAAGTAGTTCGCGCAGATAAACGTGCGGTGGCGCGAGAGCACGTTGTCCGCCTCCGCGATCTTGACGGTGAGCTTGTAGCCCTTCGGCACGGCAGCGTGCTTGAGGTTGACGATGAACTTCCGCGTGGCAGCGCGGGCAGTCGCGCTGGTGGAAACCCTCGACGCGCGGTTCACGATCACGAGCACGCCTCGCACGCGGTCGCTGCGCTTCTGTTTCCCAACCACGGCGTAGACCGACACGTTCTTGGGCAGCCCGGCCGCGGACAGCGCCGTCTTGCGAACCTTCTTCTTGTGCTTGACACGCTTGAGCGTGAGCTGGAAGCCCACCACGCTCGCGTTGGCCGGAGCCGGCGAGCTGACCTTCACGCGGGTGATCGTGTTCGGCTTGGGCTTCTTCTTCGCCGCCGCCGGGGCGGCCGCGACGAGCACGAGCGCGAGGGTGAAGAGCAGCGCGCGCCGCATCAACCGCCCGCCGGGTCCTGCCCGGCGCCGCGGAGCGGGCGGACTTCGGCAGTCTGCTGAGGCTTGCGGCCGGTGGCCTGCTCGAGCTCCTCCTCGAGGTCGCGGATCC
>DATBKS010000052.1:0-27423 GCA_036555755.1 Thermoleophilaceae bacterium
CGGCAACACGGTGCGCAACGTCACCGGCGATCCGTACGCCGGCATCACCGACGAGTTGTTCGACATCACCCCATACGGCGGCGCCTTCGTCCGCTACTTCGTGCGCAACGAGGTCTGCCAGCTTCTGCCGCGCAAGTTCAAGGTGTCCTTCTCGGCGAATGACGAGGACCGGGCGATCAGCGGCATCCACGATCTCGGCTTCATCCCGCGCGTCCGCGACGGCGTCAGGGGCGTCGAGATCCGCACTGGCGGCGGCACGTCGATCATGCCTCGAGTCGGCACCACGCTCTACGACTTCGTCGAAGTCGACAACGGCGACTACCTCAAGGTCTCCGAGGCGGTACTGCGGGTGTTCGACCGCCAGGAGGACCTGCGCGCGAACCGTCAGCGGGCGCGGCTCAAGTTCATGGTCGACCGGGTCGGCATCGACGCGTTCCGCGAGGAGGTCGACGCCGAGCTCGAGGGCGACTGGGTGGACGAGCGCGACTTCGACCCCACGCCCCACCTGTTCATCCACGACGAGCAGGCGCACGCGCCGGATCTCCTCGCCGGCTACGGCTCGTCCAACGGCGACAGCCGCGAGTTCGACCGCTTCGTCGAGGCCAACGTCACCGCCCAGCCGCAGGAGGGCTTCTCGGTGGTGGCCGTCAAGGTCACGCGCGGCGACCTCACGCCGGAGCAGTTCCGCGGGCTCGCGCAGATCATGCGCGACTTCTCGGGCGGCTACGCGCGCACCTCGGTGGAGCAGAACTTCATCCTCCGCTGGATCCGTGACGAGGCGCTGTACGACGTCTGGCTGCGACTCAAGGAGCTCGACCTCGGCGACGCGGGCGCGCATGAGATCACCGACGTCGTGAGCTGCCCGGGTACTGACAGCTGCAAGATGGGCATCACGAGCTCCATGGGCCTGAACACCGCCGTGCAGGCGCGGCTCGAGGAACTGAAGCTCGACGACCCGCTCACGCGCAAGATCCACATCAAGATGAGCGGCTGCCCGAATGGCTGCTCACAGCACCACATCGCCAACATCGGCTTTTATGGCGCCTCCATGAAGGTCGGCGGTCGGGCGATGCCGGCATACGTGGCGCACCTCGCCGGTCAGTACGACGGCGGCGAAGTGCGCATGGGCCAGCGCCTCAAGGTGCGGCTGCCCGCCAAGCGCGTGCCGGACGCGGTCGAGCGCTGGGTGCGTCTGTACGAGCGCGACCGCCAGGACGGCGAGGAGTTCAACGCCTTCGCCGCCCGTGTCGGCAACGAGGTGTTCGAGGCCGAGGTGAAGGACCTCTCCCTGCCGGTCGAGTTCGGCCTCGACACGATGAACCAGTTCATCGACTGGAACCGCCACGAGCCGTACAAGGTGGTTCGAGGGGAGGGCGAGTGCGCGGTCTAGCGACAGCCGACGACCTCGTTCCCGACCTAGAGGGCGCGACCGCTCAGGAGGTGCTCGAGCACCTGGTCGAGCACTTCCACCCGCGCCTCTACGTGGCCTGCTCCTTCCAGAAGGAGGCCTCGGTGATCATGGACATGCTGCTGAAGATCGAGCCCGAGGCCCGCTCCTTCACGCTCGACACCGGGCTGCTCTTCCCCGAGACCTACGAGACATGGCGCCAGCTCGAGGACCGCTACGGCGCGAGGGTCGAGGTCTACCAGGGGATGAGCCTCGCTCGCCAGGCGCAGGAGCACGGCGACGAGCTCTGGAACTCCGAGCCTGACGCCTGCTGCGGCATCCGCAAGGTCGAGCCCCTCAAGGAGGCGCTGTCGCAGGTGGACGCCTGGGTGTCCGGCATGCGCCGCGACCAGTCGCCCAGCCGCCGCCGCACGCCCAAGTTCCACTGGGACGACAAGCACGAGCTGTGGAAGGCCAACCCGCTCGCCGAGTGGACCGAGAAGGACGTCTGGAACTACATCGCGGAGCACGACGTTCCGTACAACGATTTGCACGACCGCGGCTACGCCTCGGTCGGCTGCACGCACTGCACCCTTCCCGGCTCCGGCCGCGCCGGCCGCTGGGCGGGCACCGACAAGATCGAGTGCGGCCTGCACGGCTGACGCTGGTCGGTCCTCGCGCTGCAACCGTCGCTGTTCTGGTCGAGGCAGAGCTGAAGGCGCGCGGTCAGCGCCTCGAAGTCCTAGAATTAGGCACCCGTTCCCACCGATTTGGTGGAGAATCGCTGGTCGAGATGTACCTCGACGAGCCCTCTGGGAGACCCGAGCTCGTGATCGACACCGACAAGGAAAGCGCCGCGGAGGCCGCGGAGAAGGTGCTCGCCTTCATCGACGGGCACGCGCTCGCCTGAGTCCATGGATCCGCTGATCATCCTCTTCGGCCTCGGCGTGGGCATGCTCATCGGGATGACCGGGATGGGCGGCGGCTCGCTGATGACGCCGATCCTGATCATCGTGTTCGGCTACAACCCGGTCACCGCAGTGGGCACGGATCTCGCCTACGGCGCGATCACCAAGACGGTGGGCGGCTGGCGCCACTTCCGGCGCCGCAACGTCTTCCTTCCGCTGGCGATCTGGATGGGAGTGGGCTCGATTCCCGCGGCCATCGGCGGCGTCTATGTGCTGCACCAGCTGGAGGACAAGTACGGCAAGTCCTTCGACAACGCGATGCTCGTGGCCGTTGCCGCGGCCGTGATGCTCACCGGCATCGTGGTCCTCACCCGCGCCCTGTTCATGAAGAAGCTGCTCCAGCGCGAGCGCGAGTCGTTCGTGATGAGCACGCGCGACAAGGTCTACGCGGCGCTGCTCGGGCTGTTCGTCGGCTTCGTCCTCGGCGTGACCTCGGCGGGCAGCGGCACGCTGATCGCCGTCGGGATGATCCTGATCTTCCGGCTCACGCCGCAGCGCGTCGTGGGCACCGACGTGATCCACGCCGCCGTGCTCCTGTGGGCGGCCTCGCTCGCACACGTGATTGCCGGCAACGTCGACTACGGCCTGATGGCCACGATCCTGATCGGCTCGATCCCGGGCGTCTGGATCGGCTCGCACCTGGCGTTCCGCCTGCCTACCGCCACGCTTCGGCTCGGCCTCGCGATCGTGATGATCGGCGCCGGTCTCGGCCTGCTCACGAAGGCGGGCGCGGGGATCCCCGGCTGGGTGATCGCCGCCGTGCCGGTGGTGCTCGCGGCGCTGGTGGCCTGGCAGCTTCTGTCGGAGCGCGCCAAGCGACTTCGCCTCGCCGAGCGGGAGCCCACTCTCCGGGATCGCGGGCTGACCGGCGGCATAGCGCGCTCGTCGGGCCGGGTCCCATAACCTTCCGCGCCGATGTTCGGCAAGGTCCTGGTTGCAAACCGCGGCGAGATCGCCATTCGGGTGATGCGCACGCTGGAGGAGCTCGGTATCGGCAGCGTCGCCGTGTATTCCGAGCCCGACCGCGATGCGCCCCACGCGAGGCGGGCGGACGAGGCGTTCCTGATCGGCCCCGGGCCGGCGAATGAGAGCTACCTCGTAGTCGAGAAGATCATCGAGGTGGCCCAGAAGTCGGGCGCCGAGGCAATTCACCCCGGCTACGGCTTCCTCGCCGAGAACGCCGCCTTCGCGCGCGCGTGCGACGAGGCGGGCATCGTGTTCATCGGCCCGCCAGCGGATGCGATCGACGCGATGGGCTCGAAGACCAAGGCGCGCGAGCTGATGAGCGGCTCCGGCGTGCCGATCGTTCCGGGCACCACCGAGCCGGTGGAGAGCGTCGCCGACGCCGCCAAGGTGATCGACGAGACCGTGGGCTATCCCGTGGCGATCAAGGCGGCGGGCGGCGGCGGCGGCAAGGGCTTCCGCGTGGCGGAGACCGAGGGCGAGCTCGAGAAGGCGTTCGAGGGCGCCTCCCGCGAGGGCGAGAAGTTCTTCTCCGATCCCACCGTCTACATCGAGCGCTACCTGCCCGACCCGCGTCACGTGGAAGTGCAGGTGCTGGCCGACTCGCACGGCAACGTAGTGCACCTGTTCGAGCGCGACTGCTCGGTGCAGCGGCGTCACCAGAAGGTGATCGAGGAGAGCCCAGCGCCTGCCGTCTCGCCCGAGCTGCGCGAGCACATCGGCAAGATCGGCACCGACGCCGCGCGTGCCGTCGGCTACCGCTCCGCGGGCACGATCGAGGGCCTGCTCCAGGGCGACGAGTACTTCTTCCTCGAGATGAACACGCGCGTGCAGGTGGAGCACTGCGTCACCGAGATGGTCACCGGCATCGACATCGTGCGCGAGCAGATCAAGATCGCTGCGGGCGAGGAGCTGGCGTTTAAGCAGGAGGACATCGAGATCCGCGGGCACGCGATCGAGTGCCGCATCAACGCCGAGGACGCGTCCAAGAACTTCGCCCCCGCGCCGGGCAAGATCGGCTCCTACATCGAGCCGAGCGGTCCGGGTGTGCGCGTGGACTCCGGCGCCGAGGAGGGCTACGAGGTGCTGCCGCTGTACGACCCGATGATCGCCAAGCTGATCGTCTGGGACGTGGACCGGGCGGCCTCCACCCGGCGCATGATCCGCGCGCTGCACGAGTACGAGATCGGCGGGCTGAAGACGCTGATCCCGTTCCACGTCGCGCTGCTCGACACCGACCAGTGGCGCGCCGGGGAGACCTGCCGCGACCTCATGGAGAACAAGGAGTGGCTGAAGGAGCTCGCGTTCGACAAGCCCTCCCCCGCCGGCGACGAGGAAGAGGAGGAGCCGAAGGTCGAGCGCACCTACGCCGTGGAGGTGTCCGGCAAGCGCTTCGACGTGAAGGTGATCGGCGCGGGCTTCACGCCGAACGGCGCCGCGGCCGCGGCTGGTCCGGCGAAGGCGCCGAAGCGGCGCGAGCGCTCCAAGAGCGGCGGCGGAGCACCCGGCGAGCTCGTATCTCCGATCCAGGGCACCGTCTTGAAGGTCGAGGTCGAGAAGGGCGCGGCCGTCGAGGAGGGTGCGCTCATCGCGGTGATCGAAGCCATGAAGATGGAGAACGAGATCACCGCGCCGGCATCCGGCACGATCGAAGAGCTAAACGTGAGCGTGGGCGGCGCGGTGTCCACCGGCGACGTGATCGCCGTAATTAAGTAGCTCTTAGTTCTTAGTTCTTAGTTCTTAGTTTCAGGCCGAAGGTCTCGTCGAGTCCTTCGAGCCCCTCGTCCGTTAGATGCACAGCGCGGGTGTTCTTCGCCCGCTTCGCCCAGCCGAGCTCGAAGGTGCGGTCGGCCACGGCGGCGCCGAGCGCGCCTGCCAGGTGGTGGCGCTGCTCTGACCAGTCGATGCAGTAGCGGATCATGCGCCGCCGCTTGGGCAGCTCGCTGAGGTCGATGCCGAACTCGCCCAGCTCCTCCACGCCGCGCTCGGTGAGCGTGTACTCCACGTCCCAGCCCGGCGCGGACAGACGATCCTGCTCGGCGCGCGCGGGATCGAAGATTCCGTCGCCGCCCTCGAGCAGTCCGCGCTCGATCATCGCCGCCATCAGCTCGGTGCCGACCTTCCCGGCGAGGTGGTCGTAACAGGTGCGCGCGTAGCGGACGGCCTGCGCGCGCGTGCCGTCCTTCAGCGACTTGACCGGCGCGGCGGGTGCCAGGCGGGCGAGCGCCTCGAGCAGCTGGCCCACGTGCGGCCCGGCGAGGCGGTAGTAGCGGTGGCGGCCGTGCTTCTCCATCTCTAGGAAGCCGCCGTCGACGAGTTTCTTGAGGTGCGAACTGGTGGTGGAAGCCGCCACGCCGGCCTCGTCCGCGAGCACGCTCGCCGCCAGGGCACGACTGTCGCCGAGCGCCAGCAGGATCTTGGTCCGGGCGGGGTCCGCCAACAGCGAGGCGACCTTTGCGATGTCGGTATCGCCCTGCGTCATCCGGGTATGAGGATAGTACGGAGACATTTCGACTCAGGACGAAACGTTTGAGACCCACAATGCGTCACATGCCCTTGATCGCGATCTGCCTCGGCTACTTCATGGTCATCCTCGACGCGACCGTCGTGAACGTTGCCCTGCCCGCGCTCGAGCGGGACCTCGGCGGCGGCGTGAGCGGGCTCCAGTGGGTGGTCGACGGCTACACGCTTGTGTTCGCCGGCCTGCTGCTCTCCGCCGGCTCGATGGGCGACCGCCTCGGCGGGCGTCGGGTGTTCCAGGGCGGACTGCTGCTCTTCACGGTCGCGTCCGCGGCCTGCGCGGCCGCGCCGTCGGTGCCGCTGCTCGTGCTCGCGCGGCTCGCCCAAGGCCTGGGCGCCGCACTGCTCGTGCCGAGCTCACTGGCGCTGCTGCGCGCGGCATACGACGACCCGCGCGAGCGCGCCCGGGCGCTCGGCGTCTGGGGCGCGGTGGCCGGAATAGGCGCCGCCTCGGGCCCGGTGGTGGGCGGCCTGCTGGTGGCCGCCGGCAGCTGGCGCTGGGTGTTCCTGCTCAACGTGCCCGTGGGCGTGGGCGCGCTGCTGCTCGCGCAGCGCCACCTGCCTCCCACCGGCGAGCGCAGCGGCGCGGGCATCGATCCGCCCGGCCAGCTGCTGGGCATCGCGGCGCTCACATCGCTCACCTTCGGGTTGATCGAGGGTGGCCACTCGGGCTGGTCGTCCCCTCAGGCGCTCGTCGCGCTGCTCCTGTCGCTACCCCTCTGGGTCGCCTTCGTCGCCTGCGAGCACCGCTCCGGCGAGCCGATGCTGCCGCTGCGCCTCTTCCGCAGCCCCACCTTCTCGGGAGCGAGCTTTGTGGGCCTGGCGATCAACCTCGGCTTCTACGGGCAGCTCTTCGTGATGAGCCTGTACTTCCAGCACGTGCGCGGCTGGTCTGCACTCGCCACGGGGCTCGCGCTGCTGCCCGAGGGAATCCTCGTCGCGTTGTCCTCGGCGCTGTCCGGCCGCGCCATGGGCCGCGTGGGCCCGCGGCTCCCGATGCTCTTCGGGCTGACGCTCGGCGGCGCCGGGCTGGCCGCGCTCGTGATCGCCGGCTCGGACACGAGCTACCCCCTGCTCGTCCTCCCGCTCATGGCCGCGGGCTTCGGCATGGCGTTTACGATGCCCGCCGCCACCGCGGCGATCATCGGCGCGGCGCCCGCCGAGCGCGCGGGCATCGCCTCGGGCGTGCTGAACGCGAGCCGTCAGGCCGGCGGGGCGATCGGCGTGGCGCTGCTCGGCACGCTGGTGGGCGGCGGGGCGTTCGTGCCAGGCCTGCGCGTGGCGATGCTCGTAGCCGGAGCCGTGTTCTTCGTCGCCGCCGGGGCGACGGCGTTCACCGTGGAGCGGCCGGCCTAGGAACTACCAGCGACCGTCGGAGCGGTGGAAGCTGGCCGGCGGTGACTGGTCTGCGAACGGCGCGTATGTGCCGTCACCCAGATACCGGTTGCAGGTCGGCGACATGTCGTTCGGCAGGCAAGGGTTGAACGCGTCGACGTTCGGGTGCTGGTCCGGGGCGGTCGGCCAGGTCCACACGGAGGCGGCCTGGACGTCCGCGTCGGCGGTGGGATCGGCCAGCGGGGTCGATTCCTCGATGTTGGTGTAGCCGTCGTGGTCCTGGTCGTCGGCGCCGTCGGGGATGCCGTCGCCGTCGGTGTCACGGTCGAGCCAGTTCGTGCCGTTGTAGTCGATCGGGTACGTACCGGCCTTCGGGACGAAGGTGGCCCACCACTTCTGGTTCATCAGCGGGCCGTGCGCCTCGGTGTAGTTCGAGAGGCCATCGCCGTCGATGTCCTTCTCGTCGTCGCTGAGGTAGCAGTTGCCCACACCGTTCTTCTCCATCTCGTTCATCCAGCCAAGCGGAGTCGGGGTGGGGCCGACCGCGGCGTTGAAGGCGCCGAAGCCCTGATAGCTGAGCACGTCGCCCGCGTCGGTCACGCCGTTACCGTCAACGTCGAACCCGCTCTGGGTGGACGGGGTCTGTCCGGCCTCGCACGGAGCGGCGGGCCCGGTGGGCACGCCGATCGCGTTGCCCTGAGCGGTCGGGTTCGTGGTCTGGTCGCCATCGCTGTAGGCGACGACCATGACGTTGTTGTTCGGGTTGGGGTTGGGGGCGTACGGGACGAAGGTCGCGAGCTGGGTGTGGGTCGGGTCAAGTCCGAGCACCCAGGCGAAGGAGGCCGTGTACTCCTCCTTGAGCGTCAGGACGTCGCCGTCGAAGTCGGTGTTGGCGTCAGAGCCGTCGAGCGGGTTGGGGTACGGGCGCTTGGTGGGGCCGGGCCACGGAATCGAGTTCGTGTTGCCGGTGCGGTTGAGGTCGAGCGCCGACTGATACTCGTAGCCGTCGGTGACGCCGTCCCCGTCGCTGTCGGCCACACAGGGGTTCGTGCCGAGGGCGAGCTCGAGGCCGTTCGAGAGCATGTCGCCGTCGCTGTCGGCGTTGGCGTTGCTCACGCCAGCGCATGCGCCGGCCTGCGGGCCGCCACCAGACTGGATCGACGCGCTCGGCGAGACGACCGGCGACTTGGAGCGCTTGGTGAAGGCCTTGCCGGACTTGCGGGCGATCACGCGGATAAGGAGGCGGGTGGCCTTCTGCTTGCCGCTCTTGTCGGCGAGGAGAACGGCGAGCTTGTTGGGCAGCTTGACCGTCAGCGTGTTCTTGCTGGCGGTGTCGGCCTTGACCCACACGACGCGTTTGCCGGCGCCCATGAACACGATCGTGTTCTTGCGGCGGCCCTTGATGAAGTTCTTGCCGTGGATCGTGAGCCGCTGGCCGATCTTCAGCTTCATCGGGCGAACCGACGTGATCACGGGGGCCGCGGCGGACTTGGCCTTGGCGTGGCTCTTCGCGGCAGCGGGGATCGCGGCCAGCAGGAAGAGCACCGGAATTGCGAGGAGGGCCAGGAGGGTGCGACGACTCATCGCCTCCCGTATCGGCGGTTGGTCGCGGGTCCTTGAGCCCTGACTGGACGTTTATCCCAGTCGGGTCAGATTCTCGACGTGGATCTCCCGCTGCCGGGCGGTGTCGCGTTCCTTGGGCAGCGCGGGGCGCTCTTCCCCGCGTTCGAGCGCATCCAGGTAATCGACGTCCTCGTCGAGAATGCGCAACGCCGTCTCGCGTGTATGAGGGGAGCCGTGCCCCGGCACCACCATCTCGGCCGCCTCGACGAGCGGACCCAGGCGCGCGAGGGTTGCGCGGTAGTCGGCGAGCGAGCCGCCCGGCGAGATCCAGGGCATCTCGACGTCCGACAGGTAGTCGCCCACCACGAGCACGCCCATGAAGCGGGCAAGCAGGGCGGTGCCGTCGGGCGTGTGGCCGTCCGCCGGATGCAGCTCGATCTCCTGGCCGCCCAGTTCTAGGTAGCCGGGCACGGGCAGCGACTGCAGGTTGCCGAGCGCGAGCGGTCCCGGGCGCTTCACGTACTGGCGATCGTCCTCCTCCCGCAGCTCGCGCTGCGCCTCGCCCGGGTGCGCGCGGATGCGCTCCATCGTGGGATCCCCCACGCCCATCGTCAGATCGGGGTAGGCCACGCGTCCAAGCACGTGGTCGTAGTCGGCGTGCGTGCAGAACAGCGCGTTGGGCGTGAACCCCGCCTGGCTGAGCAGGCTCGGCAGCGCCTCGAGCTCGTCCGGGAAGTAGGGCGAGTCGATCAGCATCACCTCACCGCCGGCCCGCAGGGCCGTGGCGTTCGTCTGCCAGATGCGGCTGGTGACGACGATCGCGTCCGGGTGGACGGCGACCGCCCTCATGGTGCCTCCTACGCGACGCCCAGCAGTTTCGCCGCGTCACGGAGCGTCTTGACCTCCGCGTCGGGCTTCTTCTGGTTCGACTCGAGCGTGTCGCCGCGGCGGTTGACCCAGATCACGGGGATCTTCGCCTTCACGCAGTGCTCGACGTCGGTCGAGTAGCCGCTGGCGATGTGGACCCAGCCCTTCTTGCCCTCGATCCGGCGCTGGCACTCCTTGAAGTGGGCCGGATCTGGCTTGTAGCTGCGCACCTGCTGGGCGGTGACCACCAGGTCGAAGTCCACGCGGAAGTGCCGCCGGGTGGCGCCCAGGAGCTTGTCGTCGATGTTCGACAGGATCCCGATCTCGAATTTCTTGGCGAAGCGCTCGAGCTGGGCGTTCGTCTCCCGGAAGGCGGGCCAGGCGGGCACGCTGTTGGGCAGGAAGTTGGAGCGCGAGGGCTCGAGATCCCAGCCCAGGTCCTTGGCGGAGCGGACGGCGGTGCGGCGCAATACCTCGGCGTAGAGCTCGTAGGAGCCGCCCTGAATCTCATGCTGGATGTCCAGGAACATCGGGATCAGGGCGTTGCGATCGATGGTGAAGCCGTCGCGGTCGGCTTCCTTCTGGTACGCGTCGTAAGCGCCGGTTTCCCAGTCGATCAGGGTCCCATAGCAGTCGAAGCTCACGAAGCGAACGTCTTTCGGTAGCGGCACAGCTCTCCTTGCCAAAGCTTGCGATAGGGTCTCGCGCCCCGCTGGCGGGCGGACGGGCGGGACATTCTAGGAAGTAATGGACCTTCTCGAATATCAGGGAAAGCAGCTCTTCGCGAAACACGGCGTGCCGGTGCCGGACGGCAAGCCTGCCGTGACCGTGCAAGAGGCCGTCGCCGCGGGCGAGGAGCTCGGCTACCCCGTAGTGGTGAAGGCGCAGGTCCTCATCGGGGGTCGAGGCAAGGCCGGGGGCGTGAAGCTCGCCAAGGACAAAGCCGAGCTCGAGGAGCACGCGAACGCGATTCTCGGCATGGACATCAAGGGCTTCACCGTCCACGAGCTCTACATAGAGAAGGCATCCGAGATCGACGAGGAGTACTACGCGGCGATCCTGCTGGACCGCACGGCGCGCAAGCCGATGGCGATGCTCTCCCGCAAGGGCGGTATGGACATCGAGGCGGTGGCGGACGAGGACCCGGACGCAATCGCGATCGCCCACATCGATCCGCTGCTCGGCTTCCGCGACTTCTACGGGCGCGAGCTGGCGTTCGAGGCGCAGATCGCGGACGACGTGGTGGGACCCGTGGCCGCGATGCTCGGGAAGCTCTACGAGACCTTTGTCGGGGAGGACGCGACGCTCGTCGAGGTCAACCCGCTGCTGATCACGAAGGACCGCAAGGTCGTGGCGCTCGACTCCAAGGTCACGATCGACGCGAACGCGCTGTTCCGCCATCCGGAGACCGCCGAGATGCGCAACCCGGCCGCGGAGGACCCGCAGGAGCAGATGGCTCACGAGCGCGGGCTCACCTACGTGAAGCTCGACGGCAACATCGGCATCCTCGGCAACGGCGCCGGGCTCGTGATGTCGACTCTCGACGTGGTGTCCCAGGCTGGCGGTGAGCCGGCCAACTTCCTCGACGCCGGCGGCGGCTCGAAGGCGGAGGCGATCGTGGACGCGGTGGAGGTGATCCTCTCCAACGACAAGGTCAGCGCGGTGCTGTTCAACATCTTCGGCGGGATCACCCGCTGTGACGAGGTGGCGAACGGGCTCGTCACCGCGTTCCAGCAGCTCAAGCCGTCGGTGCCCTTCGTCGTGCGCCTCGATGGCACGAACGACGAGGAGGGCCGCAAGATCCTCGCGGATGCCAACCTTCCGAACGTGTTCGTCGAGGAAACGATGCTTGGCGCCGCGGACCGAGTGGTGGAGCTGGCGAACGCGGCATGAGCATCCTGGTCGACAAGGGGACGAAGCTCGTCGTGACCGGCCTGACCGGACGTGAGGGCAGCTTCCACGGGCTGAACAACAAGCGCTACGGCACCGACGTGGTGGCGGGCGTGACGCCTGGCAAGGGCGGCCTCGACGTCGAGGGCATCCCGGTTTTCAACACGATCCGCGACTCGGTCGAGCTGGCCGGCGCGAACACGGCGATGATCTTCGTGCCGCCGCGCTTCGCGGCCGACTCGATCCTCGAGGCCGCGGAGTCCGGGATCGAGCTGATCATCTGCATCACCGAGGGCATCCCGGTGCACGACATGCTGCGCGTATACACGCACATCAAGCGGAGCGACTCGACGCGCCTGATCGGACCGAACTGCCCGGGCGTCCTCTCGCCGGGCAAGGCGAACGTGGGGATCATCCCCGCGCACTTCTTCTCCGAGGGCAACGTGGGGCTCGTGTCCCGCTCGGGCACGCTGACCTACCAGATCGGCAACGAGCTGGCCCAGCGCGGCCTCGGCAACTCGTCGATCGTCGGCATCGGCGGCGACCCGGTGCCGGGCTCGTCGTTCATCGACGTAATCACGCTGTTCGAGCAGGACCCGGAGACGGACGTGATCGTGATGTGCGGCGAGATCGGCGGCGAAGAGGAGGAGCTGACGGCCAAGTTCATCTCCGAGAACGTGTCGAAGCCCGTGGTGGGCTACATCGCCGGCTTCGCGGCGCCGCCCGGCAAGACGATGGGCCATGCGGGCGCGATCGTGAGCGGCTCAAAGGGCACCGCCGCCGCGAAGGCCGAGGCGCTCGAGGCCTGCGGCGTGCGCGTGGGCCGCACGCCCACCGAGGCGGCCGACATCGCCGCCGAGATCGCCAAAGCCGCGGTCAGCTAGCCATACCTCACCCGCGGTAGGTCCGATGGCCGTGGTAGGGATGCGCATGTGGCCCGGCTCGCGTCGCTGGCTGTTGCGCTCGTTGTTCTCTGGACTGCTGCTTTAGCTCAGGCTGCCTTCCCGGGCGCGAACGGCAGGATCGCGTTCGACCGCCTCACGGGCGCGCCGACGGACCAGGTCGTGACCAAGCGGAGCGCGGCGGGCTGGGCGTGGGCGCGCGGCGGCGCCCTTCGGGGCGCGGAGCCGAGCATCACGGACCAGATCTGGACGATGAATCCGGACGGCAGTGCCGGGCTGAACGTGTCGAACAGCGCGCGCGACGACTCGGAGGCGGCGTGGAGCGCGGACGGCACCCAGCTCGCGTTCGCGGCGGAGGGCGCCAGCTCGTCGATCTGGAAGATGGGCGCCGGCGGCAGCGGCCAGGTGAATCTGACGAACGACCCGAGCTCGAACGACTTCGCGCCGGCGTGGTCGCCCGACGGCGCGCACATCGTCTACGCGCACGAGGACGCGGCCACGAGCGCGCTCCAGATCTGGGCGATGAACTCCGACGGGACGGGCAAGCACCAGCTCGTGCCGAGCGCCGCGGGCGCCTCCGACGACCACCCGGCGTGGTCGCCTGACGGCACCAAGATCGCCTTCGACCGGATCGTCGCCGGCCAGGGCCAGATCTACGTCGCGAACGCGGACGGGAGCGGCTCGCCCGTGAACGTGAGCAACAACGGGGACGACGACGTGGAGCCAAACTGGTCCCCCGACGGGAGCAGGATCGTGTTCGCGAAGATCCCGCCTGGCAACTTCGGCGACAGCCAGATCTGGCTGATGAATGCGAACGGCTCGGGCGCCCACCCGCTGACGACGCCGAACACCGCGCCGGACGTCCCGGGCGCGCACTTCGACGACGCGCCGGCGTTCTCGCCCGATGGGACGCTCGTGACGTACGAGCGCGAGGGCGGCACCCTCGCGCCCGTGCCGTTCCAGTTCGCGGTCTGGGTCATCGGCGCGGACGCCTCGAACCCGCACCAGGTGAGCTTCCCGGACGACAACGCGGCGGACGGCCTGCCCGACTGGCAGCCGGTCGGGGCGCCGGTGTCGGCGGCAACGCTGCCTGTCTGCTCCGCCGGCCCCGTGACCGTGCACGTCTCGGACACGAGCGGCTTCAGGTCGGCGCTCAACCTTCACTACAAGGTCGACGGCGGCGGCGAGCAGGTGGTGCCGGTGGACGCGGCGGGCAACGCAGAGCTCAGCGCGCCGAACGGGAGCCGCAGCGTCGAGTTCTGGGGCGGCGACGCCGCCGGCTACCAGGAGGCGGCACACCACACGGGCACCACAACCTTCGACAGCGCAGGGGGCTGCGCGGCGGCCGTGAAGCTCGCGGGCGTGCGCCGCGCATGCGTATCGAAGGCGTTCAGGATCCGCGTGCGGATCACGAGCCCGGTGAAGCTGACGAGGGTGCGCGTGTTCCTAGGCAAGAAGCGGGTGTTGTCGACGACGAAGTCGTCGTTCACGCTCAAGATCAACCCGAAGAAGCTCGGGCGGCGCACGCGCCTGCGGATCGTCGCCACCAACACGTCCGGGAAGGCGACCACGGTCAGCCGCACCGTCGTTCGCTGCGTGGCGCCCAAGCCGCGGCGCCGGAGCGTGCCGCGCTTCACCGGCTGAGGCGCGCTCGTTTTTGCGACCATGCGCGGGTGGCCGACTCGCCCCCCGACGGACTCCCGACCTACCGGATACTCACCGGCATCGACGACGACGCGTTCTGCGAGCGCGTGAGCGAGGCACTCGAGCTCGGCTATCGCCTCTACGCATCACCGGCCGCGACCTTCGATGGCACGAATGTGATCGTCGCCCAAGCGCTCGTCTGGCCGACCGTCGAACCCAACCCGTCCGCCTGACCAAGGCGAGCGCGAACTTCTCGTTATCTTGGACGGCTCCATGACCACAGAGCTCAAGCAGATCTCATTCGCGCGCGGAGCGCCGTCGCTCGACATCATCGCGGCCGACGAGCTCGCTACCTGCGCGGAACGCGCCCTGCGTTCCGATCCGGCCGGGTCGTTCGCCTACGGCACCGCGGTGGGCTACCCGCCGCTGCGCGAGTGGATCGCCGAGAAGCAGTCGGTGGCCGTCGAGCAGGTGGTGACCACGAACGGATCGATGCAGGCGGACGCGTTCCTGTTCGAGCTGATGGTCGAGCCGGACGACCTGGTGGTAGTCGAGGCGCCCACCTACGACCGCACGCTGCTCACGCTGCGCAAGCTCGGCGCGCAGATTCTCGCGATCCCGCTCCAAGCGGACGGCATCGACGTGGAGGCGCTCGCGACGGCACTCGAGGAGGGCGCCCGCCCCAAGCTCGCGCACATCATTCCCAACTTCCAGAACCCCGCCGGCTACACGCTCTCGCTCGAGAAGCGCCGGCGCCTGCTCGAGCTGGCGGAGCAGTACGACTTCGTGATCTTCGAGGACGACCCGTACGTCGAGCTGCGCTTCGAGGGCGAGCGGCTGCCCACGATGCTCTCGATGGACCAGGCGGAGAAGGTGGTCTACGCGTCCTCGTTCTCGAAGACGGTCTGCCCGGGCATCCGCGTGGGCTACCTGGTCGGACCCGCGCCGCTGATCGCCGCGATCGTGAAGATCGGCACCGAGACCTACATCTCGCCGAGCATGGTCGCGCAGTCGATCGTCTACGAGTTCTGCCGCTCCGGCGCGATCGACGGCTCGATCGAGACCGTGAAGGCCGCGCTGCGCGAGCGGCGCGACGCGCTGGCCGCCGCGCTCCGGCGGGAGCTGCCCGAGGCGAAGTTCGTCGAGCCGGGCGGCGGCTACTTCATGTGGGTCGAGCTGCCCGAGGGCAGCGACGTCGACCTGCTCTTCGAGGGCGCCCGCGAGCGCGGCCTGATCTTCGTGAAGGGCACCGACTTCCTGCTCGAGGGCGGCCAGAACACCCTGCGCATCGCCTACTCCGGCGTCACGCCTGCCGAGATCGACGAGGGCGTGTCGCGCCTTGCCGAGGCCTATCGGGGCCTGGCGGACGCCGCCGCGTGACCGACGCCCCCCGGCTCGACCTACTACGCCCTCGCGACATCGGCGGCCTCTTCGGCGACGCGTTCAATGCGTACGTCCGCAACCTCGGTCCGTTCCTCGCTATCGGCGCCGCTGTGGTGGTGCCGGTGCAGGTGGTGGTGTCGGGCCTCGGGCTCGGCCAGCTCAGCGGCGGGTACGAGAGCAAGAGCACGGGCGCGGAGCTCGGGGTCCTGCTGGCGGAGAACTACCTGCTCGTCGGCCCGCTGATCACCGCGATGGTGATCCACGCCCTGCTCGCCGTGGCGGACGGGCGGCGGCCGCAGACCGGCGCCGCGATCACGAGCGGCCTGGAGGCGTTCCGGCCGGTCTTCGTCGCGGTGATCATCGGGGCGGCCGGCGTGATCCTCGGCTTCATCGCGTTCATCCTGCCGGGCATCTGGCTCGCAGTCCGCTGGTACTTCGCCCCCCAGGCCGTGGTGGTGGACGGCAGGCGGGGTGTGGGCGCGCTCGAGCGGAGCGCCGAGCTCGTCAGCGGCGCCTGGTGGCGCGTGTTCGGCGTGGTGATCTTTGCCACCATCGCCGTGGGCATCCCCGGCACGCTGATCCAGCTGCCGTTCAACGCGCTCGCGGACTCGGCGGACAGCTCGGCCGTGGCGCTCGCCGGCCAGGTGGTCGCCTCGGCGCTGACGACGCCGTTCGAGGCGCTGCTGCTCACGCTCCTCTACTTCGACCTGCTCGCGAGACGCAGCCTGCCGGCGATGGTTCCGCCGGTGCAGCCGCCGCAGGCCTAGCGGCTACGCCGGCGTCGCTTACCGGGGTGATTGAGCGCGTCCGTGGGCGCAGCGGCGGGTCGGGGTGGCTACCCCAGCAACGAAGGCACCGCGGGCGGGTATTTCTGCATCGCTCTTCACGTTTGCCACCGTGTGGGTGCCAAAGGTGAAGAGCGTCGCGAATCGGTGGGCAGCGTCGGTGCCTCGCCCCTTATTGCCGCCGTGAGCGCACCGGGCTCGGCCAGCGCCCCGGATGATCACCCCGGTAAGCGAGACCGGGCCGCTCTAACGGCCGAAGCGGTCCTTGGTAAGGACCAGCTTGTCCGGCAGCACGGTGCGCGCCGGCGGCGAGGGATCGGCGATCACCGAGACGGTCTCGGCGACGCTGCGGGTGACCGAGAAGCGGTCGCCGCCGTCTGACTGAACCGCCACCTCGTCGTCGTCCGAGGTCGCCAGCTTGCCCTCGAGGCCCGGGTAGAGCCCGGCCTCCTTCAAGTACAGGAGCAGGTCCTCGGCCTCGTTCTCGAAGCGCAGGATGCGGACGCTCGCGCCCTCCTCCACGTCGGCCAGCGGCACCCCCTCCTCGCGCACGCCCTCGACGATCGGGTGGCCGTGCGGGCAGGTGGTGGCATCGCCGATCGCGGCGAGCATGCGCTCCTCGAGCACCGGCGACATCGCGTGCTCGAGCCGCTCGGCCTCCTCGTGGACCTCGTGCCAGGGAATGCCGAGAACGTCGGTGAGGAAGCGCTCGATAAGGCGGTGACGACGCACGACGGCGCTCGCGTGATCGAGCCCGGATTCCGTGAATTCCAGGGACTTGTCCTCGTTGCGGCGGATGTAGCCGTCGTTCTCGAGCCGGCCGACCATCTCGTGGACGGTGGGCGCGGAAAGCTGCATCGCGCGGGCGATGTTCGCGCCCGTGATCGGGAGCTTCGCCTCCTGTAGCCAATAGATGGTCTGGAGGTACTCCTCTTCGGCGACGGTCACCTCATGCTCGGCCATGCAAGGATCCTAGCCGTGTCGCTTCCACTGAAGTCGCCCGTCAAGCCGCAGCTCGCCCGTCCGGCCAAGGAGCTGCCCGAGGACGACGGCTGGCGCTTCGAGCCGAAGTGGGACGGCTTCCGCATGATCGTGTTCCGCGACGGCGACGACGTGAAGCTCCAGTCGCGCAACGGCAGGCCGATGAACCGTTACTTCCCCGAGGTGATCGAGCAGGTGCTCGCGCTGCCCGGGCAGCAGCTGATCCTCGACGGCGAGGTGATCGTCGAGGTGGACGGCATCCAGGAGTTCGATCTCCTCAGCCAGCGCATCCACCCCGCCGCCTCGCGCGTGGAGATGCTGTCCAAGCAGACGCCGGCGGAGCTCGTGGCCTTCGACCTGCTCGCCGAGGGCGACGAGGTGCTGATGGAGCTCCCTTACACCGAGCGGCGCAAGCGGCTCGAGAAGGTGATCAAGAAGCCGGTACGGCTGACGCCGTGTGTGGCGGACGCCGACGGCGCCCAGCAGTGGTTCGAGGGGCGCTCCGAGGGCGTGATCGCGAAGGAGGCCGACGCTCCCTACAAGCCCGGCGAGCGAACGGGCATGCTGAAGATCAAACGCGTGCGCACGGCCGACACCGTGGTGATGGCCTTCCGCTTCGGCAAGGAGGAGGGCACGGTGGGCTCGCTGATCCTCGGCCTCTACGAGGGGGGCGACCTCCACGTGGTGGGCCACACCTCGGGCTTCACCGCCAAGCAGAAGCGTGAGCTGATCGACAAGCTCGAGCCCTACCGCACCTACGAGCGCGGCTCGGGCGAGCCGTCCCGCTGGAAGTCCGACGAGGAGCTGGTGTGGGAGGGGCTGCGGCCGGAGCTCGTGTGCGAGATCGCGTTCGACCACATCACGGGCAATCGCATCCGCCACGGCGCGAAGTTCCAGCGCTGGCGCGAGGACAAGGACCCGAAGGACTGCGAGCTGGAGCAGCTCCGAGGCTGAAGGAACCTCGGGGCCCCGAGGCCGAGCCAGCCCAGCTCCGCCTCGGGGTCTCCCGTTGGTCCTTCGCCCCAGGTCTCAGCGCTTGAGCTTCAGGCTCAGCTTCTTCGTGCCCTTGGCACCGGATGCCCCCCTTGCGCTCACCACGACGTGGGCGGTGAGCTTCTTGCCGCGCTTCAGTGCCCTGCGCACTGCGGCCGCGTTCTTCTTGGACAGCTTGAGCGTGACCTTCGTCGCCTTGCCCGCCGTCAGCTTCACGCTGCGCTTGGCGAGCTTCAGGACCTTCGCGGCCTTGGGCAGCGAGATCGTGCCACTCACCGTCGCGGTGCCGTTCTCGCTCGAGCTGATGGCGAATGAGAGCTTGCCCTTGCCCGACAGCTTCGCGCTCTTCGCGGCCGAGCCGAGCGTGAGCTTGTTGGACGGAGGCGGAGGTGGCGGCGGCGCCGCACCCTGAGCCACCGGCACGTCGACCGTCGGATCGAGCGGCTGGGTGATCGAGCCGCTGATGACGTTGGTCGGGAACGAGATCGTCTTGGTCCCGCCCGAGCTGGCGCTCACGGGGATCTTGAACTCCCACGCCTTCGGCGCGCGGGTGTCCCACGTGCCGGGTGGCGGGCCGTTGGGATCGCGGATCGAGCCCGTGCCGCCGTTCAGCGGCGCGCCGAGCCCCGACGGACAGTCGGCGGTGTCCGGCGTCTCGGTGGCGGTCGAGTTGTCGACCGTGTAACAGCGGATCGGATTGGCGGCGCTGATCGCCGGCGACACTCCGGCCGGCAGCGCGATGTCCGGCATCGTGATCTCCTCGCACGAGGAGTCGATGCCGTTGAGCACGACGTTGACGTAGAAGACGTCGCCGGGCTTGGGCGGCGCGGCGGAGTCGTAGAGGGCGCCCGCGTACTCACCGACGCCGTTGACGGCGAAGCCATCGAAGCAGTCGTTGATCCAGGTCTCGGTGAGCGGACCGAAGTGCCAGCTCGTGTCGGCGGATGCGGACTGAGCCGTGGTCGCGAGCGCGACAGTCGCTGCCAGCGTGGCGAGGCAGGCGAGCTTGCGGTTGGTGGGCCTTCGCATGTGGCTCCTTGCGAGTCGGGAAGGGGGAGCGACCCGATCCTCACCGCGAAGGCGCTGCCCGGCATTACGGGGCGACCACAGTCTTTTGGGGCCCTACCGAAACTACGTGTCCGCTAGCTCAGGCGGTGACGATCTCCTCGAGCCCGAGCTCCTCGATCGCCGACTCGCGCATCTTGAACTTCTGCACCTTGCCGGTGATCGTCATCGGGAACTCGTCGACGAGCTTCACGTAGCGCGGCACCTTGTAGTGGGCGATCTTGCCCTTGCAGAAGTCCTTGAGGTCGTCGCCGGAGGCGCCTGCGCCCTCACGCAGCTGCACCCAGGCCATGATCTCCTCGCCGTACTTCGCGTTCGGCACGCCGATCACGGCGACGTCCGCCACCTCCGGGTGCGTGTAGAGAAACTCCTCGATCTCTCGTGGGTACACGTTCTCGCCGCCGCGGATGATCATGTCCTTCGAGCGGCCGACGATGTTCACGTAGCCCTCGTCGTCCATCGTGGCGAGGTCGCCGGTATGCATCCAGCCGGCGCGGTCGATCGCTTCGGCGGTGCGCTCTGGGTCGTTCCAGTAGCCCAGCATCACGAGGTAGCCGCGGGTGAGCAGCTCGCCCGCCTCGCCGCGAGCGAGGACGTTCCCGTGCTGCGGATCGATGATCTTGATCTCCACGTGCGGGTGCACCCGCCCGACGGTCGAGACGCGTCGCTCGACCGGATCGTCGGCACCCGTCTGAGTCGACACCGGCGAGGTCTCCGTCATGCCGTAACAGATCGTCACCTCGTCCATGTGCATGCGCTCGATCACCTTGCGCATCACCTCGACCGGGCAGGGCGAGCCGGCCATGATCCCGGTGCGCAGGGTGGAGTAGTCGAACTGGTCGAAGTCGGGATGGTCGAGCTCGGCGATGAACATCGTGGGGACGCCGTACAGGCTCGTGCACCTCTCGGCCTCGACGGCCTCGAGCACCGAGCGCGGCTCGAATGCGGCCTCCGGCAGGACGATGCAGGCGCCGTGCGTAGTGCACGCGAGATTGCCGAGCACCATGCCGAAGCAGTGATAGAAGGGCACCGGGATGCACACGCGGTCGGCCTCCGTGTAGCGGCAGAACTCCCCGATGAAGAAGCCGTTGTTGAGGATGTTGTGGTGGCTGAGGGTGGCGCCCTTGGGGAACCCGGTGGTGCCGCTCGTGTACTGGATGTTGATCGGGTCGTCGAACTGGAGCGCGTCGGCGCGCTCGCGCAGCTCCTCGTCGCCCACTGCGGGCGCCTCGGCCAGCAGCGCGTCCCAGCCCGTGGTGCCGAGGAAGATCGTGCGCTCGAGCGCGGGCAGGTTGCCGCGCACCTCCTCCACCATGGCCTCGTAGTCCGAGGTCTTGAAGGAGCTGGCCGCGACAAGCACCCGGCAGCCGGACTGGTTGAGCGCGTACTCGAGCTCGGTGGTGCGGTAGGCCGGGTTGATGTTCACGAGGATCACGCCAGCCTTCGCGGTGGCGAACTGGAGCATCAGCCACTCGATGCAGTTGGGGCTCCAGATGCCAAGCCGGTCGCCCGGCTCGAGCCCGATCGCCATCAGCGCCCGGGCGAGGCGGTCGACGCCCTCGTTCAGCTCCGCGTAGCTGAAGCGGGTCCCCTGATGACGCGACACGACCGCGTCGGAGTCGGGGAAGCGCGCCACCGTGCGCTCGAAGTTCGCTCCGATCGTTTCTCCGAGCAGCGGTGTTTCAGCAGCACCGTGCGTGTAGGAGAGCACCACCCGACGAATCGTAAACCTCGTGCTGCGGGGCGTGTGCGGAGAACTTCCGGCGCTCGCTGTAATTTGCCGCGAGTGCTTCGCCGCGCCGCTCTGATCGGGCTGATGGGAGCAGCCTTGTTGCTGCCCGCGTCGGCGTACGCCGCCGACCAGCTCGTGAAGGTGGGCGACTTCGATTCGCCGGTCTACATCACGGCGCCACCGGGGGACCCGCATCGACTATTCGTGGTCGAGCAGTCCGGGACGATTCAGGTGCTCGTCGACGGCCAGAAGCAGGCCACGCCGTTCCTCGACATCACCGGCAAGGTCACGAGGAGCGAAGAGCAGGGGCTCCTGTCGATGGCGTTCGCGCCGGACTACGCGACCAGCGGCAAGTTCTATGTCTATTACACGAGCAAGGACTGCCCAAGCTCCCCGGGCTGCACCGAGCGCGTCAGCCAGTTCACGCGCTCGGCCTCGAATCCCAACGTGGCCTCGACCACCGAGCTCCCGCTGCTGTCGCTCGCCCACCCCGGCGACTCGAACCACAACGGCGGCCAGCTTCAATTCGGCCCCGACGGCTACCTCTACATCTCGACGGGCGACGGCGGCGACGAGGACGACACCCACCACAACGCGCAGTTCGCCAACAACAGCCACCTGCTCGGGAAGATCCTCCGCATCAACCCCGCCAGCCCGAACGCATCGGTGCCAGGGAACATCGCGGGAACGCTCATCTACGTCTACGGACTGCGCAATCCATGGCGCTGGTCGTTCGACCGCCTGACGGGCGACATGATCATCGGCGACGTCGGCCAGGGCTCGCGCGAGGAGATCGACTACGCGCACCGCGGCCAGAACGCGGGTGCCAACTACGGCTGGCCGTGCTTCGAGGGGTTGGAGAAGAACACGGACAATCCGCCGAAGGGCGGCCCCGTCGAGGATTACCCCGAGTGCACGTCGCTCGCGGTGCAGCAGACCGTTCAGCCGGTGCACGACTACCCGCACTCGGGCGGCAGCTTCTCCGGCGCGGGGATCATCGGCGGCTACGTGGTCCGCGACCCGTCGCTGACCGACCTCTACGGCCGTTACCTCTACGGCGACCTGAGCACGCCCGGCCTGCGCTCGATCGCACTCGCGCAGCCGACCGCGACCGACGATCGCGCGGCGGGCCTGAGTGTCTCGAACCTCTCGAGCTTCGGCGAGGACGCGGGCGGCTGCGTCTACGCCGCGTCGGTGGGCAACGGCGGCGTGTGGCGCATCGCCCCGGACACCAACCCCACCCCCGGCCCGTGCCCGCTGACCGGCCCGCCGGTCGGTCCCGGAAAGGACACGACGCCGCCCAAGCTGTCCATCCACCGGCGCAAGCGGCAGCGCGTGCTGCGCACCCACTCGATCGTCGTGGGCGCCGTGTCGAACGAGATCGCGACTATCACCGGCACGGCCACCGTGAGGGTGAGCAAGCACGCGTCCGCGGTCCTGCGCTTCAAGCGCGCGACCCGCCACGCGACGGCCGGCAAGCAGGTAAGGCTCAAGCTCAAGCTGTCCAAGCGCACGCTGCGCAAGCTGCGCCGCGCGATGCGCCACCACAAGTCCAAGATCGCCCACGTGACGATTACCGCCAAGGACGGCGCGGGCAACAAGCGGACCAGGCGCGTGCAGGTGCGTCTGGTGCACTGAGCTCGCAGCGGTTAAGTTCCCTCGGTGCCCGATCCCGCCGACCTCGGCCTCCTCGAAGCCGCGGCGCTGCTGCGTGAGCGCGAACTGTCGTCGCTCGAGTTGACCGATGCCTGTCTCGCGCGCATCGAGGCGCTGGGCGACGGCGAGCCGACGTTCGAGGGTGCGCCGGATGCGATCAACGCCTGGGTGCGGCTCTATCCGGACCTCGCCCGCGAGCACGCGCGTGGCGCCGACGAGCGCCTCGAGCGCGAGCGCTCGGGCGCGCCGCTCGTGTGCGGGATCCCGCTCGGGCTGAAGGACCTCTACGCGATGAAGGGTCTGCCGCTGACGGCGTCGAGCCGGGTGCTCGACGGGAACGTGGCCGACGAGGACGCAGTGATGTGGCAGCGGCTGCGCGACGCGGGCATGGTGCCGCTCGGGCACACGCATACGCACGAGTTCGCGGCGGGCGGCACCACCGATCAGGTGGGCAATCCGCACGACCTCGGCCTCGTGGCCGGCGGCTCGAGCGGCGGAAGCGCCGCCGCGCTCGCCGCCCGCATGACGCCGGTGGCGCTCGGCAGCGACACCTGCGGCTCGCTTCGGATTCCGGCCGCGTGCTGCGGGGTCAGCTCGATCAAGCCGACGCACGGGCGCCTGCCGATCGGTGGCATCCTGCCGCTCGCTCCGTCGCTCGACCACCCTGGGCCGATGGCGCGCTCAGTGGCCGACTGCGCCGCGCTGCTCGCAGCGATGGCCGACGGCGCGCAGGACACCTCGCCGCTGATGCCGCCGCCGGAGGCGATGGGCGAGCTGCCGACGACCGCCCGCCCAGGACCGCGGCCGCTCGAGGGCGTGACGATCGCGCTCACCGAGCGCCCCGGCATGGCGGAGCTGCGCGACGACGTGCCCGCCGCCTACGACGCCGCCCGCCGCGCCTGCGAGGGGCTGGGCGCGCGCGTGGTGGAACTTGACTCGCCCTGGACCTTCGACTGGCACGACCTGCTGATCGTGCTGATGGCGGACGCCTGGCAGTACCACTCCCAGCACGCCGACAGCCACGACCTCTACCGCCCGGCGATCGCCGAGTTCGTGGAGATCGCGAAGACGTTCAACGATGCGCAGGCCTACATGGGCGCGCAGCAGCGGCGCGCGGAGGGCACCGCCCTGTGGGAGGACTGGTTCGCGGCGAACGGCGTCGACGCCGTGCTCGAGCCGACGCTGCCGATCGTGCCCTACGAGCGCGGACCCGGCTACGACCGCGGCCACGCCGGCGGCCCAGGCGACCCGATGATCGCCCTCACCGCCCTATGGGACATGACCGGCATGCCCGTCGTAACTCTGCCGGCCCAATGGAACGTGGGCGTCTCGCTGATAGCGCCACGAGGGAGAGAAGCAGCCGTGACGCAGATAGGCATAGACCTCCAAGAGCACGCCCTGCCTACTGCCTACTGCCAACTGCCTACTCCGGGTCGCGCTTAGCGCGACTCGGCTGAACGCGCTTCGGCTCCCCCGGCATCTTCGGATAGTCGGGCGGATACGGCATGTCGCCCTTCCCCTCCGCCTCGTCGCGCTCGTACAGCTCGAGCAGCGGCTCGAGCGAGTGCGCGACATCGTTGATCGCCGCGTGGCGGTCGCCCACCTCGGCGAAGCGCGCGGGCATCGTCACGACGTTGAAGTCCTCGGGCGCCACCTCGGGCAGCTCGTCCCAGGTGAGCGGCGCTGACACGGGCGCCCCGGGCTTCGCCCGCACGCTGTAGGCGGAGGCGATCGTGCGGTCGCGGGCGTTCTGGTTGTAGTCGACGAAGATGCGCTCGCCGCGCTCCTCCTTCCACCAGCTCGTGGTCACCTGGCCGGGCATGCGCCGCTCCAGCTCGCGCCCGAACGCGATGGCGGCGTGGCGCACGTCGGTGAAGCTCCACTTCGGCTCGATCCGGACGTAGATATGCACGCCGCGCCCGCCGGAGGTCTTGGGGAAGCCGGTGTAGCCGAGCTCCCCGAGCAGCGCGCGCGCCTCGGCCGCTACCCGCACCGCGTCGGCGAAGTCGGTGCCCGGCTGGGGGTCGAGGTCGAGGCGGAGCTCGTCGGGATGGTCGACGTCGTCGCTGCGGACCGGCCACGGGTGGAAGGTGATCGTGCCCATCTGCGCCGCCCAGCCGACGACCGCGATCTCGGTCGGGCAGATCTCGTCCGCGTGCCGCCCGGACGGGAACTGGATGCGCGCCGTCTCCAGGTAGTCAGGAGCTCCCTTGGGCACACGCTTCTGGTAGAAGGCGTCGCCCCCGCGCTGCTCGCGAGTGGACAGAACGATCCCGGGGTGCACGCCCTTCGGCCAGCGCTCGAGCGTCGTCGGCCGGCGCTCGACGGCGCGCATGATCCCGTCCTCGACCGCCAGGTAGTACTTCACGACGTCGAGCTTCGTCAGCTCCGGCGTGCGCTCCGTGCTGGGGAAGATCACGCGGTCCGCGCTCGTGACCCGGAGATCGCGGCCACCCGCTTCGAGGATCGTCGCTTCGGCGCTGGCCATTGTTGGGAGGATATGGACGTGGAGCTCGAGGTCCTGCAAGCCGATGTGACGAAGCTCAAGGTGGACGCGATCACGAACGCGGCCAACACGGGGCTCATGCACGGCGGCGGCGTGGCCGGCGCGATAAGCCGGGCGGGCGGGCCGGACGTGCAGCGCGAGTCGGACGAAAAGGCGCCGATCGGGCTCGGCGAGGCGGTGGAGACGACGGCGGGAGAGATGCCCGCCCGCTACGTGATCCACGCCGCCACGATGGAGCTGGGCGGGCCGACGTCCGCGGAGATCATCGGCAAGGCCACCGAATCCACGCTCGTCAAGGCGGACGAGCTGGGCTGCAGGTCACTCGCCCTCGTGGCGTTCGGGACCGGCGTGGGCGGCTTCCCGCTCGACGAGGCGGCGCGCATCATGGTCGGCGCAGCGCGCGCCCACGACCCGCAGACGCTCGAGCGCGTGGTGTTCGCCGTGCACGGCGCTGACGCCGAATCCGCGTTCAAAACAGCTCTGGGTGGATAACCTCCCCTGATGCCGGTCGTCGAGGCCAACGGCCAGCGGCTCTATTACGAGTCCGCTGGCGAGGGGGAGCCGCTGCTCATGGTCATGGGCCTGGGCGCGGACCATCTCGCGTGGGCGTTCCAGGTCGGGCCGCTCAGCGAGCAGTTCCAGGTGATCACCTTTGACAACCGCGACTGCGGGCAGTCGTCGTACGCCGACGGCCCCTACGAGATCACCGACATGGCCGCCGATGCCATAGGCCTGGCCGACGCGCTCGGCATCGACACCTTCCACCTCGTTGGTGCATCGATGGGCGGGGCAATCGCTCAGGAGATCGCGCTGGGCTGGCCAGAGCGGGTGCGCACGCTGACGCTCGCGATCACCTTCGGCGGCGCGGGAGCGTACGGACGCAAGCTGGGCCGGATGCTCGCCGCCGACGTGGTGCGCCGCTCCTTCGAGGAGCAGATCGACCAGATGATGCTGCTCTGCTTCACCGAGGAGCTGTACGACCAGACCGAGAAGGTCACGTTCCTGCGCCAGGGCATGCTCGCCAACCCGCACCCGCAGCAGCCGGAGGGCTTCGCGCGCCAGGCGGAGGCGAGTGGCCGGCACGAGGCGCGTGAGCGGCTGCCGTCGCTGAAGATGCCGGTCCACGTGATCGGCGCCGAGCGCGACATCCTGGTGCCCGTGTGGAAGTCCCAGGAGCTGGCGGAGCTGATCCCGGGCGCCAAGCTGACGATCATCGAGGGCGCCGCCCACGGGCTCAACCTCGAGCGCGCGGAGGACTTCAACGCCGCCGTGCTCGACTTCCTGCGCTCAGAGCAGCCGTCGCCCGCCTGAGCGGCGGTCAGCCGCCCGCAAGCGTCCTGATCACCGCTTCGTAGAAGCCCTCGCCGTTGCTGCCTTCGGTGACCTCCACATTGGGAGGCGCGCCGCGCATCACGTCGGGGTCCTTCTCCACCCCGTTGGCGACGACGAAGAAGCGGCCGACGACGGACGCCACCCCGAGGTCCTCCCGCGAGTCGCCGAGCGCGATGCACTCCTCCGGCGTGTAGCCGCGAGCGCGCATGTGGCGGGCCACGGCGTCGGCCTTCGAGGAGCCGCGCGGGATCAGGTGGTAGGCGCGCGGCGGACCCTCGAGGTTCTGGAGCGACTCCTTCGGCGCGATCGCGCCGTTGTCCACGAGCCGCAGGTTGCCGTGGCCGTGTTCCTCGAGCAGCGTGTCGGCTTCCTGGGCGTCCACAAGCCCGCGGAACAGGTGCGAGATCTCGCGGTTCAGGTGCCAGGGCGCGTGGTATTCGAGCCGCCCGGGATAGGTGTCGAGCAGCAGCTTGGGCGCGCCCGACTCCTCGATCAGGTCGTGGATCGTCTTGCCGTCGTGTGGCTGGATGTCGCCGGTCAGCAGCGTCTCCTCGCCGTCGATCACGAGGGCGCAGCCCATCTCGTAGATGTAGGCGGTCTGGCCCATGAGGCGAGCGTCCTCGGCCACCTGAGCCTTGCGGCGGCCGGACTTGAGGACCACCTCGACGTTCGCCCGGAAGCATGCCTCCAGCGCCCGCGCGGGGAGCAGGGTGAAGAGACCCTCGGCGTCGCGGAACAGCGAGGCGCCGCGGCCGAGGAGGGTTCCGTCGAGATCGGTGTAGACGCAGCGGAGCAAGTTTTCTGGTTCTTAGTTGTTAGTTCCTAGTTGACTACGCTGGCTTCGATGGCAATCGTCAGCAAGGAACGTCCCTGGGCCGAGGTCCTGAGCGGCGAGCAGCTTGTCACAACGAGTCGGCAGGGTGCTCGGGCCGCGGAGCTCGTGCCGCTGCC
>DATBKS010000053.1:0-4464 GCA_036555755.1 Thermoleophilaceae bacterium
ACGTCGTGAACGGAAAGCCCCAGGGCGGGGTCCAGAAGATCAGCGTCAACAAGGGCGATCCCGTGCGCTTCAAGGTCAACTCGGATGTGTCCGACGAGATCCACGTCCACGGATACAACTTCCACAAGGACGTTGAGAAGGACGGCAGCGTGGCGTTCGACTTCCCGGCGAAGATCGACGGCATCTTCGTGATCGAGCTGGAGAGCCGGGGCGAGCAGATCGCGTCGCTTCAGGTGAACCAATGAGACGCCGGGCGCTACTCGCGGGCGCCCTCGTGGCTGGGCCGGCGGCGGGGATCGTGTTCCCCTCGCCGGCGTTCGCTCACGGCATCGTCTCGCGCACGGACCTGCCGATCCCGGTCTGGCTGTTCGGCTGGGCCGCGGCGGTGGTCCTGATCGTCTCGTTCGCAGCCCTTGCTGCGCTGTGGCCCAACCCGCGGCTGCAGCGCGACGTGCCGCGCAGGCGGCTGTTCCGGCTGCCCGTGGCCGCGGACGTGGTGTTCGGGGCGGCCGGTCTCGCGGCGTTCTGCATCACGGTGTACGCGGGACTGGCCGGAGTCCAGGACGCGCTCGGCAACCTCGCGCCCACCGTCATCTACGTGGTGTTCTGGGTCGGGCTGGTGGTCGCGAGCGTGCTGTTCGGGAACATCTGGCGCGTGCTCAGCCCGTGGCGTTCCGTCGCACGGGCGGTCTCGTGGGTCGCGGGCAAGATGTCGAGTGGCGATCCTCCGGAGGCGCTCGAGTATCCGAAGTGGCTCGGTCGCTGGCCTGCCACGCTCGGGATCCTGTTCTTCGCGTGGGTCGAGCTGACCTACGTGAACAAGGACGACCCCTCGACGCTCGCGATCATGATGATCGCCTACATGGTCGTGATGCTCGTGGGCATGGCGCTCTACGGCATCGAGACCTGGAGCGAGCGGGCGGACCCGTTCGGCGTCTACTTCGGTCTGTTCGCCAGGCTGTCGTGGGTCGAGCGCCGTGAGGGCGTGGTGTACGCACGGCCGCCACTGGCGGGCGCTCCTCAGCTCCAGATCTGGCCGGGCACGATCGCGCTTTTGTGCGTGGCCATCGGCTCGACCACGTTCGACGGAGCGGAGAACGGTCCGCTGTGGACGTCGATCAGGCCGCACCTGATCTCGTTCTTCCAGCACCTCGGTGCGGGCGGGCTGAAGGCCGACCAGTGGAGCGGGACCGTAGGTCTGCTCTTCTGCGTCGGGCTCGTCGGGCTCTTCTACAGGCTCGGCGTGGGCGGCATGAGCGAGGTGGGCGAGGGTCACACGCCGGCCGAGCTCGCCGGCAAGTTCGCCCACACGCTGATCCCGATCGCGTTCGCCTACGCGCTGGCGCACTACTTCTCGCTGCTGGTGTTCCAGGGCCAGGCGATGGCGCACCTGATCTCGGATCCGCTCGGGCACGGGTCGGATCTGTTCGGGACCTCGCGCACGGGCATCAACTACAACGTGATCTCGGCGTCCGGCATCTGGTACGCCCAGGTGGCGGCGCTCGTGATCGGTCACGTGGCGGGCCTGATCCTCGCCCACGACCGCGCGGTGGACATGTACAGGGACGTCCGCGACGCTGTGCGTTCCCAGTACTGGATGCTCGTCGTGATGGTCGGCTTCACAAGCCTCGGCCTCTGGCTCTTGTCGGCGGTGAACACGTGATCCCACCGCTCGCACACGCGGGCCACGTGCTGGTGGAGCTGCCGATCTACCTCGGGCCGGTGATCCTGCTGATCGTCTGGTTCAAGATCAGCGAGTGGAGACATAAGCGCAAGGGGGAGCGGAAGTAGCCGGCTAGCGCCGGTGCGTTCGCTTCGCCTTCGCGTGCTTGACCGTGACGCGGTAGCTGTGCTTGACGGTCGCCGTCGAGGCGCCGTGGCTCTTCAGGATCAGCCGTGCCTTGAACTTCGCGTGCGTCCTCGCGAGCTTCCGGCCCGCCTTGCCGAGACGCAGCGTCTTCGTGACGGTCTTGCCGGCCTTGACGCTGAAGCTGCCCTTGGCGAGCAGGACCGCCTTGGCCGCCTTCCGCTTGGCGGAGCGCGGGAGCTTTCCCTTCAGCGAGTAGAGCGCGATCGTGTCGCGGCAGCTCCCGCCGGGGCTGCCGGCGGGGCAGCGCAGCCTGATCTTCAGGTGACCCTTGGCGTCGACGATCAGCGTCTTGGAGGCAAGGCTCGAGCCTGGGAACTTCGAGACCGTGAGCGTTGCCGTCGCCGGCCCGCTGGTGTTCGCGCCGTCCGAGGCTTCGAAGGTGAAGCTGTCCGATCCGCTGTAGCCCTTCGCCGGCGTGTAGGTGACGGTGCCGGCACCCTGATTGATCGCGCCGAGCTTGCCGTGCGCCGGCTGCGACGCGATCAGGCGGGAGATCGGATCGCCATCAGCGTCGCTGCAGGTCAGGGTGATCGTGGCGGGGCCGCCCTTCGCGGCGGTCGCGGACGTCGCCTGGCAGGCCGGCGTGGTCGCGCGCGCGAAGATCGCCAGCCCACTCACCTGCTTCAGCTCGTTGGCCTGGTAGACGAAGCGCCCGTCGGGACTCACCACCATGCCGTAGCTGTCCGCGAGTCCCCGGCCGTTGGCGCATACGCCGGGGCTGGTCCCGTTCGAGGAGCCATCCACCGAGACACATCCTGCGAGTCCCGGCAGCTGCGTCGCGGCTCCAGTGGCCGGGTCGAGCGACAACGCCGCGACCCCGCCGGTGGTGTTGACGTCCTGGCTGACATAGAGCGAATGGCCGTCGGGCGAGATCGCCTCGCCATACAGGCTGTTCACCTCGCGTCCCACGGTGCAGGTGGCGAACCCGTCGCTGTCCTTGCCGTCGATGGTGATGCACCCTTCCGTCCCCGGCAGCTGGGACAAAGAGCCGTCTGAGTTGACGTGGAAGACGCTGAGACCGTGATCGTTTGACGCGGTCTCGTAGAGCGTCTTGCCGTCGGGGCTTATGCGCGCCACGTAGTTGCCCTTCAGGACCCGTGCCTTCCCACAGGTGGAGGCGGACGCGTCGTCTTTGCCGTCGTCGGACAGGCAACCGGCCTGACCAGGCAGCTGCGTAAGCAATCCCGTCGCGGGGTCCCGCTTGAAGGCCGATATCCCAACGCTGTACGAACCGCTGTACGCGTAGAGGCCATTTGGTGAGATCACGACGGACTGCGAGTTGCCGACCACGCGGGCGGTCGTGCAGGGGAGGGTCGCCGGGGTCTGCTGCAGGCACTGGACCGATGTGAGCGTGCCGTCTGAGCTCCGGAAGAACACGTGGATCCGGTACGGGGCGAGGTAATCGGCCGCGTACACGAACTTGTCGTCGGGGCTGATGGAGATGCCCTGCGGCGAAGCCAGCGTGATGTCGGTCTGACACGTAGAGGCGCCGGCCTGGCTCGAGCCGTCCGAGCTGATGCAGCCGGCCATTCCCGGAAGCTGGGTCAGGGCGCCGGTGGATGGATCGCGCTGGAAGATGAGGATGTCGCCCTTGGTGCCGCTGGATGGAGAATTCTGGGCCGCCATATACGCCCAGCGCCCATCGGAGGTGAAGACGAGATCGAGGCCGTCGCCCCCGTCATGGATGAAGCCGCGCGCTGTCGCGCACGTGTTCGCTCCAGCTCCGCTCGAGCCGTCCGTGGAGATGCAGCCGCTCTTGCCCGGCAGAGGCGTGATGGCGCCGGTCGCCGGATTGCGCGCGAAGATCGTCATCGTCGACGGCAGCGTGGGAGTGCTGCTGTCGTAGCTGCCCACGTATAGGTTCGTCCCGCCCGGGCTGATCGCGACGCTCTCGGGGGCGGTCAGCGACGGGACCGCAGAGCATGTCCCCGGGCCGTCCTCGCTGAGGCCGGTGGTGGTGAGGCAGCCGGTCAGCCCCGGAAGCTGCGTCAGCCCGCCCTCTGGAAGCGCCGCATCTGCGCGTGCCGCGGCCAGGCCGACGCTTGCGAGGGCCGCTACCAGTGCGAGAGCCACACGTCGCCGGACCAGGGTGCGAGCCATGGGCAGGGCGAACCTACCAGTGCGTCGGAGGCGCACGCAAGCGCAACCGCCCCTCATGCCAGAATCGCTTCGTGTCCCCCATCAGCACGAGCGCGACGGCCTTCCGCGAGCGCATCATTGCGCTCGAGGACGAGTTCCTGTCCCCGCTCGCGCAACGCTCGTACCCCGCGCGGCGCGAGGTCGAGGAGGACGACTCGCCGGTTCGCACCCCGTTCCAGCGCGACCGCGACCGGATCGTGCACTGCAAGGCGTTCCGCCGCCTCAAGCACAAGACGCAGGTGTACATCGCGCCTGAGGGCGACCACTACCGCACGCGGCTCACGCACACGATCGAGACGACGGGCATCGCCCGCACGGTGTCGCGCGCGCTGGGCCTCAACGAGGACCTCACCGAGGCGATCGGACTCGGGCACGACCTCGGCCACGCGCCCTTCGGCCACATCGGCGAGCAGGTGCTCGACGCCTGCCTGCGCGAGCGCTACGGCGTGGGCTTC
>DATBKS010000054.1:0-3959 GCA_036555755.1 Thermoleophilaceae bacterium
GCGCCGATCCTGCACGCGCCGGTGCTCACGTTCGATCTGTTGAAGGGGTTGAAGAAGCCGCTCGACTGCGGCGCGACGATCGGCGGCAAGCGCGTGTTCGGCGACAACAAGACCTGGCGCGGGGCGATCGCGATGCTGGTCGGCGTTGTGGCGGCGGCGGCGCTGCTGTCGCTGTGGCCCTGGTACTGGCATCACCTGCCCGACGAGATACAGGACGCCGGTCCGTGGCTCTACGGCTTCCTCCTCGGGCTGGGCGTGGTGGTGGGCGAGCTTCCGAACAGCTTCCTCAAGCGGCGGATCGGGATCGCGCCGGGCACCCAGCGGCGCACGCTCGGCGGCGCGCTGCTCTCGCTCTACGACCAGGCCGATTTCGTGCTCGCGATCTGGATCCTGCTCCTGCCGATCTGGGTGATGTCAGTCGGTGAGGCGGTAATCGCGTTCGTGGTCGTGACAGCGGTGCACCTTGGGATTAACGTTGTCGGATATGCAGTGGGCGCGCGCACTGCACCGATCTAGCCCACCACTATTGATCGGTCTGGCCTTGTTGTTCCCCGGCTCCGCTTCGGCGGTGACTCCGTTCGTCTTCAGCACCGGGAACACGGACGGGTTGATGGCGATGGCCTCGCGCCCCAACTCGGTGGAGATCGAAGCGGCTGACGACTTCGTCCTCGAGGACCCGACGAACATCGCGAACGCCAGCTTCACTGGACTGCTGCCGTCGGCGGCCCCGACTTCGACCATCCAGCAGGTGGTCGTCGAGATCTATCGCGTGTTCCCACTGGATTCCGATAGCGGCCGCACAATCAATGTGCCGACGCGGACCAACTCGCCCTCCGACGTCGAGTTCGCCGATGCGGACGCCGCGAGCGGCACGCTCTCCTTCACGGCGGCGGTGATTGCGTCGTCCTTCACGGCCGGCAACTCGGTCCTCAATGGCATCCATCCGACGCCGACCTCGATGACGGGCGGCGATGGCTCTGTGAGCGGCGAGGAGGTCAGCTTCAACCTGACCTTCGACCCGCCGCTCAGCCTGCCGGCGGGCCACTACTTCTTCGTGCCCCAGGTCCAACTGTCGTCCGGCAACTTCTTCTGGCTGTCCGCGCCAAAGCCGATCGTCCCGCCTGGCACTCCGTTCCCCATCGGAGAGACGGACCTACAGACCTGGATCCGCAACGCGAACCTCGAGCCGGACTGGCTGCGAGTTCGCACGGACATCGTCGGGGGTTCCCCGCAATTCAATGCGGTCTTCTCCCTTGCCGGGGTCTCGGGTTGCCCAGCCATTTCCGTTACTCCTGCGAGCGCGCCGGACGCCACCGCGGGCGACCCCTACTCCGCCGCGTTCGGCGGCTCCGGAGGCGCCGGCCCTTACAAGCTGAGCGCAAGCGGACAGCTCCCGCCGGGCATGAGCTTCAGCAGCGCGACGCTGTCCGGGACGCCGACGCAGGCAGGCACGTTCACGTTCAGCCTGACGGCGACGGACGCTCAGGACTGCACGGGCACGACGAACGTGACGCTGAAGGTCGTGCCCGCGGGCGCCGGCGGCGCGAAGCCCGTAATCACCTCCGCGCGGCTCTCGCACCGTACCTTCCGGGCGGCGGGGCACGGCCCAAGCCTCAGCCGCAAGCACAAGCCACCGATCGGCACGAAGGTGACCTACAAAGACTCTGAGGCGGCCACCACGACGTTCACCGTCTCGCGCGCGCTGAAGGGTCACAAGCGGGGGCGCAGGTGCGTCGCCGGGAAGCCGCGCAAACATCAGAAGCGCTGCACCCGATACGTCAGGGTCGGCGCCATCCCCCACTCGGATAAGGCGGGCTCGGTGAGCGTGCGGTTCAGCGGGCGAGTCAACGGCAAGAAGCTGAAGCCCGGCCACTACCGCCTCACGCTCACGCCGAAGCTGGGCGGCCTGTCTGGCAAGAGCGTAAAGCTCAGCTTCCGGATCGTGCGGTAGTTCTCTACTAGTCTCGTGGACTTTATGTCCACGCGGAAACTCCTCCTCGCCGCGGTGTGCCTCGTCGCCGTCGCGGCCCTCGCGGTCGGGATGGTGGCTGCCCGCCAGCGTCACTCGCACCCTCGCGACCGGGCGATCGTGACGAAGGTCGCGGCGTCGAAGCGACTGCTCAGCTGCCACATCCGGCAGCGGCAGTACGTGACCGAGCCGCGCCTGCGCCCTACCGGCTTCTGCATGGCCACGCGCAACGGCAGCAAGCTCGCCGACGACGACATCCTCATCAGCCCGCGCCCGGATCCGAAGAAGAACCCGGGCCAGCAGTTCGGCCCGATGATCCTGTCGAACAGCGGCAAGCTGCTCTGGTACGAGTCGCGGCCGGACAAGGTGCACGACTTGAAGGTCGTGACCTACAAGGGCCAGCCGGCGCTCGCGTTCTTCCAGAAGGCGCCGAAGGGGCGCGGCTACTACCTGCTGCTCGACCAGCACTACCAGCCGCTCGCGCGCGTCCGGGCGGGGCACGGCTACTCGACCAACCTGCACGAGCTGCAGGTGACGCCGCGCGGCACGGCCTACCTGTCTGCCGACGTGACGGCGCGCGTGCGCGGCGCGGGCAAGGTGACCGAGTACGTGGTCGAGGAGGTCGACATCGCGAGCGGCAAGGTGCTGTTCGACTGGCACTCGCTGAAGGAGGCGCCCGTGGGCGACAGCTACGAGGAGCGGCCGAAGAGCGGCGCCTGGGACTACTTCCACGGCAACTCCGTCGACCCGCCGACGCCGACCGATCCGAGCGTGCTGATCTCGTCGCGCAACACGTCGTCGGTCTACGCGGTGAATCGCTCGACAGGCAAGACCGAGTGGATCTTCGGCGGCAAGGGTGACCAGTTCCAGCTCGCGAAGAGGCACCCGAGCTGGATCTTCTGCGGGCAGCACGACGTCCACCGGCTGCCGAACGGCGACGTGATGATGTTCGACAACGGCGGCACGTTCATGCACGGGAGCCCGCGCTGCCCGGTGCATCCGGCGCGGGCGCTGGTGTTCCGGCTCGATCCGCGGCGGAAGACCGCGCGGCTCGTGAAGAGCGTGTCGTCGAAGCCGCTGTCCTCGACTGGCAAGGGCTTTTTCTCCGGCTGGGTCGGGAGCGCGCGGCCCGAGCCGAACGGCGACACGCTCGTCGACTGGGGCGGGCCGACCAACCGCGTGACCGAGGTGGCGCCGGACGGCCGCGAGGATCTGCTGCTGCGCCTCGAGTTCTGGTCCTACCGCGGCATCCCCGCCGTCTGGACCGGCCTGCCGCTCGGCCGCCCGAAGGTCGTGGCGCGGCGCCGCGGGGCCAGCGTGCGCATCTACGCGAGCTGGAACGGCGCGACGCGGATCGCCCGCTGGCAGGTGCTGGCTGGGAGCTCACCTGATGCGCTCGCTCCCGTCGGCGCCCCGGCGCCGTTCGCGGACCTCGAGACGCGGATCAGCGTGGCCAGCGCCGCGCCCTTCGTGGCCGTGCGCGCGCGCGACGCGAGTGGCGCCTCGCTGGGCGAGTCGGCCGCCGTCCGCGTCTCGCCCTGACCGCTAGATCGGCCGCTTGGCGATTCCGCCGACGCGCAGCGCGCCGAGCGCCCAGGAGCTGAGCGTGTTGAACACCGTGCTCGGCGTTCCGCCGCGGCTGACGAGGCTCGTGTCCCAGTCGTTCCGTCCCGGCGGCGCGACCAGCGTGTACTGCGTCATTTCGCGCACCGACGGAGTGTGGAGGGCGATCTGGAAGCCCTTGCGCAGGTAGGCGGCGCGGCGCTTCGTGCGCAGGGCGCGGGGCCCGCGGGCGAAGTAGCCGAACTCGGTGAGATAGATCGGCAGCGAGCCGCCCTTGGGGGTGCGTAGCTTGCGCTCGTGGGCCAGCTGGTGGAGCAGCTTCGTGAGGCGGCCGAGCGTTCCCATCGTCACGTCGTTCTTGCCTCCCTTGCGCGAGGTCGGGGCGACGTTGAACGCGTACGGGTGGTGCGCCAGGCCGTCGGCCTTG
>DATBKS010000055.1:0-11013 GCA_036555755.1 Thermoleophilaceae bacterium
CCGCCGTAGCGCTTGGTCAGCCCCTCGGTCTTGATTGCGGCGCCTCCGGCATCCATCGCCTCCGTAGTTTCCACAGCTGAGGAGACGTAGGTCGCCCCGTCGCGAGGAGCGGCGGACTCGCGTTTGCTATGGACGTGACAGCGACTCCCGAAACAGCCGCGGCCGTTGTCGAGCGCGCCGCCACCGCGAGCGCGATCGAGACCTCCGCGCTGACGAAGAGCTACGGCTCGAAGGCCACGCGCGTGGACGCGCTGCGCGGAGTTGACCTGTCGATCCGACGGGGCGAGTTCGTCGCGATCATGGGGCCGTCCGGCTCCGGCAAGAGCACGCTGCTCCACATCCTCGGCGCCCTGGAGTCGCCCACCTCGGGCACGGTGGCGGTGGGCGGGAATCGCTACGACGGGCTCGACGACAAGCAGCTCACGCGCTTCCGGCGCGACCACATCGGCTTCGTCTTCCAGTTTTTCAATCTGCTCGGCTCGCTAACCGCGCTCGAGAACGTGTTGCTTCCGGCGCTTATCGCCGGCGAGCGTCCTGGCCAGCACGTGGACCGGGCCCGGGCGCTTTTGGCGACCGTGGGGCTCGGGGAGCGAGCCGAGCATCTGCCCTCGGAGCTATCCGGAGGGGAGCAGCAGCGAGTATCCATTGCCCGAGCGCTGCTGCTGTCCCCCGAGATAGTCCTGGCGGATGAACCCACCGGCAACCTCGACTCGCGCGCCGGCCAAGGCGTCCTCGATCTGCTGCGTGAGATCAACCAGAGCGAAGGTCACACCATCGTGATGGTCACTCACGATCCCCGCGCGGCGGCTCGAGCTGATCGCGTGGTGTTCCTGCGCGACGGGCAGGTGGCGGGCGAGGTGCCGGGTGGGTCGACCTCTGAGGTGGTGAAGTTCTTCACCAGGCTGGACCCGGGCGCATGATCCGGTCCTTCGACGCCCTTGCGCTGCGGCAGATGCGCTCGCGCCGCCTGCGGGTCCTGCTCACCGCCTTCGGAATCGTGCTCGGGGTGGGGATGGTGTTCGGCGTCCTCCTGCTCGTGGGAACGATCCGTCACACGTTCGACCAGCTGATCGACTCGGCCTGGGGGAAGACCGACGTCGTGGTGATGGGCCACGCGAACGGCGGGACGATGCCGCAGTCGACCGTCGACCGCATCGGCGCGATGCCGGGTGTGCGGGAGGCCGACGGGATGGTCGGCACCGTGTTCACGCGGCTCGACCAGAACGGGCGGTCGATCAAGGGGCGCAAGGGGAGCATGTGGGTTGCGGGCTTCGACCCGCAGCGCCCGCCGTATGACTTCAAGATCCTCGCCGGGCGGATGCCGGCGAGCGGCCCGGCGGTGATGCTCGAGAAGAACTGGGCGCGCAGCCACGGCCTGAAGCTCGGCGACTTCACGACGGTGGCGACGCCGACCGGCAGGCAGCGCCTCCACATCGTCGGCATCTTCGGCTTCAACGGAAATCTCTCGTTCGGCGACCAGGGCTTCGCCGGCATGCCCCTCGCAGAGGCGCGCAAGCTCGGCGACGTGCCGAGCGGCTGGATGCAGATCGCTGTCCGGGCGAAGGATCGCTCGCACGCGGGCGAGCTGCGCCGCGAGATCGAGGCGCGGCTCGGCCCGGGCTTCGACGTGAAGACGCCGCAGGCGCTCGGGGACGAGATCGGGAGCCAGCTCCAGGCGCTCAACGTCGTCCTCTACTTCTTCTCGGGGATCGCGCTGTTCGTGGGCGGGTTCCTGATCCTCAACTCGTTCAACATGACCGTGCTCCAGCGGATCCGCGAGATCGGGATGCTGCGCACGCTCGGCGCCACGCGCGGGATGGTGGTTCGCACCGTGCTGATCGAGGCACTCGCGATCGGCGCCGTGGGCACGCTGCTCGGGCTCGGCCTGGGGCTGGCCCTGAGCCTTGGCCTGATCAGCCTGATGAAGGGGATCGGGGTGCCGATCGGCGCGCTGTATGTGACCGTCACGCCGGCGGTCGTGGCGGCGGTGGTCGGGTTGCTGGCAACGGCTGCCGGGGCGCTCCGGCCGGCGCGGCGTGCGGGCCGCATCCCCCCGGTGCGAGCCGCGCTCGGGATGGTCGACGTGCGCAAGCGCACCCCGCTTCGCCGCGGCCTGATCGGCCTGCTTCTGTTCCTCCCCGGCCTGCTCCTCGGCGGCAAGTTCTGGTTCGGCGACCAGGCCGGCTCCGGGCCACTCGCCGCGGTCGGCGGCATCGGCGGCACGATGCTGATGTTCGTCGGCATGACGATGGCGGCGCCGTTCATCATCACGCCGCTGGTGCGACTGCTCGGGATGCCGCTGCGGCGGTTCTTCCCCACGGGCGGGCGCCTTGCCGGTGACGCCGCCGCCTCAAACCCCGCGCGCACCGCCGCCACCGCCGTCGCGCTCACCATCGGGCTGTCGGTGATCGTGGTGAACAGCGCGATGTCGGCGAGCTTCCTCGGGACGATCAACGACCAGGTCGACCAGACCTACGCGCGCGACTTCACGATCCAGCAGACCGGGCTCCCGCTCGATCAGGGCGGCGGCCCGATCGGTCCGAGCGTGCGCCGCGACATCGCGGCGATGCCGGGCGCCGGCGTGGTGACGCCGGTGCGCGCCTTGATCTTCAAGCTGCCGAAGGCGCCGGGCAGCCAGCCGGGCATGGCGATGGGCGTCGACCCGGCGGTGTTCGGTCAGGTGGACCGCACGCCGGTCGACGGAGCGTCACGCGCCGAGGCCCTGGCGGCTCTCGCGAGCGGCGGCGTCCTGGTCAATCGCGCCTACGCGACCTCCGCGCATCTGCATGTCGGCTCGACGATCCCGCTGCGCGGACCCGACCGGACCCAGAACGCGCGCGTCGTCGGGATCCTCAAGACATCGGCGGGCTTCAACGGTCGAGGCATGCAGATGTCGCTCGACACGATGCGCTCGGTCTACGGCGCGACGATCGACAACGAGCTGCTCGTGAAGGCGAAGCCGGGCGCCTCCCGCGCCGATCTCGGCCGGCGCATCGACGCGTACCTCCAGCGCTCGCACCCCAACCTCGAGTCGCTCTCCGTCGCAGACGTGAAGGACCAGATCAAGTCGGAGATCAACCAGCAGTTCAACCTCTTCAACGCGATCATCGCGATCGCCGTGATCGTGTCCCTGCTCGGAGTGATCAACACGCTCGCGATGTCCGTGATGGAGCGGACTCGCGAGATCGGCGTGCTGCGCGCCCTTGGCGCGTCGCGTTGGCTGGTGCGGGCGACGATGCTCGACGAGAGCCTGCTGATCACCTCGTCGGGAGCGCTCGCGGGCATCGGCTTTGGCGCGCTGATCGCGGCCGTGTGGGTGTCCGGGCTCGACTCGATCCTCCCCGGGATCTCGTTCCACTTCCCGGTCACCGCCACCATCGCCGTGGCGCTGGCGGCGGTGGTGCTCGGGTCGCTCGCAGCGATCCTGCCCGCACGGCGGGCGGCACGGCTGAAGCCCGTCGAGGCGCTCAGCTACGAGTGACCGTCGTCGCCGGGCTGCTCGTCGGAGGGCAGGTGCACGACCAGAACGGGCACGGGGCTCGAGTGCAGAACCTCATTGCTCGTGCTGCCCAGGACCATTGATCGCAGCTGGCCCCTTCCACGCGATCCCATGACCACGAGATCGTGGCCTCCGGACTTGACCTCGGCGACGATGGCCCGGGAGGGACGGCCGTCGAGGAGAAGAGCGCGCGAGTCGACATCGTCGGGGACGCGGGCCTTCTCCTTGTCGAGCAGCTCGCGGTATTCGCGCTTGAGGTCGCCCTCGAGCGTTTCGTAGTCGACCGCGTAGGCGAAGGCTCCGCCGCTGAGCGCCAGGGTCGTTGGATCCGGCGCCGCCGTGACGAGCGTGAGCGTGCCGCCTGACCCGCGTGCGAGGTCGATCGCTTCGTCGAGCGCCCGCTCCGAATGGTTGGAGCCGTCGACCGCCACCAGGATGTTCTTGAACATTTGTCGCCCCCTCAGGCGTCTCGGCCAACGGTTGCCTGAGCGCCGGAGCGTAGCTCGTCGGCAGCCTGCTCGAGCTCACGTTCGAGGTCGAGCTCGACCGGCAGTCCGGAGGGCGCCTCGGCGCCTTCGGCGTGGCTGCTCTCGAACGTCTCGTGCAGATAGGGGGCGAGATAGCGGCCCGCCACCTTCGTGGGCGGCCACCACAGCGCGTGCCGCTCCGCGACGGCCTCGCCACCGCCGCCCGTGATCTCGGCGCGCATCCAGCTGCGGCCGCGGCCGGTGAGCAGCATGCCGCGCAGGACGGGCTTGAACGTCTGTGCCGCCACGTCGGCGCCGGACATCCGGGCGATGTCCTCCGCCGCGGCGTCCGCCTGCTGTGCCGCGAGGCCGCCCTGCTTCACGGGAAAAGCGATCGCGTCGCCGGCGGCCCAGAGGCGCTCGGCACCGTCGACGTGGCAGTGGCGGTCCACGCGGATGAAGCCATTGGCGTCGGAGGGGACGCCGGGAATGTTCGGGCCGACCGCGCGCGGCAGGGCGACCACGTGGGCGGCGTCGAGACGGTCGCCTCCGGGCATCACGACGAAGCCGGAGGGGTCGGATGTCTCTTCTACATATGCGCCCGTGCGCACGGTCACCCCGGCCTCATCCAGGTCGGCCTGGACGGCGGCGGAGCCGGCCGGGCCGAAGATGGCGAGCGGGCCCTGCTCGGGGGTCACGACGCTGATCTGCACGTCGTCCTGTCCCATGCCATCGGCATCCCACGCCGTCATCAGGGCCAGCTCGTACGCGGGCAGCGGCCAGGCCGTGCCGGGCGGGATCACGAACGCGACGCTGTGCGCGTAGCCCTCCTCGAGGTCCCGGCGCAGACCGCCGAACACCTCTGGATCGGTCTCGGGCGTCCAGGTGATGCCCCTCCGGAACGCCGGCTCGCTCCTCGCTCCTGTGGCGATCACGAGAGCGTCGTAGCGGAGCTCATCGCCGTTGTCGACGGTCACCCTGCGGCGTGCGTCATCGACGGCGGCGAGGGCGCCGGGGACCAGCGTGGCGCCGGTGTCCGCGGCGATCTTCGACGTCTTGATGCGCTGACCGCGCCCTCTGCCGAAAGTCTCGGCCGTCGCCATCGGGCGGAAGACGAACTCGCTCGACGGCTCGAGCAGCGTGAGTTCGACGCGGTCGCCGGCGAGGTCGCGCAGTGCGAGCAGTACCTCGAGGCCGGCAACGCCGCCGCCGGCGACGAGTACGTTGAGGCGCGATCCAGAGTTCATGCTGAAGCCTTTCGGTGAGTGGTTCGTCACCCCAGATGCTGCGGCACGAACCCCCGCCCGGCATCGGCACTGACCCCGGGCGGGGGTCCGTAGAAACCCGCAAGCTCGGCTTCAGGCGCTCGCTGCGCCGGCGTGCTCGGAAGCCTGCTCCCGACTCGCGCCGTTCGGCGACAGGGCCACCTTGACGACGCCATCGCGCTGGTTGCCGAAGAGCTCATACGCCTCTTCGATCTCGTCGAGCGCGAAGTGGTGCGTGATCAGCGGCGAGAGGTCGAGCTTCCCGTTGCGGACGAGCTCCATCAGCTTGCGCTCTACGCCGCGGCCATCCGTGAGCCGCTTGATCGCGGCTACCGGATCCCCGGCGTGAAGTCGATCACCTCGTCCGCGCCCATCTGTCTGGACAGGTGCAGCCGCCGCCCCGGGCCGCGTTCATCAGCGGACCTGCGGAACGGGCTCCGTAGTTAGCCGCTCGAACAGGTCGACGTACTGCGTCAGGTGGCGCGCGCCGAGGAACTGCTCGCGCACGCGCTCCTGGGCGGCTCGTCCTATCCGCTCGGCGCGCGCCGGGTCAGCGATCAGGCCGAGCACCGCCTCCCCGAATGCCTGGTAGTCGGCCGGGTCCACGAGCACCCCGCTTTCGCCGTCCACGAGCTGGTCCTGGATGCCGCCGACGCGCGAAGCGACCACGGGCCTGGCCTTCCACATCGCCTCCGTCACCGTCAGCCCGAAGCCCTCGGCGAGGCTCTTCTGGACGATCACCGTCGACCAGCGCTGAAGGGCGTTCACGATCGCGGCGTTCTCCTCCGCGTCGTACATCGGCAGCATGGCCAGATGGATGCGCGCGCGGGCCTCGGGGGCGAGGCTCTCCCAGCGGTCGACACACGCTCTCAGCACGTCGGCGCCCTCGGGGTCGTCCGCCACCGCATCGGTGTCCGGGCCCGCCAGCATGAGATGCGCCGCGCTGTCGGGGAGCACGTGGTGGATGAAGCCCTCCATCACGCCCAGAGGGTCCTTGAGGCGGTCCCAGCGGGAGACCTGGGTCACGAGCGGCGTTTCGGCGGTGAGCGGCTCCGCCTCGATCAGCTGACAAGTGGAGTCCACGCGGCCGGGGGCGCCGTCGCTTCGCAGGAACGTGGGGACGTCTTCGACGGGAGGCAGCAGGCCGGCGTGCCCGAGGATCGCTCGCACGCTCGACCTCGGCAGCTCCTGGTTCTTAGGGGAGAACGGATCGATAGAGGGCGCGATGACGAAGACCCGCCCCGGCTCGAGCGCCTCCCAGGCATACGCCGCGCGCGAGAACACGTAGGCATGGGCGGGAAGCACGTAGGGCAGGAGGAAATCCCATGCCTCCCTCGCTTCCCCGTTGGGACGGTCGATGCCGATGTGGGTTCGCCAGATCACGACCGCGCCGGCCTCAACCAGTGGCGCCGCGAGGCCGGCGGTCTGGGGATCGTGGAGGATGACGATGTCGCCGCGGCGCGTCCGCGGGATCAACTTCCGGGCGGCGGCCTCGGACGTGCGCTCGTAGATCTTGCGTTCGTGGTCGCCGAGCGGACCGCCGTCGCCCATCGAGCCGTGCAGCCGGTTGTGGAGGCGCTTTGTGACCCGGAAGAAGTCCGGCTCGCCTCCGAGTACCTTCCAGCGCGCGTCCACGTTCGCCGCTCGCGCGTAGCCGACGAGCGGGCGCAACATCTCCGCTACGCCGCCGCCGCGCGCCGTTGAGTTGATGTTCCAAATGACCCGGCCCGACAGCAGGGTCTGCGCGCGGGTGACCGTGCGCTCGAGCTCGCGCATCTGCTCGGGCAGCAGGACCTCCGCGAACCGCTCGAGCGGGACGGGCGCTACCGCTACGGGAGTGATGCTGGCGAGTGCCATGTACGCCCGTCTGGCTGGATGCGGTGTGGTTGCCTCGCTCCGACGAAATAGATCCGGAAGCGCCCGACCTCGAGTTGATCCCCGTCCATGAGCGGCTGCCAGTCGATTCGCTTCCCGTTGACGAAGACGCCAATCAGGCTGTGATCGTCGAGCGCGACGCAGGTGGTCCCGGCTCGGTGCACGAGCGCGTGCCGGCGCGAAACCGTTCGACAACCAAGCCGGACGTCAGCCCGCAGGCCGCGGCCGATGCGCGTGAAGCCCTCGGGTATGAGGAGTGTTTCGATGCCGTCGTCGCCCTCCCAGGCCAGATGCGGACCGACGGAGGCGAGGTGCGCCCGGACCGTAGACAACCAGGCGGGATCCCCACTTCTGGTTGCCATGAATCCCGCGGTCATTCGGGCGGGCGGCATGCCCTGGAACCTAAATCCTGACGTCGGCCCGCGAATCGGCTCCGACCACCGATCCGCATTGCGGCTTTTCCGCAGACGCGACCCGTAACGAGTGCGGTCGGGTCACGGGGTCTGAACGGATGCGACGGTGCGCCACTCGGCCGTACGGTGCGTCCATGTTCGCCGCACTCAAGACCGAGCACCACGTCCTCCCGCAAAGCCTCTGCCCCGACGCGTACGTGACCGACGGGATCCGGCTGTTCCGGGTGATGGACAGGCTGATCGATCCCTGGCATGGCGAGTCGGCGCACTTGGAGGACTGCCTGACGCTGCGGAGCTCGTTCTATCCGGTTGACGAGCTCCGGGTGCGCGGTTTCCGCCTGGTCCGACAGCCCGCGTAGCTCCCTGCTCATGTCCGACTTCGAGGACAGGGACGACGCTCGCGAAGCCGGCCCGCAGGCCGACTATCAGGCTGAGCCTGACAAGGATGGGCGGCCGCGTCCATCGGCGGGGGCCCACCACGGCGAGCGCCATCCAGACGGCTGGCGCGTAACGCCCGGGCCGGGTGGCCGCGGCGCGCCGCCCGCTCCGCGGGAAACCCTGCGGACGGTCATGTGGCTGTTCTTCGCCCTGATCGTCATCGAGTTCACGTTGTACGCGTTCGCGAGCTCATCGCCGACCCCGCGGGAGCGGGTTCCCTACAACCCCGTGTTCCTGAACCAGGTGAGGGACGGCAACGTCGTTTCGATCAACTCGCAGGGCTCGACGGTCCAGGGCGAGTTCCGCCGCCCGGTGAGCTATCCGCCGAATGATCGGTCCATCAGGGCGACGACGCACTTCTCTACCGAGATCCCGACCTTCGTGAACAACGACCAGCTCGAGGCGCTGCTGCGCTCGAAGGGCGTCGTGATCAACGCGAAGGCGCCGCAGCAGGGACGTTCCTTCTTCGCGAGTCTCCTGCTCGGAGTGCTGCCGCTGCTGCTGATCGTCGGGCTGTTCATCTTCATCATGCGGCGCGGCGCGGGAATCGGTGGCGCGACCGCGTTCGGGAAGGCGCGCGTGCGCCGGCCCGAGCCGACCACGGAGAAGGTCACGTTCGACGACGTCGCGGGCATCGACGAGGCGAAGAGCGAGCTGAGCGAGATCGTCGACTTCCTCCGGAACCCGGACAAGTACCGCCGCCTCGGCGGTCGCATCCCGCGAGGCGTGCTGCTCACGGGGCCGCCCGGCACCGGCAAGACGCTGCTCGCCCGTGCCCTCGCCGGCGAGGCCGACGTGCCGTTCTTCTCTATCTCCGCGTCGGAGTTCGTGGAGATGTTCGTCGGCGTCGGAGCCTCGCGGGTTCGCGACCTGTTCCACCAGGCGAAGGAGGCCGCACCGGCGATCATCTTCATCGACGAGCTGGACGCGATCGGCGGCAAGCGCGGGGCGGTGCCCGGCGGATATGGCGGCCACGACGAGCGTGAGCAGACGCTCAACCAGATCCTCACGGAGATGGACGGCTTCGACACGTCGATCGGGGTCATCGTCCTGAGCGCCACGAACCGCCCCGACGTGCTGGATTCGGCATTGCTGCGCCCAGGACGCTTCGATCGGCGCGTCGCCATCCAGCCTCCGGACACCAAGGGCCGCCGCGCGATTCTGACTGTGCACACCCGTTCGGTGCCGATCGACAACGACGCCGATCTCGACCGTCTGGCAGCGATGACCGTGGGAATGGTGGGGGCGGACCTCGCCAATGTGGTCAACGAGGCAGCCCTTATGGCCGCCCGACGCGATCACGACACGGTCACGCGCCAGGACTTCGACGACGCGCTCGAAAAGCTGATCCTCGGGAGCGAGCGGCGCATCCTGCTCAGCTCCACGGAGCGCGAGCGGAGCGCCTACCACGAGTCGGGGCACGCGCTCGTCGCCCTGCTCACGCCGGGAAGCGACCCGGTGCGCAAGGTCTCGATCATCCCGCGCGGCGCCGCGCTCGGCGTCACGCTGTCGGCTCCGGGCGCCGACCGCTTCAGCTACGACCGCGAGTACCTGCTGACGAAGATCAGGGTCGGCCTAGGTGGCCGCGTGGCCGAGGAGCTCGTGTTCGGCGAACAGACGACCGGCGCCGAGAACGACATCAAGCAGATCACCGAGGTTGCGCGCTCGATGGTGTCGCAGTGGGGCATGAGTGATGCGATCGGACCGGTCGCGCTCGGCACGGGCGAGCCTTCGGGCGGCTGGTTGGGCGGCGAGATCTCGCCCGAGACCCAGAAACTGGTCGACGACGAGGTGCGCCGCATCATCGAGGCCGCGCACGCCGACGTCGAGGCCTTGCTCGGGAGCCACAGGGAAGAGCTCGATCGGCTTGCACAGGCGCTCCTCCAGCACGAGACGCTCGATGAGGGAGAGGCGCGCGCGGCAGTGGATCGCGAGTGGCCGGAGCCGCTTGGGCCGCTGCCCCAGCTCGACATGACCACTTAGACGACAGAGAAGCGAGGAGATCATGTACACGACCATCGTCACCGGCTACAACGGTTCCGATCAGTCCGAGGATGCGCTGGCGCTCGCGTGCGTCCTGGCCAGGATCTCGAAGGCCCGCCTGATCGTCGCGTTCGCGTACGCCGGCAAGTCGCTTCCGGTGAAGATTGGGTCCGCCGCCATCGGGACGACAATGCGCGACGAGGCGCAGGTCGTCCTCGATCAGGCGCTGAAGCGGGTCCCAGACGATGTGTCCGCGTCCGCACTGAAGCTGCCGCATCCCTCGCCTGCGCATGCGCTGAACGACCTCGTCGAGCGCGAGCAGGCGGACCTGCTCGTGCTCGGCTCCTCGTCGCGCGGTCCGATCGGCAGGGTGCTGGCCGGCGGCATGGCCACGCGCCTGCTCCATGGCCTGCCGTGCGCGGTCGCGGTGGCGCCCGCGGGCTTCGCGCAGGACGAGCGGCACGCGATCGAGACCATCGGCGCCTGCTACGACGGATCAGCGGAGTCCGAGCTTGCATTGGGCGCCGCGATCAGCCTCTGCGAGGCGACGGACGCCGAGCTCCGGGTGCTGACGGTTCTGTACCCGCCGCCACACTCCTACCAGAGTCACCCGGGGGTGTACGTGCCGGACTTCGACCCGACAACGGGCCTTGGCGAGGACCGCATCGAGACCGCGCTAAGCCGGGTGCCGGAGAAGATCAAAGCGCGCGGACTCGCCCGCATGGGCAGCCCGGCGAAGGAGCTCGCGCACGAGGCTCAGGCGGAGGAAGTCGACCTTCTCGTCACCGGATCGCGAGCCTACGGTCCGGTCGGGCGGGTGCTGCTGGGCGGCGTCGCGACCAAGCTGATGCGGCTGGCCCCCTGCCCGCTCCTCGTCGTCCCGCGCAGCGCATCGCACTCCGACCCAGGCAGCGAGCGGCAGGTGGCCGCCACCTCGGTGGACTAATCGCGGGAGTCAGCTCGCCGTCGCGGCGCGCCTGCGCAGGAAATAGCGGCGCAGCTCGTCCGCTCCCCAGACGATGAAGGGGAAGGGCAGCAGCAACAGGAGCTGGTCGGTCGACGGAGGAGCCGTG
>DATBKS010000056.1:0-9363 GCA_036555755.1 Thermoleophilaceae bacterium
CGAGCTCGTGGGCGCGCTCCCCCCAACCGGCACCTTCGTGACCTCCTACAAGATCCACCCGTTCGTGGGCGTGATCGAGCCCGGCCACGCCTGGACGCCGCAGCCCACCGAGGTCGAGGAGGTGCTCGAGCTGAGCCTCCCGGAACTCGTGAGCGGCTTCGAGATGAAGCGCCTCCTGCGCCGCGGCGTGCCGATCAAAACCCCGGCATACGTGGTCAACGGCAACCTGATCTGGGGCGCAACGGCGCGCATAGTGCAGAACCTGCTCGAGCGGCTAGAGCCCCTCATCCTAGGAACTAAGAACTAAGAACCAAGAACTAGACGTCCTTCTCAATAGGCACGTCCACCAGGTTGCCCCACTCGGTCCACGAGCCGTCATAGTTCTTCACGGCGTCGTGGCCGAGCAGCTCGTGCAGCACGAACCAGGTGTGCGCCGAGCGCTCGCCGATGCGGCAGTAGGCGATGATGTCGCCGCCGTTCAGGACGCCCTTGCCGGTGTAGAGCTCGCGTAGCTCGTCCGCCGACTTGAAGGTGCCGTCCTCCTGCACCGCCTGCGCCCACGGCACTGACGCCGCGCCCGGGATGTGGCCGCCACGCTGCGCGCCCTCCTGCTCGTAGCCTGCCATCGCGATCAGCTCGCCGGAGAATTCCTGCGGCGAGCGGACGTCGACGAGCGCCGTGCTCTGGCCGAGCGCCGCGAGCACCTCGTCGCGCTTCGCGCGGATCGCCTCGTCGCCGGGCTGCGCGCTGAACGTCGCGGAGCTGTACTCCGGCACGTCGGTCGTGGTCGGCCGGTTCTCCTCGATCCACTTCTCGCGCGGGCCGTTCATCAGCTTCACGTACTCGTGGCCGTAGTACTTGAGGTACCAGTACGTGTATGCCGCGAACCAGTTGTTGCGGTCGCCGTAAAGGACCACGGTGTGATCGTTCGAGATACCGCGCGAGCCGAACAGCGCGCCGAACTCGTCGGGGCCGAGGAAGTCGCGCTTGACCTGGTCCTGCAGGTCCTTCTTCCAGTCGAAACCGATGGCGCCCGGGATGTGCGCTTCGGCGTAGAGGGCCGGGTTCTCGTCGACCTCGACGATGCGAATCGACTCGTCGTCGAGGTGGTCCGCGACCCACTGCGTGTCTACCAGTACGTCCTTCGCGTAGTCCGCCATGCGATCACCTCTGTCGAAAATGGTGTAAATCCAGTCGGGATTTAAATATTAGCTTCTAGTGGGCCAAGATCCGGCTCTGGGACTATGCTCGCGGGTCATGGAGGTGACGCCGCTGCGATCGGTTCCCGCCCGGCTGCCGGGCCCGGCGAACCCCGTTCACGCGCTCGCGCAGGTGGAGGCTACGCTTCCCGACCTGCGCCCCGAAGGCCGGCGGGCGCTGGCGCTCGTGGACCTCGGCGGCCGGCCGCGTGGCGAGGTGGCCACAGAGCTGGGAATGCCCGAGGCTGAGCTGTCCAAACTGCTCGCCGAGGGGCGCAAGGGACTGCGGCGGACGCTGGCGGCGCTGCCCTCGGGCGGCTGGTGCGAGCGAGCTGAGCAGCTCATCTCGGATCGCTTCGACGGCGCTCTCACCCCCACCGGCCGGAGGCGGCTAGACGCCCACCTGACCGCGTGCGAGCGCTGCTCCACGCACGAGCGCAGGCTGGTCCAGGCGCACGACGCGCTCGTGGCGAGCTACCTCGAGGCTCATGCCCCGGTGGGGCCGCGCCCGCTCGCGTCGCCGCCCGCCGAGCTGCGCCTCGTCGAGGACGAGGCCGTGCCGGCGGCACGCCTGCCTGTGGCGATCGCGGTGCGCGTGGCCCTTGTGATCGCGGTGCTCTTGGTGCTTGCGGTCGCCGCGTTGGCCATCACGGGCATCCTGCACGTCCGCTAGACGGGTTTCACGAGTCCCGCTGAGGGGGAGGATCGCGGCACGGGACTGCGGTGTCTTGCCCCAGCGAGACGGCAGTCCTGTATCAGCGCCGGGGGCGACCGACACCCCCGGCGCTAACTACGCCGAGAGCACCTTTTCGACGGCCGCCACCATCGCCCCCACCCAGCCCGCGTGGTCGGCCGGATCGTGCTCCACGACTTCGACCGGGATGTTCCAGGTCTCGTTTGCGCGCCTCACCAGGGCGGCGCCCTGGGCGAGCAACTCCCCGTCCACCGAGCCGGCGCCCTCGTAGACCACGCCGCGCACATGCGTGTCGACGAGCTTCTCGGTGAGCGCCTCGAGCCGCGGCCCGTGCAGCGCGTGGACGTTCTCTTCGTCGCCGGAGGCCGAGCCGAGCAGCCAGCACAGCACGCTCACGCCCTCGATGTGAGGCAGGAGCGTGCCGAGCTTGTCCGGATCGCCGAGCGCCGCCTCTGCGCCGCTCGCCGCGATCGCCTCGAAGCGCTTCTCGTCCCGGGTCGTGCCGCGCACGGCGTGACCGCGCTCGAGCAGCGCGGCAGCCAGCTCGCCGCCGCGGCAGCCGCAGCCCACGAGTAGGACGCGCGCCACTCAGTCGCCCGGCTTGTTGCGGTAGGTCTCGGCGCGCTCCTGCAGCTCGCGCTGGGCGGCGTCCACCTCGGCGCGCACGTCGTCCTCGGTCAGCTCGGGCCGGCCGCTGCGGCGGCGGCGCTCGTTCTGGGCCTCGAGCATCTGGTCGATGTCGTCGAGCTCGAGCTGAACCTCGTCCTCGTACGAGCGCGTCGGCTTCCAGTCGAGCACCTGCGCCGCGCTCACCGGCGACCACTTGCCGATCGCCACGACCGCGAGGATCAGCAGCACGATCCCGATCGACCACGCCGTGATGAAACTCATCGCCGCCAGTCTACGGGCCACCCGGCGGGGCTCGATGCAACAAACCTCGGCTACGCTGCATTCCGCCCCGTCCCCGTATGAGGAACCAGACTTGATCGACTTCGAGCTCACCGACGAGCAACGCCTGATCCGCGAGACCGCGCGCGACTTCACCGACAACGAGATCGTGCCCGTGGCGCGCGAGAACGACCGCAACGAGAAGTTCGACACCGAGCTCGTCCAGAAGATGGCCGACATGGGCTTCCTCGGCGCGATCGTGTCCGAGGAGTACGGCGGCCGCGGGCTCGACTACCGCACTTACAGCCTGATCGTCGAGGAGATCGGCCGCGGCGACTCCTCCGCCCGCACCGTCGTCTCCGTGCAGACCTCGCTCGTTTGCTCGTCGATCGAGCGCTGGGGCACCGAGGAGCAGAAGCACGAGTGGCTGCCCAAGCTCTGCACGGGCGAGGCGCTCGGCTGCTTCGGGCTCACCGAGCCGAGCTCCGGCACCGACGCCGCCAGCCTCAAGACCCGCGCGACGAAGATCGACGGCGGCTGGAAGCTCAACGGGCAGAAGCAGTGGATCTCGATGGGCAACTACGCCAAGCTCGCGCTGATATTCGCCCAGACCGATCCGGAGAAGGCCCACCGCGGCCTCGCCTGCTTCCTCGTCCCGACCGACTCCGAGGGCTTCTCCTCGGGCGCGATCCACGGCAAGCTCGGGCTCAAGGCGTCCGACACCGCCGAGCTCTCGCTGTCCGATGTCGAGGTGCCGGACGAGGCGATGATGGGCGAGATCGGCGACGGCTTCAAGATCGCCATGACCGCGCTCGACTCAGGCCGCTACAGCGTCGCCTCCGGTTGCGTTGGAATCTCGCAGGGCTGCGTCAACGCCTCCGTGCAGTACGCGAAGGAGCGTGAGCAGTTCGGCCGGCCGATCGGCTCGTTCCAGCTCGTGCAGGCGATGATCGCCGACATGATCGTGGACACCGAGGCCGCGCGCGGGCTCGTCTGGAAGGCGGGCTGGCTGAAGGACACCGGCAAGCCGAGCACCACCGAGACCTCGATCGCGAAGCTCTACGCCACCGAGGCCGCGGTGCGCAACGCCAACCTGGCGATCCAGGTGCACGGCGGCTCCGGCTACGTCGACGACCACCCCGTAGAGCGCTACCTGCGCGACGCGCGCGTGGCGACGCTCTACGAGGGGACGTCGCAGATTCAGAAGCTGATCATCGGCCGCGCGGCGACCGGGATCAACGCGATGGTCTAGGTGCCGATCCCGGCAACGCGGCTGTTGAAGCCGTTCCAGCTCAGGCGCCACTTCTTGCCGGGCTTGTGCCCGATGCGCACCTGGAAGTAGCCGTTGCTCGAGGTCCGGGCGGTCTTGACCGTCTTGAACTTCTTGTTGCCGTTCTGGATCTGAACGGTCTGCGCCGAGCCGCCGGCCGGGCGCACCTGGCCCCAGACGCGCACGCCCGAGCCGCTCTTCGTGACCCAGATCGGCAGGCGGTAGGCGTTCAGCGCCGGCTTGGCCTTGCCGTTCTTCAGCAGCAGGCCGGTGTTGAAGTCCTGCAGCGAGACGGCGTCGAACAGCTCGTACTGCGAGACCGACGCGACGCGGCGGTTCTTGTACGCGATGTAGTCCGACTGGTTGATGTAGCGGGCCTGCCGCGACAGCGAGACGCCGAACGTGCGGTCCGGCGGGTTCGACTGGAAGCCGAACTCGGTGAAGTAGAACTTCAGCCCGCCGCGGATCCGGCGCGCGTGAGCGCCCTGGTTGATCACGCGGCTCAGCTTGCTGAGGTTCGCGATCGTGATCTCGCCCGGACCGGTGGGACGGCGCGTGGGCGGCTGGCTGCCACCGCGGTTGTACGGGTGGTGGGAGATGCCCGTCGCGACGAGCTTCTTGTAGTGCGTGCAGCCCTCGTCCTTGGCGAGCCGGCCGCGCAGCTTGCGGCCGTGCGAGTCGAGGCAGAAGACGCCCTGGAAGAACGCGGTCGGGCTGAGGAAGCGCTTGCCGAGGTTGCCGGTGGTACGGCCGAGCGGCGCGGTCTCGCCGAGGAGGAACTGGTCACGGGCGTGCCCGTTGGCCTGCAGCGCGGCCACACCCGCGCGGTACAGGTTCCGGTAGACGATCGCCGCCGTCGGCAGGTTGTGACCGTGCTTGCGGGTCTGCTGCGGGTAGAGCCAGTTGGACTGGTTCGGCTCGTTCCACATCGTCCAGGAGTGCACGGTCGGGAAGCGCTTGGCCGCCGCCGTCACGAACGCGCCGAAGTCCTTAGGGCTCGGCTTGCAGTGGTGCGCCTGACCCCGGGTGTTGCAGGTGTCCGCCCAGTGCGGCGCCTGCACCGGCGACAGAATCACCTTGAGGCCGCGCGCCTGCGCCTCGCTCACGAGCTGCTCGTACTGGAACCACGCGCCGGGCGGGTAGGCGTCCGGGTTGCTGGCGTCGAAGCCCGCGGGCCTGGTCTTCGAGTCCGAGTCGGGAGCGATGCGGCTCCAGAAGAGGAGGGAGTGGATCGTCGTCCCGCCGAGCGACTTGATCTGGTCGAGCGCCTGCTGGCGCGTCGCGTCGCCCGAGAAGACGAGCGTGGTGTCGTCCTGGAAGACGGACTCCTGGCGCGTGGAGGCGTGCGCGGGTACCGCAAGTGCGGCACTGGCGAGGACGGAGCTAGTGGCAACGGTTATCAGCAGCTTTTTGAGCATGAATTTCTAGACGTGCGGGTCGGGGGAAAGTTGCGGCGAGTCTGAAGGCTTTTAAGATGGCCCGCCTCCGTGGGAGTCCCTACCCAATGAGTGAGCTTCCCAAGCGCCTCGGCGTGGTCGGTGCCGGCACCATGGGCGCCGGTATCGCGCAGCTCGGCGTTCTGGCGGGCATGGAGACGGTAGTGCACGATCCCGTGCCCGGCGCGCTCGAACGCGGCGAGCAGAGCGTGCTCGGCGGGCTCGCCAAAGGCGCAGAGCGGAGACGCTGGTCGGAGGACGACGCGCGGGCCGCCGGCGAATTACTGCAACTGAGCGAGCGGCTCGAGGACCTGGGCGACTGCGGGCTGGTGATCGAGGCCGCGCCGGAGCGACCGGACCTGAAGCGCGAGCTGTTCGAGGCGCTGTCCGAAGTCTGCGCCGAGGACGCGGTGCTGGCGAGCAACACCTCGTCGATCCTCGTCAGCTCGATCGCCTCGGCGGCGGCGCATCCGGAGAACGTCGTGGGGATGCACTTCTTCAACCCGCCGCCGCTGATGAAGCTGCTCGAGGTGATCGCCGCGGCGCAGACGAGCGAGCGGGCCCTTTCGATGGCGCGCGCCGTGGGCGAGGCGATGGGCAAGACGGTGATCGTGGCCAGCGACGGCCCGGGGTTCCTCGTCAACCGCTGCGGGCGGCCGGTGAACGGTGAGGCGCTGCGGCTGCTCCAGGAGCGCGTGGCGAGTGTCGAGCAGATCGACCGCATCGCGCGGCTCGGCGGCGGCTTCCGGATGGGCCCCTTCGAGCTGATGGACCTGGTCGGGATCGACGTGGGCTACGAGGTGGCGCGCTCGTTCAACGAGCAGAGCTTCGGCGAGCCGCGCTGGAAGCCGAGCATGCTGCAGGCGCGGATGGTGGCCGCGGGCACGCTCGGGCGGAAGACCGGCCAGGGCTGGTACTCGTACGAGGACGGCCCCCACCGCCCCGACGATGAGGACCCGCCGGTGCCGAGCGGCGGCGAAGGGCGGGCGGTGGCGATCGTGGGCGAAGGCGTGCTCGCGGACGGGCTGCGCGAGCGGGGTGTTGCCGCAGGCTTCGACGTGGGCGGCGGCGACCCGGAGCTGGTCGTCCACGTCACCCCCGGCGAGGCCGTGGATGCGCTCGGCAGGCCCCTCGTCGTGCTGTGCGCGGATCGCTCGCTGGCGGAACACGCCATCCCCGGCGCAGTCGGCTTCCACCTGCTGCCCCCGATCGGCAAGCTCGTCGAGCTCACGCGCCTGTCCGACACGGACGCCGAGGCTGCGAAAGCGGCCGAGTGTTTCTTCACCTCGCTCGGCTTCCACCGCGAGTGGGTGGAGGACGCCCCGGGGCTCGTGCTCGGGCGACTGGTGTGCCAGCTCGTGAACGAGGCGCTGTTCGCGATCGGCGAGGGCGTCGGCTCGGCGGAGGATGTCGACGCGGGGACGACTCTCGGCCTCAACCACCCGCGCGGGCCGGTGGCCTGGGGGCGCGAGATCGGCTTCGACCACGTGCTCGCCACGCTCGACGGGCTCTGGGAGGAGCGCCGCGAGGAGCGCTACCGGGCGGCGCCCCTGTTGCGCCGCGTCGTGCGCACCGGCGAATCCATCGGCTGACCGCCCTCCCTCTGCGCTTGAGCTTCCGCCCGCTACTCGTTTAGCCTTCGCCCCCGCCTATGGCAATGGACCTGCACCCGGGCGAAGTGGTGATCTACGAGGGCCACCCCTCGTGGCGCTCGACCGTGGCCTTCTATCTCAAGGGCCTCCTGATCGCCGCGGCCATCGGCGCGATCATCTGGTTCGCCGCCAGCAACGGCGGCGGCGTGGGTGCTTTCGTCGTCGTGTTCGTGATCGTGATCGTGGTCGGCTTCATTCGCCGCTACTTCATCGTCTACACGATCACCAACCAGCGGCTGCGCATCCAGCGGGGAATCATCTCCCGCGACGTCCAGCAGACCCAGATCGAGCGCGTGCAGAACGTCAACACGAGCCAGGGCGTGATTCAGCGCCTCCTGATGGTCGGCACCGTTGACTTCGACACCGCCGGGACGGGCGACGCCGACTTCAAGTTCATCGGCGTGAACAACCCGGAGAAGGTCGTCGTCGCCGTGGACAAGGCCCACGCGGACAACCGCGCGCGGCCGCAGGACAGCGACCCCTCGGGCCTCTAGGTCTTGTAGCCGCGCATCCGCGCGAACCCGGCTAACGCCGGCAGCAGGATCGCGCGTGCGACCTGGGGCAGCGCCGGCGTGAACTCGTTCGAGTACTCGTGGGCCACCAGCGCGCCCGCCGTGAGGTCGAGCCCGCCGCTCGAGCTGTGGCCTGCCGCGCGCAGGTTGTGCACGGCCTGGAAGAAGTCTTCTGTGCGCTGCGCCGGGCGCACCTGCCATTTGGCGCGCGCCACCGTGCCGCCGCTGTTCCAGAAGGCGTGGACGGTGCGGCGGGGCACGTCGACGGTGTCGCCGGCGCGGAGAACGCGCTTCTCGTCGCCCAGTTTCACGCTCAGCTCACCCTCGAGCACCTCGAAGTGCTCGTCCTGCGACGGGTGCGAGTGCGCGAGCGGCTTGTGCTTCTCAGGTCCCCACTCCGCCTCGACCTCCAGCAGCTCCCCGCCGCTGTCCGCCGCGGCCGTGACGACGGTCACCTTCTCGCCGTCGTTCAGCTCGAATACGTCTCCCGCCTTGGCCATGCCGTGAAGGTACCTGAACTATCCTCGCCGCTTCCGCGAGCCAGAGGAGGAGCCGAGATGACCACGACCGTGCCCGAGTCCCTGTCCGATGCCGCCCGCAAGTTCGTAGAGGCGGGACCGCACAAGCTTCTGATCGGCGGCGAATGGGTGGAGGCCGCGGACGGCCGCACGTTCGACACGGTCGACCCCTCGACGGGCGAGGTCATCTGCCAGATCGCGCAGGCGGGTAGCGAGGACGTCGAGCGCGCGGCTCAGGCAGCGCGTGCCGCGCTGGAGGGGCCGTGGGGCCAGCTGCCCGCCGCCGGGCGCTCGCAGCTGATGAACAAGCTCGCCGACCTGATCGAGCAGAACGCCGAGGAGCTCGCGCAGCTCGAGTCGCTCGACAACGGCAAGCCGGTGACGATCGCGGGCGCCGTGGACATCCCGCAGACGGTCGCGCACCTGCGCTACTACGCCGGCTGGCCGACCAAGATCGAGGGCGAGACCATCCCGGTCTCCTGGCCAAACATGTTCACCTACACGCTCAAGGAGCCGGTGGGTGTCTGCGGCCAGATCATCCCCTGGAACTTCCCGCTGCTGATGGCCGCGTGGAAGATCTCCCCCGCGCTCGCGGCCGGCTGCACCGTGCTGCTCAAGCCCGCAGAGCAGACCCCGCTCACCGCGATCCGGCTCGGCCAGCTCGCACTCGAGGCGGGCATTCCCGAAGGCGTGATCAACGTGCTCACGGGCGACGGCGAGACCGGCGCGGCGATGGTGGACTCGACCTCGATCGACAAGATCGCCTTCACCGGCTCCACCGAGGTCGGGCGCCGCATCGGCGCGAAGTGCGGCGAGCTGCTCAAGCGCGTGACGCTCGAGCTCGGCGGGAAGAGCCCGAACATCATCCTGCCCGACGCCGACATCGAGGCCGCGATCAAGGGCTCGTTCATGGGCATCTACTTCAACACCGGCCAGGCCTGCAACGCCGGCTCGCGGCTGTTCGTGCAGAAGGACCAGTTCGACACCGTCGTCGCCGGCCTCGCCGAGGCGGCCAAGTCGGCCAAGGTCGGGCCCGGGCTCGACATGTCCACGCAGTTCGGGCCGGTGGTGTCGAAGGAGCAGTACGAGCGCGTCAGCTCCTACATCGAGGCCGGCAAGGAGGCGGGCGCCGAGGCGGTGGCCGGAGGCAACGGCGGCAACGGCGAGGGCGGCTATTTCATCGAGCCCACCCTC
>DATBKS010000057.1:0-4276 GCA_036555755.1 Thermoleophilaceae bacterium
GAGAAGCTCGGCTGCCGCGCGTCGCACACCGCGGAGATCACCTTCGAGAACGTGCGCGTGCCGGCGGACAACCTGCTCGGTGGCGAGCGCAAGCTCGAGCGGCGCCTCGAGCGGGCGCGCTCCGGGGACGGCGGCTCATCGGCCACGCTCGGCGCCTTCGAGCAGACGCGGCCGATGGTGGCCGCGCAGGCGCTCGGCATCGCACGAGCGGCGTTCGAGTTCGCGTGCGACTGGGCGTCGGAGCGCGAGGCGTTCGGCGGTCCGATCCTCGAGAAGCAGGGCATCTCGTTCCCTCTGGCTGAGCTGGCCGCGGAGCTCGACGCCGCGCGGCTGCTCACGTGGCGCGCCGCCTGGATGGGGGCGCAGAAGATCCCGTTCCACCACGCCGAAGGCTCGATGTCGAAGATGAAGGCGTCCGAGGTGGCGGTGGCGATGACCGAGCGCGCGATCCAGGTGTGCGGCGGTTGGGGCTACGTGCGCGACAACCCCGTGGAGAAGTGGTACCGCGACGCCAAGCTCTACACGATCTTCGAGGGGACGAGTGAAATACAGCGGCTCGTGATCGGGCGGACGCTGGGCGACGCCGCCGAGGCGCCCCCGCTCCACCACCAGCTCCCCACGCGGCGCTTTGCGCCGAGCCGCAGCGTGGGCCGCGGCACGCCGTTCCGCGCTCAGGCCGGGATGGCGGGGTTGAAGATGGCGCGCCGGGTGCCGCGCTCGATACTGCGGCCGACGATGGCGATTTTTTCTCCGCCGTCGTCGCCGTCGAAGAAGAAGCGTTAGTCCGCCGTCCGCAGTCCGCAGTCCGCAAACTCCGCTCGAACGCAGGTGCCTTCGCCGGGCGGGCTCGTGACCTCGAAGTTTCCGTTGAGGGCCTCGACGCGATCGGCGAGGCCGCGTAGTCCCGACCCGCTGGCGGGATCGGCCCCGCCGTTGCCGTCGTCCGAGATCTCGACGATCACGCGCCCCGCATCGCAGTCGATCGTCACGGTCGCGCTATCGGCGCCCGAGTAGCGGGCGACGTTGGTGAGCGCCTCGGCCACGACGTAGTACGCCGCGGCTTCGACCGGCGGGGGCAGCCGCTCGGTGGTGATTTCGGTTTCCACGGGCAGAGCCGCGCGGGAGGAGAGCAGCTCAACCGCGGCTGCCAGCCCGCGCTCGGTGAGCACGGCCGGGTGGATGCCGCGCGCGAGCTCGCGCAGCTCCTCGATCGCCTGGTCGAGCTCGGCGCGCGCGTGGTCAACCAGCTCGCGCCCACGCTCGGGGTCCGATTTCATGGTGTCGGCGGCCACGCGCAGCGACAGCGCCAGCGACACGAGCCGCTGCTGGGCGCCATCGTGGAGGTCGCGCTCGAGCTTGCGGCGCGCCTCGTCGCCCGCGTGCACGATGCGGGCGCGCGACTCGATCAGCTCCTGCTTCGCCTGCGCGGAGTCGAGCGCCAGCGCGACGAGGTCGGCGAACTCGCTGAGGCGCGTCTCGCTCTCGGGCGGCATCGGCTCGTCGGCGGTGGTGGCCACCACGAGGGCGCCCCAGATCCGGCCGCCGACGGTGATCGGCGCGCTTACCGTCCCGCGGAAGCCGAGCCGGTCCATCTCCTCGGCGATCCAGCCCTGGCGGCCCTTGAAGCTCTCGATCCGGACGGGCTGACCCGTGCGCAGCACGTGGGCGACACCTGTATTGCCGGACACCGGCACCACGGTTCCCACCTCCATGCCGCCCGGCTGGTCGCCCTGCATCCAGCGTCCGACCACGAGGGCGCTCTCGCCGTCTGGCTCGTAGCGAATCATCCCCGACGAACTGGCGAGCAGCAGCCGCCCGGCCTCCTCGGTGACGAGGCCAAAGACCTCCTCCGGCTGCGCGCCACCCGCCACCGCGGTCGCCACGCGGCGCAGCGCTGCCTGCTCCTCGGCCAGCGAGGCGAGTCGTTCGCGAGTCTCGTCTTCTACGTGGTGAGCGTGAGTGTCCAATCCCACACGAGCAGACTAAGGCCCTGCGCTCTTAGTAGAAAGTCTGCGTGCAAACCACTCCGTATTGGCTCGACTACTCATATGAGCCTCGCCCAGCGCTCGACGCGGACATCCGAGCCGACGTCTGCGTGATCGGCGCGGGCGTGGGCGGGCTCTCCTGCGCGCGCGAGCTGGCGCGCCGGGGACTCGACGCGGTGGTGCTCGAGGCGCGCACGGTGGCCTCGGGCGCGAGCGGGCGCAACGGCGGCTTCCTGCTCGCGGGCGGCGCGCCGTTCCACGTGGACGCGCGCGAGCGCTGGGGCCACGAGCCGGCGCGGCGACTGTACGCGCGGACGGTCGAGGTGCAGGAGGAGGTGATCGCGCTGGCGGCGGAGCTGGGCGCGGGCCCGTACGTGCGGAAGGTGGGATCGCTGCGCCTGGCGACCTCGGACGAAGAGGCGGAGGCGGTGCGGAAGCACGTGGATGCGTTGCGTGAGGACGGCTTCGCGGCGGAGTACGTCGCGCGTGCCGAGCTCGAGGCGCCGCTCAGGGGGATCGGCCTCGCGGGCTGCCTCGTGGAGCACGACGCCGCCCTCCAGCCCGCGCGCTGGATCCGCGAGCTCGCGAAGAGCGCGGAGGACGCCGGCGCCCGGATCTACGAGGGCACGCGGGCGCAACCCGGGAGCCCGGTGGTGGCGGAGGGCAGCTTTTCGGTGGACGCGGCGCACGTGGTGGTGGCCACGGACGGCGGGCTCCCGACGCTCGTCCCTGAGACCGCGGCGACGACCAAGTCCCGCCGCCTCCACATGATCGCCACCGCCCCGCTCGGCGAGACGGTCCTCAGCAACCTCATCTACGCGCGCTATGGGTTCGAGTACGTGCAGCAGCAGCCGGACGGGCGCATCGCCCTCGGCGGCTTCAGCGACCTCGACGGCCCGAGCTCCTACACCGACGTGGAGGAGGGCAACCCGGCGGTGTGGGAGCGGCTCGACGCCTACCTGCACGACGATCTCGGCCTGGAGCAGGCGGACATCACCCACCGCTGGGTGGGCATCGTCGGCTTCAGCGAGGACGAGCGCCCGTTCGCCGGCGAGGTGCGCGAGGGCCTCTACGGCCTAGGCGGCTACTCGGGCCACGGCAACCTCATCGGCTTCATCGCGGGGCGCGCGGTGGCGGAGCACATCGCCACCGGCGCGAGCGCGGACCTAGAGCTTCTCCGCCTCGCGAACTGACAGCGCGAGCGCGCGTGACTGGTAGCGCGTCCACAGCGGGACCACCGCAGCACGCAGGACGAGCGAGCGGCCGGGGTGCGGGACGAACGTGTAGGTCCAGCGGATGCGCGTCTTGTCTTCGCCCGCCTCGCAGAACCACCAGGCGCCGTGAGCGTGGTCCACGAGGAAGCGCATCTGGCCGCTGAAGCCGCTCAGGCGGTAGGCGAAGTGCGAGGGCTCGACGTACGCGGTCATCTCCTCGCTGGCGGTCGTCCCGTCCGACAGCACGACCGTCCGCGAGGCGCCGACGTGGTCCCAGCCGCCGGTCTGGTCGCGCGTGTCGACCACCGCGGGGAGCGGCCCGTAGCGCGGGAAGATCTTTGGCAGCTCGATCGGGACGATGCGGGCGAAGGCGGTGGCGAGCGGCAGCCGGACGTCGGCCTCCGTGGCCACGGCGATGCCGGCGGGCGTCACTCCGGCGCTCCGCCTCCGCTCAGCCAGCCCGTGCCGCGGCGGTAGAGCTCCTCCACCTCGGGGCCGTCGATGCCCGGCATGTCGGGCTTCACCTTGTAGCCGATGCCCGACTGGAGGTAGGCGAGGTGGCGGTAGCCGACGGGGAAGCTGGTGAGCAGCTCCTGGTCGAGCTCGAGCCTTGCCGCCGGGTCGACCGGGTCCATGCGGTCCTTCTCGTAGATCGGCTGCCGGTGTACGAGGCCCCAGCGGCCGTCGCGGCGCTCGATGAAGTCGTAGAAGCGCCCGGTGCACACCACGTCCACCTCCACGTCGTGGACAAGCGCGCGCTGCGAGATCGTCATCTTGGTCTGGGCGATGGCGCGGTCGTTCGTCACGTCGATCGAGCTGCCACCCAGGAAGTGCAGGATGCGCACGCCGCGCGCCCAGCCCTGCTTGTTTACCTCGATGAACTCGTCGGCCGTGCCCTGGAACCAGGTGGCCATCATCTTTCCGGGCAGGTGCCAGACGGTGCGGAAGCGGTCCCAGTCGCCCGCGTCGCGCCACACCACCCAGTTCTCTACAAGGGTCCGAATTTCGAATTGGTCGCTCATGGCGGCCGTATCCTGACTCATCCAGGCTGATATAGGCTCTATGAACGCCCGCCGC
>DATBKS010000058.1:0-9417 GCA_036555755.1 Thermoleophilaceae bacterium
CCAGCCGCGCACGACGTCGGCACCCGCCTCGCTCAGCCGCAGGACGCGAAGGGGCGAACCGCCGAAGACAACCGCTCCTCCGGCCGCGATTCGCGTGGAGTCATCCATCCGCAGGCGCGACCCCTGCGGCAGCGGCATGCCTGAACCACTCACCGCGCAAATATGTCAAGGAGCGCCGAATCGATTGGAAAAAGGCCCACGCAACGCCTTAGGGTTGGCACATGCCGCGGTCGGTTCGTTGCTCCCGCTCCCTGGCTGCGGCCGTCGGGCTGACCTGCGGTGTGCTGGTCGTGCTGCACGCGCCCGCCGCCTTCGCATCCATGAGCCCCAACTGGGCGACCGGCATCAAGGCGGTGCTCCCGAGCGATGCCGGTACCAATGCGAGCGCAACCCTCGAGTCCGTCGCGTGCCCGGCGGCAGGCAACTGCACCGTCGCCGGCTACTACGTCGACTCGTCGGCTCACCATCAGGGCGTGCTGTTCACCCAGTCCTCGGGTGCGTGGTCCGCGGGGATGAAGGCGCCGCTCCCCGGCGACGCCGGGACGAACCCGAACGTCTTTGTCCGCTCGCTGTCGTGCCCCACGCCCGGCAACTGCGTTGCCGTCGGCTCCTACCAGGACAACATGGGTCGAACGCAGGGACTGCTGCTGATCGAGTCGGGGGGCAGTTGGACCGCCGAGACGGCGCTGCTGCCGGGCGACGCCGCCACCGACCCGCTCGCGGTTCTCAATCAGGTGTCCTGTCCCTCGGCCGGCAATTGCGCCGTCGTCGGCGCCTACAAGGACACCTCCAACAAGCACCAGGGGCTGCTGCTCGACGAGGAATCGAGCTCCTGGGGCGCGGCCACACTCACTCCTCCTGGCAACGCGGCCACCACGGACCCCCAGATGAACGTCACCACGGTCTCGTGCGGCAGCGCGGGCAACTGCGCGGCCGGCGGCACCTACCGTGACAACCTGACGCAGGGTCAGGTGCTGCTCGCGACCGAGTCCTCCGGCACCTGGGGTACCTCGGTGCAGACGCCGTTGCCCGCTGACGGCACCACCCAGGGAGGCACCGGGCTGTTCTCGGTGTCCTGTCCTGCGGTCGGCGGCTGTGCCGCCGTCGGGTCCTACTACGACACGGGCGCCCACACCCACGGGCTGTTGTTGAACGAGTCCTCCGGGACCTGGACCCCGCACCAGGCCGCGCTACCGGCCGATGCCGGAACGACGGACCCGACCGCCGCGCTCTATGGGGTGTCGTGCCCGGCCGCCGGCGAGTGCGGCGCCGCCGGCACCTACACCGACGCGTCAGGTCACACCCAAGGTGTGCTGCTGAACGAGTCCGCCGGCACCTGGACCGCGGGTATCAGGGCGGCCCTTCCTCCGGACGCCGGCGCGGACCCGAACGTCGACATCGAAGGGGTGTCGTGCGTGTCTCCGGGCACGTGCAGCGCGGCGGGCTCGTACCAGGACGCGGCCGGCCACTACCAGGGCATGTTCCTGAGCGAGTCCGCGGGCGGCTGGGCGCCGGCGATCAAGGTTTCCGCCCCAGCCGACGCCGGCCCCGATCCCGGCGTTGAGCTGGGCATCGTCTCGTGCGCCACGGCCGGCAGCTGCGCCGCGGCCACCTTGTACCAGGACAGCGGCGCCCACTACCAGGGCCTGCTGCTGAGCGCGATCCCCGCCAACCCGACGCTGACCTTCACTGCACCAGCCAGAGGCACGGTGGGCCGAGCGCTGGCCGCACCCAACCTGGGAGCGGTCCTCGCCGCCGGTGCCTCGCCGGTTGGAGCGATCAACTTCACAGTCTTCGGGCCGCAGGCGTCCGCGCCCGGCGTATGCACGTCCGGCGGCAAGCCCGTCGGCAGCGCGAGCGTGTCGGGCAACGCGACCTATCACCCGGCAGCTGGCTTTACCCCCACCAAGGCCGGCCGCTACTGGTGGTTTGCGAGCTACGGCGGCGACACCGGCGACAACGCGGCCGCATCGGCTTGCGGCGCATCGATGCGCGCGACCGTCGTCACGGCGTTGCCCAAGATCACGCGCCTGACCCAGTCTCATCGCCGCTGGCGGCGGGGCAAGAAGCGGACTCGGATCGCGAGTTCCACGGCCGCGCCGGTCGGCACCACGTTCACCTTCACCGTCAACCAGCGGGTACGGGTGCGGTTCGCGTTCAGCAAACGGGTCAAGGGCCGCAAGGTCGGGCGAAAGTGCGTCGCGAATCGCTCGAAGGGACGGCGCTGCACTCGCAAGGTCAAGGCCGGCGCGTTCGTCCTCAGCGCGCGCGCCGGCCGCCGCAAGGTCCGCTTCCAGGGCCGCGTCTCGGCCCGCAAGCGGCTGCGGCCTGGGCGTTACACGCTCACCGTGACGGCCACGGATTCGCAGGGACGGAAGTCCGCGCCACGCTCGCTGAAGTTCACGATCGTCTAGGTGCGCGCCGTCAATTAACCAATCACCCGCCCGGCCAACCGGCGGCCGGGCGGATGAGGTTGTTCTTGGCTAGTGGACGATCTGCCGCTGGTGCAGGCCCAGCTCCTGCTTGACCTGCGGTGCGACATCCGGTGCGACTAGCGCCTGCGGGCTGGCCGTCGGCTGCGCGAACGGGATGTCCTGCTTGCAGCTCGTCCCCTTCGCCGGCAGGTCGAGCGTGTTGACATAGTGCTCGATCGCCGTGTCGATGCAGTCCGGGCTGCCGTTCTCGTAGGCCGTGTGGCCGTCACCGCGCATCGTCAACAGACGCGCGTTGCCGAGATCGCGCACGAGCCGCAGCGCGCCGTGGTACGGCGTTGCGGGGTCGTACGTGGTTGCGACCACGAGCGGCGTCTGCGACGAGTGGCCGACGTGGAACGGCCCGTCATAGGCGTCCTTGTCGTGAGCCGGCCAGAGCCCGTAGTTGAGCTCGGGGTAACCCACGTTCCAGTAGTCGTGGTCGAACGTCCCCCACGCCTTATCGCCCCAGTCGAAGTAGCGCTGGACATTGCGCGGGTAGTGCTGCTCCGTGGCGCCGATCGTGAAGTAGCGATCGCTACCCGGGTCGTACTGGCCCGTGTCGGGGTCACGGCCATAGAACAGCTCGTCCGTGAGCTGGCGGATGAGGCTGCCGTCGCCCGCCTGTGCGGCCGCCAGTGCCTGCGGCAGCAGCGGCCACAGCTGCTTCGCGTACAACGGGATCACGGATGCCGCGATCACGTCGTCTCCGTCCACCGGCCGTGGGTCCGGCGTGTAGCCGTCGGCCGGGAGCGGCGACGCGTTGGCCTGGTCGATCAGCTCGTCGAATGCGTCACCGGGATCGCTGCCGCCAAAGCCGAGGCAAGCTGCCTGATCCGCGGCGCAGGCCTGGAAGAAGCGCAGGCGCGCGCGTTCGAACGCGCTCGTCTGCTCGACCAGATCCTGATGCGGGTGGTTGATGTAGCTGTTGGCGTCCACCGGCCCGTCGAGCACCATCGCCCGGTAGTTGTGCGGGAACAGCGACGCGTAGGTCGCTCCCAGGAACGTGCCGTACGAGAAGCCGAAGTAGTTCAGCTTGTTGTCACCCAGCGCGACGCGAAGGCGATCCATGTCGCGCGCCACGTTGGCCGTGGAGACGTGCGCGAGGATCCCATTCTTGCCGCCGTTGAGCGCGAGGCAGCGGTTGATGTAGTGCTTGTCCTTCGCGATCAGCTGAGGCGGATTGACGTTGAACGGCGTCTGGAACGGCTCCGAGTAGAGCCCGGTCGTCTCCTGGTTGACCTTGCAGTCGATCGACGGTTCGCTCTGGCCGGTGCCGCGCGGGTCCATGCCGATCAGGTCGAAGTGCTCGTTGAGGGCAGGGAACCCGTCGGCGCCCAGCGCCTCGATGAAGTCGGCGATTGACGCGCCAGGGCCGCCGAAGTTCAAGAACAGCGAGCCGATGCGCGTGCCGGTGGCCGGCGACTTGGCAACGAACAACTTGACGTTGTCGCCGTGCGGCTGGTCGTAATCCAGCGGCGCCTTCAGGACGGCGCACTGAACGTTCGGCGCGTCGCCGCAGGTCTGCCAGTTCAATGACGGGCCCTGCTGCTTCTGCGCTAACGCGGTCGGAGCAGTTGCTAGCGCCGCCCCGGCTATGCCGACGCAGAGCAGAAACCGCATGGACCGCCCAAGTACTGCGGACATGGTGACCTCCGTGTTGTCTCTCGGGGCGGCCACGTACCTCTGATGAGCCACCCCCTCCCTGGTGGGGCAGAGTACAGCTACGCGGCGCGAGGGGCCGCGACCTCGACGGTCGTGGTGAGCAGCTTCGCCTCGCGCGCCGCCGCCCGCGGCCCTTCGAGAAAGTCCGGCGCCGCGCATGCGAGCAGGGTGTGCCCGTCCTCGCCGCCGAGACCGCAGGCGAACACGCCGAGGCCTTCGGGCATGGCGATCCGGTCGACGATCGCGCCGCCCGGCGCCACACGGCAGAGCTCGGCACCCAGCCCGTTGGCGGCCCAGACGTGCCCCTCGGCGTCCAGCGCACAGCCGTCGGGCGCGAAGGTGAACGCGCCGAGCATCGTCTCGAGGTCGGCGGGCTCGTGAGATGGCGAGGGCCAGAATCGAACGGAGGCGAGCGAAGACGAGCGACGTCGCCGGTTCGATCAAGAACGCGCGCGGCAGATGGCGAGGGCCGGAATCGAACCGGCGACACCACGATTTTCAGTCGTGTGCTCTACCAACTGAGCTACCTCGCCGCGCCCGGGGATGGTAGCGGGGCGATCCCGTTAGTCTGGACGCCATGAGCGAGCTAATCCATACCTGCTACCGGATCGGTGAAATCGACCGCTCGGTCGAGTTCTACGAGGCACTCGGTTTCGAGGAGATCGGGCGCATGCCCATCCGCGACGAGGCAATCAACGTGTTCATGGGCCTGCCCGGCGACGGCGCTCGGCTCGAGCTGACCTATAACCACGGCGTCGACTCCTACGAGCTCGGCACGGGTTACAACCACATCGCCGTGACCACCGACGACCTCGACGGCAAGCTCGCCAACCTCGCCGAGCAGGGCATCGAGCCGGAGAAGCCGCCGTACACCGTCCACGAGGGCGGCAGCCGCATTTGCTTCGTGCGCGATCCGGACGGCTATCGGATCGAGCTCATCGAGCGCTCATAGAACTCGAGTGCGCCGCCTCGCCGCCATCGCCCTGTGCGTCGTCCCGCTGGTCGCGGCCGGCTGTGGCAGCAGCGGCGCGAGCGACAGCGGCCAGAGCCCGCTCGACAATGCGCTGGGCTACATGCCGAAGAGCGCGCCGATCGTCTTCACGCTCGACACCGACCTCGGCGACTCGCAGTGGCAGTCGCTGACGACGAACGCGCAGAAGTTCCCGTTCTCCGGACAGGTCACCAAGTCGCTCAAGACCGCGATCAGCCAGTCGGGGCTCGACTACGACAAGGACGTGAAGCCGCTGCTCGGCAACCCGTTCGTGATCGCGATCCCGACCGTGCAGACGACGCTGTCCGGCAACTCGCAGGCGGTCGGCGCGGTGGAAGTGAAGGACAAGGGCAAGCTGTCGGACCTGCTGTCGGGCGACAAGGACGTGACCAAGGACGGCTCGGCGAACGGAGCCACGCTTTACAAGGCGACGAGCGGCGGCACGGAGTTCGCGCAAAAGGACGACGTCTTCCTCGTTGCCGACTCGAAGCAGCAGCTCACCGCCGCGCTCGAGCAGCGCGAGCGCGACGACCGGCTCACCGAGGACACCTTCAACAGCAACTTGTCGGGCCTGCCGTCCGAGGCGCTCGTCAAGGGCTACGTCGACGCCGGCGCGCTCCTCGGCGGCTCGCCCGCGGCCGCCACGGCGCGCAAGGTCAAGTGGGTGGCCGCGCTCAAGACCACCGGCTTCACGCTCTCGAGCCAGAGCGACGGCATCTCGATCGACTTCAACGCGAGGACGGACCCGTCCCAGCTCACGGAGGCGGACCTTCCGCTCGCATCGGGCGACGACTCGCCGCCGGTGGCCGTCAAGCCCGGCGAGATCGGCGTCGGCATCCGCGGCCTCGACCAGACCGAGCGCTTCATCGAGAACGTCGCCCAGGTCGTGAGCCCGGGGAGCTTCTCGAACTTCGCGCAGGCCAAGAAGACGCTCAGCAAGCGGCTCGGCCTCGACATCGACAAGGACGTGCTCGCGCAGCTGTCGGGCAACGTCGCCGCAGCGTTCGACATCAGCGGCCACTACGCCGCGCGCGCGGAGCCGAAGGACCCCGCCGCCTTCGAGAAGACGCTCGAGCAGTTCGCCAAGGTGGCAACGAAGTTCGCGTCGGGCGCCGGGCTGCAGGGCGCGAAGCTCACCAAGGTCGGCAACCTCTACAAGCTCACGGGCTCGAACGGCAAGACGATCTACTACGGCATGGTCGGCAAGGTGTTCGCACTATCGAACAGCCCCAGCCGGCTGGCCTCGATCGCGGCGCAGACGCCGCAGGCCGTGCCGGGCGCCAAGGGCGCGCTGACCGTCAACGCCGACATCGGCGAGCTCGTCTCCCAGATCATCGCCCAGGCCGCTGGCGGCGGACTAGGCGGGGCCTTCGGCGGCTCGCTCGCCACCGCGCCGCTCGGCAACCTGGTGGGCTGGGTCAACTCGAGCACGAGCGGCCTGCAGGGCCACTACAAGCTCGAGATCAAGTAGTCAGAAGATCGCCGTTGGATTGACCGGGGATCCGGTCCCGCGGGCGATGCGCAGCGGGGCTGCGGCAAATAGGAACTCCCACCGGCCCTCACGCTCGCAGGCGTCCGCGAGGTCCTCGAACTGCAGGTAGTCGAGCAGGTGAACCCCCATCGCGTTCAGCGCGAGCACGTGGATGGGGAAGGCGACTCCCTCCGTAGTGCTGGGCGCCGTGTCGCTGTTGCTGTCCGAGCCGAGCGCGGCGATGCGCCGTTCGGCGAGAAACGGCGCGACCGTCGGGTGGAGCCCGGCCTTCGCCGTCGCCGGATCCCACGGCGCGTGCTCCGCAAGCCGCCGGGAGTGGCCCGTGCGAACCAGGAGAATGTCGCCCCGCTCGACTGACACGCCCTGCTCGCGCTCGGCCGACTCGAGGTCCTCGCGGAAGACGTACCCGCCCGGTTCGAGCCACGGCACGCCCCGCAGGCGGGGCACGTCGAGCAGCACACCGCGACCCACGAGTCCATTCCGCAGGACGTCGATGGCATCCGCGCCGGCGCCGTCGGCTGTGATGGAGTCGGCCGCCTTGCCGTTGTAGAGCGCACCCTCGAACGCCACATGACAGAGCGCATCGATGTGGCTGTGACCGTCGTTGTGGTAGTCGACCGCGATGTAGTCCTTGGCGAAGCTCAGCGTCCCGGATCCGACGTCGGTGTCGCCGAGCATCGTCATCCGGTGCTCTGCCGGCTCGGGGTTCTCGATCCCGGGCTGTGTGTTGAGAGGCAGAGCCAGCGTGACCGTCTCGCCCGTCCGGACGAGCCGGGCCGCCGCAGCCACCCGGTCGGCCGTGAGCTCGTTCAGCGCACCGCGCTCGTCGTCCTCACCCCAGCGGCCCCAGGTGCTGACGGCGTCAAAAAGCCTTCTGAACTCCTCCGCACTGACGGCCGTGTCGTCGCTGTCTCCCATGCAGCGGCGAGCCTAGCTCCACGCGTCCCAGCGCCGCAGGAACGGCAGCGGATCGAGTGGCACGCCGCCCTGCTCCCACGGCCCCTTCCAGATCTCGAAGTGGAGGTGGGGGCCGGTGGCGTCGCCCGTGGCACCCACCGTGGCGAGCTGCTGGCCGGTGGCCACGGTCTGGCCCTGGTGCACGAGGATCGAATGCGTGCGCAGGTGCATGAAGGCGAAGTCGAGGTCCTCGCCCTCGCCGTGCATCACCACGTAGTGACCGGCGCCGCTCTTCTGGAAGCTGGCCCGGCGAGCACTACCACCGCGATGAAGGCGCAAACGCGCATCTTCTTGGGCGTTCAACGCCCACGGCAAACCCCTGCGCCCTGCAACAAATCCTGCGGACGGCGGACTGCGGGCGGCGGACGCGGCCTTTCAGGCCGCCTGCATCCGCGTCATCAGTTCCAGCGCGCCGTTCTTATTCAGCGGCTCGTTGAGATTCCCGCACTTGGGCGACTGCACGCACGACGGGCAGCCCGAGCGGCACGGGCACTCGTCGATCAGCCGTCGCGCGTCGGCCACCAGCGTCTCGAACAGCGTGAAGCCGATGCGCGTGATGCCCACGCCGCCGGGATGACCGTCGTAGATGAAGATCGTCGGCCGCCCCGTCTGCTGGTGGAACGCGGTGGAGAGGCCGCCGATGTCCCAGCGGTCGCACATCGCGATCAGCGGCAGCACGGCGATCTGCCCGTGCTCGGCCGCGTGGATCGAGCCCTGAAGGACATCCAAAGGGAACTCCTCGCGCAGCAGCGGCTCGGGGAGCTCGTACCAGAGCGCCTGGGTGATGAAGTGCTGCTCGGGCAGGTCCACGGGCAGCAGGTCGAGCACCTCGTGGTCGGCCACGCGCTTCTTCTGGAACGCGATCACCATCTCGGTGACGGACACGATCCCGAACGACAGCTCAACGCCCAGAACCGAGCGCGTGTCGCGCACCTGCTCGATCCAGGTGTCGGTCTCTTTCTTGGGCTGCGTGTACCAGTCGCCCGAGAACCTGTTGACGATCGCGCGCCGGTTGGGCAGGTCGAGCTCCTCGACCTCGTAGGCCTGACCGAGGTGCAGGTACACCGCGCCCGGGTGGATCGTGGAGTGCGCGCGCGCCGCCTCCACCGTGCCGATGATCTCACCGCCGCTCGCGTCCACGACCGCGAATGAGTCCATCCCCGCCGAGCGCAGCGACACCCGCCCCGCGGGGAAGCCCTCGCCGCGCGGCATGTACTTGCCGCCACGCTCGCGCAGCTCGCCGCGCTGCACGAGCCGGTCCGCATACGCCTGCCAGCGCGGTCCGAGCGTCTCCGCGTCGTGCTGGGTCAGCGGCATCTCGTACGCGGCCGGGACGAGGTGCTGCATGTAGATCACCTCGGACTCGTGGTCGAGGATCGCCGACTCCACCGGGCGGTCGAGGAACTCCTCGGGGTGGCGGCAGAAGAACTGGTCGAGCGCGTCGTCGCCCGCCACGTACAGCGCGAGTCCCGGATTGCGCCTTCCCGCGCGGCCCCACATCTGGCGCAGGCTCGCGACCGTGCCCGGGAACGTGACGCAGATCGCGGCGTCGAGATCGCCGACGTCGATGCCGAGCTCCAGAGCGTCCGTGGCCACCACCGCCAGCAGGTCACCCTCCGCGAGCCGCCGCTCGATCTCGCGCCGCTGCATCGGCGTGTAGCCGGCGCGGTAGGGCGCGATGCGCTCGGCCAGTTCGCCATAGCCGGCGTCCTGAAGCCGCAGCTTCGTGAAGTTCTGGATCAGCTCCACTCCGCGCCGCGACTTGAGGAAGCAGATCGTCCGCACCTCGCGCTGCACGAGCTCGGCCAGCAGCGCCGCGGCCTCGGACAGCGACGACGCCC
>DATBKS010000059.1:0-9327 GCA_036555755.1 Thermoleophilaceae bacterium
AAGCCGTCCCAGCTCTCGGGCGGCCAGCGACAGCGGGTGGCGATGGGGCGCGCGCTCGCCCGCAGGCCCCGCGTCTACCTGCTCGACGAACCGCTCTCGAACCTGGACGCACAGCTGCGGACGCAGCTTCGCGCCGACCTCAAGCAGCTGCACCAGCGGTTCGCCACCACGACCATCTATGTCACGCACGATCAGGTCGAGGCCATGACGCTCGGCGACCGCATCGGCGTGATGTCCGGCGGGAAGCTGCTCCAGCTGGGGACGCCGCAGGAGATCTATCGGCGCCCGGCGAACGTGTTCGTGGCAGGGTTCATTGGCAGCCCTCCGATGAACCTGCTCAAAGCCTCCGCGACGGGCGGCCGCGTGGATGCGGGCGATCTCGTGCTCGAGGTCTCCGGCCCCCACGGCGGCGAGCTTGTCGTCGGCGTGCGGCCGGAGGCCCTGCGCCTCGTGACGGACGGCGCCGAAGGCCACGCCATGCAGGTGCGCGTGGAGGTCGTGGAGCTGCTCGGCCACGAGACGATCGTGTACGGGAGCATTCGCGGCCAGCGCGTCGCGACCGCCTCCAGCGCCGCCGGGATCCCATCGCTGTCCTCCGAGCGGGCGATCGTCGTCGCCCGGCTCGACGCACGCCGCCAGCCGGCGGTGGGCGAGACGATCACTCTGGGGATGTCATTGGAAGACGTGCACTTCTTCGACGCCGGGTCGGGCGAGGCGGTCGCCCGGCCCGAGCCCCTCGCCTCCCGGCACCTGGCCGGTTCCTGAGGACTGGTTCCGGTGCGGCAAGCGGAACGGCTGGAGACGATCCTGGAGTGGCTGTCCGGCAACGGCAGCGTCAACGTGGCCGACATCTCGGGCGAGCTGGGCGTGTCGGCCGCCACGGTCCGTCGTGACCTCGACCTGCTCGAGCGCCAGCGCCTGCTGGCGCGAACACACGGGGGCGCGGTCGCGCAGGGGGTCCTCTATGAGCTTCCGCTCCGCTACAAGGGCGGCCGGCACAAGGAGGAGAAGCTCCGGATCGCCCGCGAGGCCGCGTCCCGCGTCGCCTCAGGTCACGCGGTCGGGCTCACCGGCGGAACCACCACCACCGAGGTCGCGCGGGCCCTCGTCGACCACCAGCGCCTCACCCTCGTCACCAACGCCCTGAACATCGCGTCCGAGATGGCGGTCCGCCCCAGCCTCAAGCTCGTCGTCACCGGCGGGGTAGCCAGATCCGAGTCCTACGAGCTGGTCGGCCCCATCGCCGAGGCCAGCCTGGCCGGCCTGAATCTCGACATCGTGTTCGTCGGCGCCGACGGCGTCTCCCTCGACGCCGGCCTCACCACCCACCACGAGGTGGAGGCCCACACGAACCTCGCCCTGATCGAGCGCTCCCGCTCGGTCGTCGTCGTCGCCGACAGCTCCAAGATCGGCCTAGTAGCCTTCGCCCAGATCTGCGACATCAGCACCGTCAACGAACTAATCACCGACAACGCCGCCAACCCGAGGATCCTCGCCGCCCTAACCGACGCCGGCGTCCGAGTAACGACAGTCTGACCCAGTGCCCCTCGCCTTGCACCTTCCACGGAACCGGCGATGACCCCGCCAGCACACGCAGGCAGCGCGAGTATGCCGTCCCGGCGTTTCTGTCTGCCGGGACGGCACACTCCGATGCCGGCGCCCGCCCCGACCCACAGTTCTCGTCGGCTTGCTCGCACTTGCTCACTTGAGCCTTACATGGAACACTCTCGCTCATGCCCCGAGTAGCGATCATCGGTGCCGGCAGCGTCGAATTCACCCGCAACGTGGTCGCCGACCTGTGCTCGTTCCCGGAGCTGGCCGGGCAGGTCACCATCGCCCTGCACGACATCGACCCGGAGCGTCTGGCGTACGCGGAGCGCGCCGCCGCGTCGATCGTGCGGCGGACCGGCGCCGGGCACCGGGTGGAGGCCAGCGCGGAACGCCGGCCCGCGGTGGACGGCGCAGACTACGTCATCAACGAGATCCAGGTCGGGGGGTACCGGCACACCCTCATGGACTTCGAGATCCCGAAGAAGTACGGGGTCCGCCAGACGATCGGCGACACGATCGGGATCGGCGGCATCTTCCGCGGGCTCCGCACGATCCCCGTCGCGGTGGGCATCGGCAACGACCTCCACGAGCTGGCGCCGGACGCCCTCATGCTGAACTACACCAACCCGATGGCCATGGTCCCGTGGGCCGTCTACGAGGGCACCCCGTTCGCCAACGTCGTCGGCGTCTGCCACTCGGTGGGGGACACCCATGCCTTCCTGGCCGCCGCCGTCGGCGTGCCCGAGAAGGACGTCGCCTTCCGCACCGCCGGCTTCAACCACCAGTGCTTCGTGCTGCGGTTCCGGCACCGTGGCACCGGCGAGGATCTCTACCCGCGACTCCGGAAGGTGATCGAAGCCGATCCGGAGGGGCTGGGCCGACGGGTGCGTGTGGAGATCTTCCGGCGCTTCGGCTACTTCCCGACCGAATCCAGCGAGCACTCGAGCGAGTACGTCCCCTGGTTTCTCCACCATGACGAGCAGGTGGAGCGGTTCCGGTGCGAGATCGACGAGTACGTGCGCCGCAGCGAGGCGAACCTCGAGGACTGGGAGCGGACGAAGGCGGCCCTGGACGCCGGTGAGGAACTCGAGATCGAGCCCACCTCCGAGCTTGCTGCCAAGATCATCCACTCGCTCGAGACCGGCACCCCACGTGAGGTCTACACGAACGTGCGAAACGGCGGCCTGATCGACGGGCTCCCCGGCAACGCCTGCGTCGAGGTGCCCACCTTGGTCGACAAGAACGGCGTCCAGCCCACGCGGGTCGGTGCCCTGCCGCCGCAGTGCCTCGCCCTGAACCGGACCTTCCTGAACGTGGTGGAACTCACGGTTCGCGCGGCGCTCGAGGAGCGGCGCAGCCTGGTCTATCAGGCCGCACTTCTCGACCCGAACACGGCGGCCACGCTGACGACCCAGCAGATCGTCGCGATGTGCGACGACCTGATCGAGGCGCACGGAGTGCTGATGCCCGAGGGCATCCGCAGATAGCGCTGAGCGCAGGCATGACCGCCCACGCTCCTGACCTGCTGCTGGAGCCCTCACCTGGGCGGGTTCTCGGCACTCCCATGCTCCGCAGCGAGGATCGCGCGCTGCTCACCGGAGCGGCGCGGTACCTGGACGATGTCCCGTGCGAAGGAGCCCTTCACGCGGTGTTCGTCCGGTCCCCCATCGCACACGCGCTCATCCGGTCGGTCGACGTGGATGAGGCCCGGGCGATGCCCGGGGTCGCCGGCGTGTTCGCCGCCGGTGACATCGGCGGGCTGCGCATGCCCCCGGTCGAAGACACCCCCGGGGTGTTCGCCAGGCCGCTGCTCGCGATCGGCCGGGTCCGTTTCGCCGGCGAGCCGGTGGCGGTGGTGGTGGCGCAGACGAGGGCGCAGGCCATGGACGCCGCGGACGCCGTCGCCGTCGTCTACGATCCGCTCGCCCCGGTGATCGACCCCGAGAAAGCGCTGGAGCCGGACGCTCCGGTCCTTTTCCAGGCCCACGGCTCCAACCTCGCGATGCGCGTCGACGACGTGGCCCAGGATGCGGGCGCGCTCGACGGTGCCGAGGTCGTCGTGCGGGCACGGTTCGTCAACCAGCGGGTGGCGCCGGTGCCGATGGAGGCCAATGGCGCTCTCGCCATCGCCGGCGCCGCGCCCGGTCAGCCATCGGTCACGCTGTGGGCCTCGGTGCAGGCGCCCCACGACACGCGCCGCATCGTCGCCCAGGTTCTGGGACTGGACCCCGCCCGGGTGCGCGTCCGCACCGCAACGGTGGGCGGCGGGTTCGGCGGGAAGATCCCGACGTACCCCGAACACGTCGTGATCGCCTGGCTCGCCGGGCATGTGGGAAGCGCGGTCCGCTGGTCGGAGACCCGAAGCGAAAACATGGTCGCGATGACACACGGCCGTGGGCAGGTGCAGCACGTTGAGCTGGGCGCCACGCAGGACGGGCGGATCCTCGGGCTTCGGGTCTTCGTGATCCAGGACATCGGGGCGTACGCCAGCGAGGCGGCGACGCTGCCACCGCTCACCGGCCTCATGGCCTCGGGCCCCTACCGGATCCCCCGGATCGACTTCCACGCGGTCTCCGTCGTGACCACCACCACCCCGGTGGGCGCCTACCGGGGCGCGGGCCGGCCAGAGGCGACGTGGCTGCTGGAGCGCGCGCTGGACATGCTGGCGGCCGAACTCGGGATCGATCCCGCGGAGATCCGGCGACGCAACTTCATCCCGGTCGAAGCGTTCCCCTACCGCACCCCGACCGGCGCCAACTACGACAGCGGGGACCCGTGCCGCGCCCTCGATATCGCGCTGCGCGCGGCCGGATATCCCGAACTGCGCCGGGAACAGGCCGCACGCATCGATCGCGGAGAGACCTGGCAACTGGGCATCGGCATCAGCAGCTACGTCGAGGTCACGGGCTGGGGAAGCGAGTTCGCGTCGGTGGCGGCCGACGACTATGGGACGTTCACCGTCCTGACCGGGACCAGCCCACACGGCCAGGGGCACGAGACCGCCTGGGCGCAGATCGTGGCCGACACCCTGGGAGTACCGTTCGACGCCATCACGGTCCGGCATTCGGACACGCTGCTCGTCCCCCGCGGCGAGGGGACGATGGGATCGCGGTCGCTCCAGGTCGGCGGCTCCGCCGTGCTCCGGGCCTCGGTCGCCTTGCTGGACAAGGCACGGTGCCTCGCGGCCCATCTGCTGGAGACGGGCGAGAGTGACGTGCGCCGCCTCGACGGCCGGATCGGCGTTGGCGCAGCCCCGGAGCTGTCACTCTCCTGGGGCGAGCTCGCGGCCGCCGCCGCGGATCCGTCATCTCTGCCCCCCGGCATGGAGCCGGGGCTGCGGGCGCAGGCCGACTTCGAGATGGAGGATTCGACCTATCCGTTCGGTGTCCACATCGCGGTCGTGGAGGTCGACACCGAGACGGGGAAGGCGAAGCTGGTCCGCCACATCGCAGTGGACGATTGCGGGCGCCGGATCAACCCGATGCTCGTCGAGGGACAGGTCCACGGAGGGATCGCGCAGGGCGCCGCCCAGGCGCTGTTCGAATCCGTCGTCTACGACGAGATGGGCAACCCGCTGACGGCCAGCCTCGCCACCTACGCGATGCCGAGCGCGGTGGAGTTCCCCGCGTTCGTCACCGTCCCGCTCGAGACCCCCACCGACCGGAACCCACTCGGGGCGAAGGGCGTCGGCGAGGGGGGAACTATCGGGGCAGGGCCCGCGGTCCAGAACGCGGTGATCGATGCGCTGTCGCACCTTGGCGTCCGCCACGTCGACATGCCAGTGAGCCCGGAGCGGGTCTGGCGGGCCATCAGAGAGGCGCCGCGCGATGTGCCGGGCGATCGCAGGAAAGGAGGAAGGGATGGAGCGGCCGGACCTGAACGGTTTGATCGCGGCAATCGTCACGCCGATGCGGAGCGATGCGTCGATCGACGAGGAGTCCCTCCGAAGATACGCTGACTGGCTCGCCCGCCAGGGCGTTCGCGGGCTGGCGGTGAACGTGGACACGGGCGAGGGGCCCCACCTGTTTCCGGAGGAGCGGCTCCGCGTTCTGGAGATCGTGGCCGCGGAGGTCGGCGGCAGGGCCCTCGTGGTCGCCGGACTCGCGGCCTCGTTTACCGAGCAGGCCCGCCGGCTCGCCGCCGACACCGCCCGGGCCGGAGCAGATGCCCTGCTCGTCTTCCCGATCTCCGCGTACCAGGGCGAGCCGCTGGATCCGGAGATTCCCGCCGCGTACCACCGTGCGGTCGCCGAGGCCTCCGGTCTTCCCCTCATCGCCTTCCAGCTCCAGCCCGCGCTGGGCGGGGTGAACTTCCCGGCCGAGACCATCGAGCGCATCATGAGCATCGACGGCGTGGTGGCCATCAAGGAGGCGTCCTTCGACGCGAAGCGGTTCGTGGAGACCGCGAGGCTGGTGAGGTCCCTGCCGTCGGCCCCCACGGTCCTGAACGGCAACGACAACTTCCTTCTCGAGGCGTACTTCCTCGGGGCCGAAGGGGCGCTGCTCGGCTTCGGCACGCTCGCCGCGCGCGAGCAGGTCCAGATGCACCGGGCCGCGCACGACCACGACCTCCCCCGTGCGTTCGAGCTCCGCGACATGCTCCAGCCCCTGTGCGACGTGATCTTCGCCAGGCCCGTCCGCGACTATCGCGCCCGCATCAAGTACGCGCTCATGCGCCTCGGGGTCATCGACGAGGCCCACGTCCGCCCGCCACTGCGCCCACTCGCCAAGGAGGCCTGCTACCTCGTCGATCGTGCGCTCAAGGAAGCGGGGCTTGCATAGTGGGCCTGCGGGGAGCAGGGGTGTTCTTGCCGACGTTCGCCGGAGCCCGCGGACGCACAGGGGGAGAGCTCGCGGCGTTCGCCCGGCGCGCCGAGGACCTGGGGTTCGACTCGGTATGGGCGACCGATCACCTGCTGCACCAGAGCAGGTTCTATGCGGTGCCGTGGCTCGATCCGGTCGTCGCGCTCAGCTACGTGGCGGCAACCACGTCCCGGCTGCGCCTGGGCACCTCGGTCCTCGTGCTGCCGACCCGCCACCCGGTCGTCCTCGCGAAACAGATAGCCACGCTCCAGGCTCTCGCCGATGAGCGCTACATCCTCGGCGCGGGAACGGGCTGGGATGACCGGGAGTTCCACGCCGTCGGACAGCAGCGGGCGGAGCGGGGCGCGCGGACCGACGAATCGATCGCGATCATACGCCGGCTGCTGGCGGGCGAGTCCGTGACCTACGAGGGCCGGTTCTACCGGCTGCGGGATGTGGCCGTCGGCCCGGCGATGCGCTCGCCGCTCTGCCTGTGGAGCGCCGGCGGCCGGCAGCTCCCGCACGCGGCGTCACCGGAGCGGCCCGTCCTGGCCCCGGCGGTTCTCCGCCGGATCGTCGCCTCCGAGGGGTGGATCGCGCGGCCCACGTCCCTGCCGTCACAGATCTCCGAAGACCTCGCCGAGATCCGGCCCGCGCTCGCGGCGGCGGGCCGCGATCCGGGCACGTTCACGGTCGCCCATGAGAACTTCCTCCATCTCGTTCCCACCGAGAACCGCGAGGAGGCCCTCGCCGAGCAGCGGCGCGCCTACGCGACGATCATGGGAGACGGCAGGCCCTTCGAATACTTCGAGCAGGTGTACCTGACGGGCACGCCGTCCGAGATCCTGGAGAAGCTCCGGGCGAGGATGGCCATCGGCGTCGAGTACCTGATCCTCCACACGCTGGAGCCGTCGACGGCGCAGCTGGACCTGTGGGCTGAGCATCTGCTGCCCCACCTGGCGGTTTGATGACGAAGATCGTGCTCAACGGTGCGGGCAGCGTCGAGTTCACGAAGGAGCTGCTGGCCGACATCCTGGGCTTCGGCGACCTCGCCGGGTCCACGATCGCGCTGTTCGACATCAGCCGCGAGCGCCTTGAAACCGCGACTGCCATCGCGCGCTGGACCGCGAGGGCGCTCGGTGCGCCCGCCACGATCGAGCCGCATCTCGACCGCCGGGCCGCGCTCGACGGGGCGGATCACGTGATCAGCATGATCCGGGTCGGCGGGCACGAGGGACTGCGGCTCGACTTCGAGATCCCCGGGCGCCACGGCCTGCGGCAGGCGATGGCGGACACGCTGGGCGTCGGGAGCATCTTCCGGGCCCTGTGCACGATCCCGGCGCTGCTCGAGCTCGCGCGCGACCTGCACGAGGTCGCGCCCGGCGCCTGGCTCTACAACTACACGAACCCGATGGCGGCGCTGGTGTGGTCGATCTACGCGGGGACCGCCCACCAGCGTGTCGTCGGCATGTGCATGTCGCCGGAGAACACCGCGGCCCAGCTCGCGGAGCTCGTCGGCGTCCCCTTCGCAGAGATCGCCTACCTCGCCGGCGGGATCAATCACCAGTCGTGGATCCTGCGGCTGGAGCACGACGGGCAGGACCTGTATCCGCGGCTCCGGCAGATCGTGCGCGACGACCCGGACGGGCTCGGACAGCGCGTCCGCGTGGAGATGCTCAAGCTGTTCGGCTACTTTCCGACCGAGTCGAGCGAGCACAACGCGGACCTCGTGCCCTGGTTCCTTCCTCATGAGGACCAGGTCCGCCGCTTCCGGATCCCCGTGAACGAGTACCTGCGCCGCAGCGAGCGCAACCTCGCCTCCTACGCGGAGACCCGGCGCAAGCTCGAGGCGGGCGAGCCGCTCGACCTTGAGCCCGGCCCCGAATACGCCCCGCAGATCATCCACTCGATCGAGACGGGGACGCCCCGGATGGTCTACGGCAACGTCCGCAACGGCGGCTCGATCGACAACCTGCCGGAGGACTGCTGCACCGAGGTGCCGTGCCTGGTGGACCGGGCCGGGGTCCAGCCCACCCGGGTGGGGAGCCTGCCGCCGCAGCTCGCCGCACTCAACCGCCTGTACCTGAACGTGTGCGAGCTGACCGTGCGGGCCGCGCTGGAGGAGCGCCGGGACCTGGTGTACCAGGCGGCGCTCCTCGACCCGAGCACGGCGGCCACGCTGTCCATCGACGAGATCGTCCACGTGTGCGACGAGCTGATCGACGCCCATGACCAGCTGATCCCGGCGGGGATCCGCGGTGGCTGAGGCCCCTGGCCGGGCTGGCAGCCGACCAGGGAAGGAGCTGCCGGATCGCTAGCTGCCGGTTGGCACGTTCAGGAGCGTGTCCGCCTGCTGCGCCGCCTGATCAAGCGCGGGCTGCGGCTGGGCCTTGCCGAGGAGCACCGACGCGATGCCGTTGCCGAGGGCGTTGACGATGCGCGGCCACTGCGGCAGCGTGGGCATCGCCTCCTTGGCGTTCACCAGGTTGGCGGCCATCGGCCCGATGCCCGGGTACTTCTTCAGGTACGCCTGGTAGCCCGGCAGCTTGAGGATGGACGGCCGGATCGGGAGCGAGCCGGACCCCATCATCCACGTCAGCTCCTGCTGCGGCGCGGTCAGCCACTCCAGGAACGTGATGGAGGCGTTCACGCGCGCCGAGCCGTTGTTGAAGATGACCCAGTTGTCGGGGCCGGACACGGTCTGATGGTTGGTGGTCACGGCCGGCAGCTGCACGTCCGCCCAGTCGACCTTCGCCTGGTTGAGCGTCGGGACCTCCCACGGGCCGCTGACGAACATCGCCAGATGCCCGCTCGTGAACAGCGGCTCGGCCTTCTCCGCCGTCGGATCCAGGTACACCGAATGGTCGACGGTCGCCATCTGCTGCCAGAGCGCCAGGTTCGCCGTGCCCGCCGGCGAGTTGAACAGCGCCTTCTTGTGGTCCGGCGAGAGGATCTGCCCGCCGCGCTGCCAGAG
>DATBKS010000060.1:0-10330 GCA_036555755.1 Thermoleophilaceae bacterium
GCGCAGCAGCGGCAGCAGCGCCTCCGTCAGGCGCAGCACCGCGTCGAAGTTGATCTCCATCACGCGCTGCACGTTCGCGAAGCCGCCCTCGGGGTCGCCGAAGGACGCGCGCTCCGACCAGCCGGCGTTGTTCACGAGCAGGTCGAGCCGCCCCCACAGCTCCTCGACCCGGGCACGCACGCGCTCTGGCGCGTCGGGGGCCGTCAGGTCGACGGCCAGGTAGGCCGAATCCAGCAACTCGGAAGACAACGCCGAAAGCCGATCCTCGCGCCGCGCCACGAGCAGCACCCGCCAGCCGTCGCTCGCCAGTCGCCGCGCCGTCACCTCGCCGATCCCGCTCGACGAGCCGGTCACAACCGCAGTCCGCTCGCTCATTGCGCGGCCAGCCTATCCACGAGCGCGCCCATCTCGCGCGCCATCCGCGAGCGCGGCACGACCAGATCGAAGCCGGCCTCCTCGGCGGCCGTGCGCGTGTCCTGCTCCACGTGCGAGTAGAAGGCGAGCGTCCGCGCCTCCGACACACCACCCAACCCCACGCGCTCGGCGACGTCCGCGGTCAGGTCGACCACCAGCACGTCCACATCACCCGCCGCCGCACGCGCGTCGTCAACAGAAGAGAACGTCGTCACCTCATGCCCGGCAGCTCGCAGCCCGCCCTCGACCTGCGAGCCGAACAGCAGGTCCGGGCACAGGAGCGCGACCCGCGCCACTACTGGTGGCGGCGTCTTGCGAACTCGCGCCGCACGGACTCGGGCCGGCCCCACATCTGCGTGACCTCCACGCGCCCCGAGCGCGAGTCGCGGGCCACGAGCTCGCCCTCGATGCCCTGGTCGTCGAGCAGCGCGAGCGTCCCGCGCACCGTCTCCGGCGCGGCGGCGTGCCCGAAGTCGTGCGCCACCTGGAGCCGCCAGTGCCAATCGTGCTTCGAGTACGGGGCCGCATTGATCTGGACGAGGATCGTCGCCGCCTCGATGTAGCGCTCCTCGTCGAAGATGCGCATGTCGAGCGACAGGTCGGTCCAGTCGGGCGGCAGCGTGTCGAGCACGGCCTGAAAGTCGTCGGCCAAAGCCACGGCCGGGAACCTTATAGAAGGCGTTCGTAGAATCGAGTCCGTGATCGCGACGACCGAATACGAGCGCCTGCGGGAGACGGTCGGGCTCGTCGACCGCTCCGAACGCGGAAAGTTCCTGCTCACGGGCGCAGAAGTCGGCGAGTTCCTCCAGGGCCAGGTGACGAACGACGTCGAGGCCCTCACACCCGGCAGCGGCTGCTATGCGGCGCTGCTCGACCACAAGGGCAAGATCCGCGCCGACATGCGCGTCCTGCGCGGCGAGGACTGGTTCTGGATCGACAGCGAAGCCATCGGCCGCGACCCGCTCGCGCGCACGATCAAGATGTACTCGCTCGGCCGCGACGTGAAGAACGAGGACGTCACCGAGACGCGCGCGATCCTCTCCCTGATCGGCCCCTCCGCGCGCGAGGCGCTCGACACCCCGCCGCCCGCCACGGAGCACGCGTTCGTCGAGGGCGAGCACGGCATCTACGTCGCCACCGACCTCGGCGTCGACATCATCTGCCCCGCCGACCAGGTCGACGCCGTCAAGGAAGCTCTTGGCGTGGAACCCGTCTCCCACGAGGCCGCCGAGTGCATGCGCATCGAGTCCGGTCGCCCCCGCCACGGCCTCGACATGGGCCCCGAGACCATCCCTCAGGAGGCGGGTCTCAACGAGCGCGCCGTGAACTTCGAGAAGGGCTGCTACGTGGGCCAGGAGACGGTCGCGCGCCTCCATTACAAGGGCAAGCCCAACCGCTTCCTGCGCGGCCTGAGGCTCACCGCGGAGGCCGAAAACGGCGCTCCGATCATGCTCGGCGAGCGCCAGGTCGGCACCATCGGGTCGGCCTGCGTATCCCCTGCACACGGCCCAATTGCGCTTGCGCTGGTGCGCCGCGAGGCCTCGCCGGGCGACACGGTGGTGGTCGGCGACGCCGGTATCGAGGCCGAAGTCGTCGAGCTCCCGTTCGAGCGCGACTAGCCACCATCCGGGGTACGATGGGACCAGTGCCGGCTCTGACCCACGAACAGGTAACCCGTAAGCTCACCGAGATCGACGCGCGCACCAAGCAGGCCTGGGCGACGTACAACGAGAGCCTGCGCGATCTCCAGGGGCGTGAATACGAGGACGCGGAGGGCCAGTCGTGGGATCGCCTGCAGAAGAGACTCCAAGAGCTGGACGGCGAACGCCAGCTAGTCGTGGGCGGCTAAGCCCCGAGAGCCCGCTGCTCGGCGGGCCGCTGCACTCAGACGCCGGCGCCGAGGACCCGAGTCCCGCGCCCGCGGAGTACGACGCCCGCCAGGACATCTACACGCTCGGCGACCGCGCGCGCCTTCCGGACAGCGACCTTGCGGTCGACCCACGCCGCCTGCGCGAGCTGATCCCGACGGCCGATCCATCCCGCGAGGTCGACGACTGGGGCCGCTCCGAACGCGTCTTCTCCCTGATGGAGCCGCTGCTCAACTTCTATTACCGCTACTGGTTCCGGGTCGAACAGGAGGGCATCGAGAACGTCCCGGCCGAGGGCGGCGCCCTGCTCGTGTCCAACCACTCCGGAGCGCTCCCGCCGGACGCGCCGATGATCATGCAGGCGATCCGCAACGAGCACCCGCATCCGCGCCCGCTCTACATGCTTGGCGAGCACTGGTTCAAGGGCTATCCGGGCGTGGGAATGCTGACCAACAAGATCGGCCTCGTCGCGGCCCATCCCGCCAACGCACATCGGCTGCTCGGCGACGAGGGGCGGCTCGCCATCGTGTTTCCCGAGGGCCAGAAGGGGTCGCGCAAGCTCTACTGGCAGCGCTACCGGCTGCGCCGCTTCGGGCGCGGCGGCTTCGTGAAGACGGCGCTGCGCTCGGGTGTGCCCATCGTGCCGATCGCCGTCGTCGGCGCCGAGGAGGCGATGCCGATCTTCGCCCACGTCCCCGCGCTCCAGCGCCTCACCGGGCTCATCTACTTCCCGATCAACCACGCCTTCCCGCAGTTCGGCCCGCTCGCCGGGCTCATGTACCTGCCCGCCAAGTTCAAGATCCGCTTCCTCGAGCCCGTCTCGCTCGATCAGTACGGACCCGAGGATGCCGAGGATCTCGAGCTCGTCCAGACGCTCGCGGAGCAGATCAGGGGCAAGATCCAGACCGAGGTCGACCGCCTGGTAGCTTCGCGGCGGTCCGTCTGGTTCGGTTAATCTGCGCCGCAGGAGAGGGATGAGCAACGGGGGACGGATGCGCATTGGGGCGATTGCCCTGGGAGTGGCGTCAGCGGCGACGGTCCTTGCCGGCTGCGGTGGCGGCAAGGACTTCGCCGATCAACCGCGCCCGCCCGCGCCGATCACGCTCACCGGCGTGATCTCGAATAAGGGCGTGACGGTGTCGCCCAACAAGGTCGGCGCCGGCCCGGTGGTGATCCTGGTGTCCAACCAGACGCGCGTCCCGCACTCGCTCGAACTCGACGGCTCGGCAATCGCACCCGTGCGGACCGACCCCGTCGCCCCGTCCGACACGGGCCGCATCCAGACCACGCTGGCGAAGGGCGTCTACACGGTGAAGGCCGGCAGCGAGAGGGCCGTGGTCAGGACACTCCGCCCCGCGCGCCTCGTGATCGGGCCGGACAGGCCCGATTCGAACGATCAGGTTGGCTTGCCGTAGGCAAGCCGGTTCTTAGTTCTTAGTTCTTAGTTGGGAAGCGGCGCCAGCGCCGGCTCATGCTCTGGGCGGCGAGCGGGTTCGTACCCTGCACGCTTCGGCCGCTTCACCAGCATGTACTCGGACACCATGTAGGAGCCGATCACGGCCCCGGCCGCCAGCGCCTGAGCGGCGAGTGTCTCGACCGTCGGGAAGAACGCGAGCCAGGTGCCCATCCAGCCGGGGAAGGTGACGCCGATGTTCGTGGTGGGAAGCCAGCCGGCGAGCTGCAGCTCCTGGGCGCTCTCGCCGACCATCACCACGAGCACGAAACCGATCATCGCTCCGGTGAGCACGAGCATCTGCTTGTACGGCAGCTTCTTGTGCGCGTAGAACGTGAGCACGCCGACGGCCGCCGTGAAGGCGAGGCCCAGCGCCACGCCCTCGAGCACGGTGCCGGCGCCGTACTTGAGGCGCAGGTTCTGGAGGAAGAGCACGATCTCGAAGCCCTCGCGATACACCGCGGTGAAGCCGAGCAGCAGCAGACCGGCCGTCACGCCCGCGCCGGTGCTGGCCAGCAGGCGCTGGCGGCGGCGGTGGTGGTGCTGGATCCAGCCGGTCCAGTACACGCGGTGGAAGAACCAGTTCATGACCACGAGCAGAACCGCCACGGCGAGCAGGCCGGTGGCGGCCTGGATGTCGAGCCCCGGGCCGCCGAGCTGGCCGAGCACCCAAGCGGCGAGGAACCAGGTGGCCACGGACACGCCGATGCCGACCCCGGCGCCGGCTGCCACGGGCCGCCGGCGGATGCTGTCGGCGCCTCGGAAGCTCGCCGTGACCGCGGCGAGGACCAGGATCGCCTCGAGGCCCTCGCGCAGCACGAGCAGGCCGCTGTTCATCACCACGGCGCCGTGGCTGAGGTTGGCCTCCTCGCTGGGATCGGGCACGCCGCCCTTCGCGGTCAGCGCCGCATAGAGCAGCAGCCCCAATGCCGCCACCCCGAAGACCGTCCAGCTCTTGCGTCCGAAACCCTTCATGCGGGCAAAGCAGACTAACACGCTAGGAGTTAGGGCGACCTAAGAACCTTCCAGGCGGGTTGACACATCGATGCTTTCCTGCAATACTTGCATGCATGCAAGCATCGACTGCAGTTAAGCAACCAGTTGAAACGGCCGACCACCTGGTGGAGAACATGTCGGCCTTTCTGCATTACATCTTCAAGACGTGCGGCCCCAAGGGCGGCATGCTCGAGGTGATCGACGAGCTCGGACTGTCCCTCACACAGCTCAAGGCCGTTCAGATGCTGGCCACCTCGGACCCGGCGGAGATGTCCCTCAAGCAGCTCGGCGATTCGCTCGAGCTCTCTCTCCCGGCCATTAGCCGAGCCGTCGACGGGCTCGTTCAGCGCGGGCTCGTAACGCGCACCGAGGACGAGACCGACCGGCGCAGCAAGCGTGTCCGCCCAACCAAGAAGGCGGATGAGCTCGTGGCCCGTCTGATCGACATCCGCTTCTCCCAGCTCGGGGAGTTCGTGGAGACCCTCACCCCGCGCGAGCGCAACAAGCTCGCCGCCGCGTTCGCCGCTCTGGCTGAGCGCGGGGACATCGCAGAACTTGTCACAGAGAAGCAGGCGACGGCGTCAAAGAAGTAGTCCCGCTCGCCGCAGAAGAAACGAAGGAGCCCCCCAGATGCCCGATCGAATCCGACTAACCGAGGACAACCGCAAGTGGTGGACGCTCGGAGCCATGTGTTTCGCGCTGTTCATGATCATGCTCGACAACACGGTCGTGAACGTCGCGCTGCCATCGATTCAGCGCAGCCTTCACACCACGCTCGGGAACCTCGAGTGGACGGTGAACGCATACACGCTGACCTTCGGCGTGCTGCTCGTCACCGGCGGTCGGATGGGCGACATCTTCGGCCGCAGGCGCATGTTCCTGTTCGGCGTCGTGCTGTTCGCGCTCTCGAGCGCGGCGATCGGCCTCGCCCCCACGGACACCCTGCTGATTGCCGGCCGGGCGGTTCAGGGCATCGGCGCCGCGTTCATGATGCCGGGCACCCTCTCGATCATCTCGAACACCTTCCCGCCGCATGAGCGCGGGCGCGCGATCGGCACCTGGGCCGGCGTCTCGGCCCTCGCGCTGGCGCTCGGGCCGGTGGTCGGTGGCGCGCTGACGCAGTACGTCTCCTGGCGCGCGATCTTCTTCATCAACGTCCCGGTGGCGATTGGCGCCGTGGCGGTCACCCTGTTCGCCACGCACGAGTCGCGTGACGAGACGATCGACCGCACCATCGACGTTCCCGGCATCGTGACGCTGTCCGGCGGCCTCACCGCCCTGATCCTGGCGCTCGTCGAGAGCAACAGCTGGGGCTGGGGCTCGACCAAGATCATCGGCCTGCTGGCGGTCGCGGCGATCGCTCTGGTCGCGTTCATCCTGGTCGAGGTGAAGTACTCGGCGGCGCCGATGGTGCAGTTCGAGTTCTTCAAGTCGAAGACGTTCTTCGGCGCGAACCTGGTCGCGTTCATCGTGTCCTTCGCGATGCTCGCGATGTTCTTCCTGACGGCGCTCTACATCCAGAACATTCTCGGCTACACACCGCTGCAGGCGGGCGTCCGCTTCCTGCCCACCACGCTCATGATCGTGCTGATCGCACCGATCGCCGGGCGCCTGGCGGACAAGATCGGACCGCGTCCGCCGATGGTTACCGGCCTGGCGCTCACCACGCTGTCGCTGTTCCTCCAGACGAAGATCACCGTCTCGAGCGGCTACACCGACCTGCTGCCCGCGTTCATCCTGATGGGCATCGGCATGGCGCTCGTGATGTCGCCGATGTCGACCGCCGCGATGAACGCGGTGCCCGCCACCAAGGCCGGCGTGGCCTCCGGGATCCTGTCGATGAACCGCATGGTCGGCGGCACGTTCGGCGTGGCGCTGCTCGGCACGATCTTCCAGTCGATGAGCCGTCACCGGCTCGAGGACAACCTGGCGAACCTGCCGCTGTCCCCGGGTCAGAAGTCGGCGATCGCGGACAACATCGGGCAGAGCTCGACGGGCGTCGGACACGCCAGTCAGCAGATCGTCCAGGCCGCGCACGACGCGTTCATCCACGGCTTCACCGGCGCCATGTGGCTGTCGGTGTCCGTCGCGGCAGTGGGCGTGCTTGTGGCCGCGACGCTGATCCAGCCGGTTCGCAAGCCGGCGCCCGAGGCCGCCACTCAGCCGGAAGCCGCGGCTGAGGCCATCGGCGTCTAACCCCTTACCTCCAAGACCCCACCCCCAGCGCGTCGCCGGTTGCCCAGGCCGGCGGCGCGCATATCTATGTGCGGCTAGCGGGGCGCTACTTCTGGGCGCGGGCGGCGCAGATCGTCGGACCCCGGAACATGCTCTCGGGGTCCTCGAGCAGGCGGCGAGCCTCGTCTATGTCCTCATCGCTCGCACCGAAGGCGAGCATCCGCTCACGTACGCCCTCGAGCGTGAGCGAGATCACAATCGCCGACAGCGAGCCGCCGCAACCACGCGTACAGGCGTACTCGGCTTCCACGCCCGTCAGGCCCAGAGCGCGCAGGTCCATGCACAGGCGGGCTCCGTAGTGGAGATCCAACCCGACGCTGACCGTCGCATCCCAGAAGGCGGCCCACGTGCGTTCCCACGTCGCGCTAGTCGGCGCCAGGTCGACCGAGGTGAAGTCGACATCGGCGACCGCGAGCCAGCCGCCGTGTCTTAGGGCGCCGGCGAGCCGCTGCAGAGCGTCGAGCCTCGTGGGCAGGTGGATGAGCAGCATCCGGGCGTGCACGAGGTCGAACTCGCCCTGGGGCAACGGCTCGGCCATCAGGTCGTGCCGGCGTACCTCCACGCGCTCGCCCGCCAGCGGCTCGATCATCCGCGGGTCGAGGTCGGTGGCGAGCACCGAGCCGCTGTTGCCGACGCGCTCGGCGAGCATCCGGGTGACCGAGCCTCCGCCGGCCCCGACATCGAGGCAGCGCCAGCCCTCGCCGACGCCGATCGCATCCAGCTGCTGGCTGGTCAGCGGATCCAGTTTCTCCTCGAGCAGTCTCAATCGCGCGTGCTCGACGTCCTGCGCGTTGCCTCGGGGGAGGATGTATTCGGTCACTGGTCCTCCCCATTCTCGACCCAGGTCCGGGGGCGGTCAAGAGCCGGCGCAGGTAGCATCCGGCCCCTCTTAACGACCTCGGAGGACCGAACAGCACGATGGCGCAAGTTGACCTGACGAACGTGGCGGATGTGGGCGTCGAGCCCGGAACCCTGCCTGAGACCATGGCCGCCTGGGTGATTCGCCAGGATCGCGAAGGCCAGCCCACAGACGCATTCCAGCTCGAGCAGATCGAGGTACCGGAGCCCGGCCCGTTCGAGGTGATCGTGCGCGTGATGGCCGCCGGCGTGAACTACAACAACGTCTGGGCGGCGCTCGGCAAGCCGGTATCGGTGTTCCGCTACCACCCCGACGAGGACCATCACATCGGCGGTTCGGACGCCTCGGGCTTCGTGTGGAAGGTCGGCGAGGGCGTGACCCGCTGGTCGCCGGGCGACGAGGTCGTGATCCACTGCAACCAGGCCTCCTACGAGGACCCCGAGGTGCACGGCTACGACCCGATGGCCGCTCCCTCCCAGAAGATCTGGGGCTACGAGACTTCCTGGGGCTCGTTCGCCCAGTTCACGAAGGTGCAGGAGCAGCAGCTGCTCCACAAGCCGGCGAATCTGACCTGGGAGGAGTCCGCCTCGTACGGGCTCACCTACTTCACCGCCTACCGCATGCTGATCGACCAGTGCAAGCTGCAGGCCGGTCACAAGGTGCTGATCTGGGGCGCCGCCGGTGGGCTCGGCGTGTTCGCCATCCAGCTCTGCAAGCTGGCGGGCGCGCACTGCGTCGGCGTCGTGTCCTCGGACGAGAAGGGCGAGCTCTGCAAGCAGCTTGGCGCCACCGGCTACATCAACCGCAACGAGTTCGCGGGGATGATGCGCAAGGGCGGCGAGAGCGCCGAGGAGGAGAAGGAGCGCTTCGCGGAGTCGCGGCGCTTCGGCAAGGCCGTCAAGGAGATCCTCGGCGACTCACCCGACATCGTGTTCGAGCACGTCGGGCAGGCCACCTTCCCCACCTCGGTGTTCGTGGTCAAGCCGTTCGGCAAGGTCGTGATCTGCGCGGGGACGACAGGCTTCAACCTCGACTTCGACGTCCGCTACCTGTGGATGCGCCAGAAGCAGATCATCGGCTCGCACTTCGCGAACGCGTGGGAGTGCCACAAGGCCAACGAGCTGATGGCTACGAGCCAGGTCCGTCCGGTGCTGTGGAGGACCATGGGCTTTGACGGCGTGGGCGAGGCTCACCAGCTGATGCTCGAGAACAAGCACCTGGGCAAGATCGCGATCCTGGTGGGAGCGGAGTCCGAGGGGCTCGGCAAGACCGCCGACGGCCCGGGCGCAATTCACGCGGAGGTGGGCGCATGATCGGCAAGGCGGGAGATCAGATCGTCATCGTCAACTGGATCGCGAATCCGTTCCGGGCGGAGAAGTTCCTCGAGCTGTGGCTGCCTGCCGCGGAGCTGGTGCTCGCCTACGGCGCCACCGAGTGGGCGCTGATCCGCTCGGGCGACGATCCGCAGAAGTTCGACCAGATGGCGGCGTTCGCCAACAAGACGGACTTCGACCGCTACTGGTACTCGGACGAGATCTTCGAGTACCGGGAGAAGGTGGCAAGCCTCTACCAGGTGCCGCTGCTGCCGGTCTGGTGGACGGTCGAGGGCACGGGCGCGATCGAGGAAAGTCCGCAGTCCACGGTCCACAGTCCGCAGTAACTGCCGCGTACCGCCGCTGCGGCACTTAGTCTTCCTCATGTGAGGAGGGGACTCGCGCTGTGTGGGGTGGCACTCGCATTCGTTTTTGCGGCACCTGCGTTTGCTGACCCGGCGCCGTTCGGTCGCGGTTGTACGCCTCAGCAGAGCGTGCGCTTCTGCGGCGGAAGCATGGCCACGCGGGTGGCGAGCTTCGACGGCGTGCCGCTCGACGTCGACGTGACGCTGCCGGCGACGGGCAACGGCCCCTTCCCCACCATCGTGATGCTGCACGGCTGGGGCGGCAACAAGACTGCGTTCGAGTCGAGCACCGGGCCGAACGGCGACGGCAACCAGACCTTCCACTACAACAACGTCTTCTTCGCGCAGCACGGCTACGCGGTGGTCAACTACAGCGCGCGCGGGTGGGGCAACTCGTGTGGGTCGGCGTCGTCGCGGCTTGCGTCGCCCGTCGGCTGCGCGCAGGGCTGGATCCACCTCGCCGACCAGCGCTACGAGGCGCACGACACCCAGTACCTGCTGGGCGTACTCGCCGACGAGGGCGTGACCAAGCCGGACGCAATCGGCGTCACCGGCATCTCGTACGGCGGCGGCCAGAGCGTGGAGCTCGCGCTGCTGCGCAACCGGATCCGCCGGCTGCCGTCGCAGGGCTCCGGCTTCGCGCCGTGGACGAGCCCGAACGGTAAGGCGATGTCGGTCGCCGCGGCCTATCCGCGCTGGCCGTGGTCGGACCTCGTCGAGTCGCTCGAGCCGAACGGCCGCTTCCTCGACTTCAACGTGCCGACCGCGAACGACAGCCGGGTGCCGCTCGGAGTGGCGAAGGAGAGCTACGTGCAGGGGCTGTACGC